>CAYWIP010000049.1:0-21020 GCA_964458395.1 uncultured Ruminococcus sp.
CTTTTGTCGGATTTTGTTTTCCCCCCTCCCCGAAGGGTGTCCTCTCGCAACCGTGAGAAGACATTTTAAATAAAATTAACGAAACAAAGGGGAATATCCTACAAAAAAGAACTATAAGCAAGCGCAGCAAAATTCCCCATTCCGAAAGGAGTTATTACTATGCCGAAAAAAATAACAATAGTCTCCGCGGCAGCGCTGTTGCTGCTTGCGGCGCTTATCGCCGTATTGATAGGGGTCAGCGGGCGGGGAAGATACTCCGCGCCGCGCAGCGTGAGCGTTTACGTTCCGGGGAGCAGCGAGATACTGACCATGGAATACGGCGAGTTTCTGGAGGGTTGTCTGCGCGGAATGCTCACCGGGGAAGATATCGAAACGGAGGCGCTGACCGCCGCAGCCGCCGCTATGAATTCACGGGCAATGTACGCAATATCGACAAAGAGCGGATTTGCGAATTTCGGCGCGGACTTCACGGTCGGCGCGGATTTCCCGTACACGGCGGCGGCGGACTCGGACGAGAAGCTCGCCGAAGCCGTCCGCGAGGGTCGTAAGCTCCTGCTGACCTACGGCGGCGAGCCGATAAACGCGCAGATGTGTATGATATCCGCAGGCAGAACCGACGATCAATCGCCTATCTCGCCGTCGTTGCCGCTGCCGTGCGATATCGGGATAAACGGCTTTGAGAGCCGCGCCGCGTTCACTCCCGATGAGGTACGCGCCGCGCTTTACAAAAGCGGCGAATTAACGGGGAACTGCCGCAAATGGTTTCATGGCGCGGTCTACGCGGACAACGGCACGCTGTTGTACATATCGTTCAACGAGGACAAAATAACGGGCGGCGCGCTGAAAAAGGCGCTCGGACTGCGCAGCACCGCGATAAGCGTCGAGTTCGCCGAGGATAAGTTTTACTTTACCTGTCTGGGTTTGGGGGAGAATAAGGGAATGAGCGTCAACGCCGCGGATTTTCTGGCAAGAAGCGGCAAATCCGCGCGGGAGATTCTCGCGGTGTTTTACCCGGGCGCAGAGCTTAGCAGCATAAAATAAAGTCAGCGCACAGGGGGGTGATAAAGTCTTTCGTCAACAAACAGGGCGGCAAGCCAAACCCGCTATTGTCGACAAACAGGGGAGCAGTGAAAGCGGAGCGCAAGCGAGTGACGCTGCAGACTTGCAGCGTAGTGAGCGCAGCGAACGAAGCGTAAAGTCTGCAACGTCGCTCGGCTAGGCGAACGGAGTGAGCCGGTGCGCGGAGCGCTTTTAAATAAACACCGCCTTTGTCGACCCCAAGGGGAGCAGGCATTAAGTCTTTCGTCAACCTTTAGGGTAGCAGCCAAAAAGTCTTAATCAACAAACAGGGGAGTAAAATGAGGATAATAGGTTTTATTAACGACAATATAGTCTGGGGCGCGCCGATGCTGTGCCTGATGCTGTTTACCGGCGTGATGTTCACGGTACGGACGGGGTTCTTTCAGCTTCGGAGGTTCCCCGAGATCTTGCGGTCGACCGTGTTCGCGCGGTCGGACGAGCGTGACAAGGATTCGGTCACGCCGTTCGCGGCAATGTGTCAGGCGCTTGCGGCTACTCTGGGAACGGGTAATATCGCGGGAGTTTCCACGGCTGTCGCTGTCGGCGGAGCGGGCGCGGTTTTCTGGATGTGGGTGTCGGCGCTGTTCGGCATGATGACGGGCTTCGCCGAGAACGTCCTCGGAACGCTCTACCGCCGCAAGGAGAACGGCAAATTCAAGGGCGGCGCGATGTTCTATATCCGCGACGGGCTTTCCGAAAGCCAGAAAACGCGCCCGTTCGCGCGTCCGCTGTCGGTGATCTTCGCGGCGCTGTGCGTTCTCGCGGGCTTCGGAATGGGCAACGCGGCGCAGATGAATTCCGCGTCCGAGGCGCTCCGCACGAGCTTCGGAGTGCCGCCGCTCGTCACGGGGATAGTGCTGGCGGTTCTGGCGACGGTTATCGTATTCGGCGGCGTGAAGCGGATCTCGGCGTTTACGGCGCGGCTCGTGCCTTTTATGAGCGCGTTCTACATAATCGGCTGTCTGTACATAATAATTGCGAACGGGAGCGAGCTGCCGTCCGTGCTGGGGAATATCGTGAAGTCCGCGTTCGGGCTTGCGCAGATAGGCGGCGGAATTGCTGGCGCGGCGGTCAAGACGGCGGTTTCAATGGGCTTCAAGCGCGGCGTGTTCTCAAACGAGGCGGGGCTTGGAACGTCCGTTTTCGCGCATATCTCAAGCGGCGTGAAAAGCCCCGTGGTATGCGGAATGTGGAGCGTTTTCGAGATCTTTTTCGATACGATAATCATGTGTTCGCTGACCGCGCTGGTCTTGCTGACGGGGAACTGTCATTCCGAGAAGCTTTCCGTTATCGACGTTGGCGAAAAAACGCAGTACTGCCGCCTGACGGAAAGCGAAAGCCTGATAACGGACGGCTTCGAGCTGCCCGAAACGATACGTCTGCACACGGTTAGCGGCGAGTTTATTGAAGCGGCGACGGGCGGCGGTATCACGCACTCGAACATTATCGCGGTAACGGGAATCGCGAACGAAAGCGGACGCGTCACGGGCGCGAGGGTCGAGCCGCTGAACGGAGTGGGCTTGGCGGAATACGCGTTCTCGGCGAGGTTCGGTAAGTTCGCGGGGGCGATATTGTCGGTGCTGGTGGTGATGTTCGCGTTTTCGACGGTGATAGGGTGGTGCTATTTCGGCGGCGAGGCTGTGTCGTTCCTGTTCGGCGACGGCGCGAAAAAGCCGTTCTGCGCGCTGTTTATCGCGTTCTCGGTGGTCGGCGCGACCGTGAATATGAGCGTCGCGTGGGGAATCGCCGATATGCTCAACGGGCTTATGGCGATACCGAATCTGATCGCCGTGCTGTGTCTGCGGAAAAAGGTTTTCGCGCAGATAAGGGAATATTCGCACGGCGGAGTCCGCGAAAAACGGAAAATCCGCTTAAAAGCATAACAAAAAGGCGAGGGGAGACCTCGCCTTTGACCTTTATATCAGCCGCTTAGCTGTTGGAAACTCCGGGCTTAGCCTTGAAGCTCAGGCAGTCCGTGCACTGTACGACAGTGGGGTTCGCCTCGTGAGTGCCCACCTCGATCTTGTCGAGCGAGCAGAAATCCTCGCAGCAGCAGTGGTGCTCGCAGTTGTGGATAGTGCAGCCGATGTGTTTGTTTGCGTATTCGGTTCCCATAATAATTACTTCCTTTCGTGAAAGAAATTGTGATTTCTTTTTTACAGCAGATCGCTGTGCGGACAATGCCTGCGGCGTTGCCCTGAAACATCGCTTTGCGACGTTGTAAATATTATGGTTAAATTTCCGCGCGGTATTCTCGGAGAATTTTGGGAATTATTGCTTGCCGTTTTTGTCCTTGGAAAACAATTCCGGGAATTTTTTCCTGCAGCGGAAATTAACTATCGGCAAGGAGATTACAAGCGCCGCAAGCGTAATGAGCATAACCGAGTCGCTCATGTTTTTAAACCCGAAAAGCCCCCGTTCCGCGCTGCGGGTGAGAACGAGAGCTATCACCGAAGCGGCTCCGAGCGCTATCATTATTCTCGCGGAAAGCACGTTGCAGAATTCCTGCGTCCGTTCGTTGGTTGAAGCCGTTTTCGTTTTGTAGGCGAACACCGTGCTTGTCGGGATAAGCAGCATAATAACGCCCGTTATTATCATTATCGCGGGTATAAGGAAATATTCCCACCTCATTTTGTCCTCCTTATTTAAAAGCGCTCCCCTGAAGGTTGACGAAAGCGGTGTTTATTTGAAAAGCTACGCAATTTCGGCGAGCCTTGCTCCTTCCGCTCACTTCGTTCGCTCCCTCCGCAAGTTCGCTCGAAAACGGCTCTCTTCGCTTCGCTCCGTTCGCCTTTGCTCCGCTCACTGCTTCCCTGAATGTCGACTAAGACTTTTTGACTGCTCCCCTGTATGTTGACAATAGCGGGTTTGCTGCTTAATCTCTATGCCTGTTGAAAATCTTGCGGAACTTGTATATCAGATACCCGAGCATAAACGCAGCTATCGCGAACATAAGTATCCCAAGCAGCCACAAGCCGTCTTGTTTTACGAGCATAACGCCCGTGAAAACTATCAAGCCGAACACTCCTCCGAGAAACAGGAACAGCATTACCGCGCAGGCGATTCTCAAGCCCAACGGCAGTCTGCTGCTTGTCGACCCGGTGTCGATAACGTCCACGGCTCCCTCCAGCAGCTCGCTCAGCAGCTCACTCAAAAAATCCTCCATGATGTCACCCGTCCTTTCAATCGCCGTGACGGCGCGCCGTCCTGACCACCTGCCGGATTACTCCGCCCGTTAATCCCGCGGCGGCGATAAACAGCAGCACTCCGAGCGTTTTTCCGCCGTTAAGCTCACTGCTGTTAAAGGCGGCAAGCCCCGCCCATACGATAAGGAATATCACGCCGCCGTACAGCGCGGTCACGAGCAGCGCCGCGAGTATCCTCAGCGGCAGCGGAACGCGGCGGCTTTTCGCAAGCTCGACCGTTCCCTCAATGATTATCTCGAAAATAATTTCAAATATCTCCTCCATAGCTCACCTCGGCTTGCCGTCCTCGTCGAATTTCTCCTTGAGCTGACGTTCTATAACGGCTATTGTGATAAACAGCACCGCGACCTGCGCCAGCGTTACCGCCAGAAACGTAACAAAGCCCGCAGTCTCGCCGAAATTCAGAAAAATCGCTGTCAAGCCCGCGGCTAACGTAAGCGCCGACATTACCGCGAACACTATTGAAGCGTAACGTCCGTAAGCGGTCTGGGCGAATTCCCACGCTTCTTCGCTTTTTCGGGAGCGCTTGGTGTTGTAGCCGTTCTCGCCGAAATTCGGCGGACATCTCTTCATTGACAGCGCGAACGCCATAATTATTATCGGCACGGGAAGCTCGCCGATAAGGAACATCACATTATTGAACGTGTTATCACCCATGGCGCTCACCCTCTTTTTTCAGCCGAAGCTCCGCCGCGATATTCACCGCCGCGAGAGCGATAACCTCAACGCCGATCATCACGCAAAGCGCGATGAATTTGCCGTCGCTGTCCAATCCTTTGCCGAGAAGTACCGCGCTTACGGCAGCCGCTATTACCGTCAGCGGCGCGAAAACCGCCGTCAGCAGCCGTCCGCAGTACCTTTGCGCGAAATACCACAGCTCGTCGCCGCTCATTGACCGCTTGGTTCTGAAGCCGAAAACGGCATTACGAGACGGAGGATTGCGCCACAAAATTATCCCCGTTATAACCGTAACCAACGGCACGGCAATGCCGCCCGTGAAAACAAGAAAATCGTTCATTCAAGCTCACCGCCTTTACGATTTCCGTCATTGTCGAACTCGCGTTTGACTATCCCGTCCGTAATTCCGATAATTACAAACACCGAAATAAACTGCACCAGGTTCAGAATACACGCGATAATTCCCGATACGTCCTTGTCAAAACCGCCGACTATCGGGATAATTCCGCATATCAGCGAAACAAACGATATCACCGCATACACCTTAGTGCAAAGCCCCCCGAACAGCCCCTGAGCGCGCTCCCACGTTTCCTTGCTCTTAAGCGACCACGTTGTCCGATACCCGAACGCGTCGCCGTAGCCGGGTTTCGTCAGCCGGATGATCAGCCCCAGCCCGAGCATGGTCAGCGGCAGCAGCATATTGCACACCGCTATGATCACGTTATCACTCATTGCCGTCACCGTCCTTATCGTCCTTGCCGTGCTTCTTCCGATACTTGACGCACTCCGTAAGCAGATACTCGATCTGTCCGTTGACCGAGCGGAAGTCGTCCTCCGCCCACTTCATCAGCTCCGCGTACAGCGACGACGAAAGCCGAAGCGGGATCTGCTTTTTTGCGTTTTTCTTTTCCTCGTCGCTCAAACGTTGTTCGCCTCCTGAATGTTGATTTTGTTTTTTGGCTGCTTTTGCCTTAATGGATTTGAAAGCGCTCCGCGCACCGCTCACTCCGTTCGCTAGCCGAGCAGCATTGCTTGCTCTCCGCTACTTCGCTTCGCTCCGTTTAACGCTCCGAGCAAACAACGCTGCTCGCTTGCGCTCCGCTTTGACTGCACCCCTGAGGGTCGACGAAAGCGGCTTTTTCTCCCCTAAAGGTCGACGAAAGCGGTGTTTATTTGAAAAGCTGCGCAATTTCGGCGAGCCGTGCTCCGCTTCACTTCGCTTCGCTCCGTTACGCTCTGCACGTTCGCTCGAAAACGGCTCCTCGCTTCGCTCGTTCGCCTTTGCTCCGCTCACTGCTTCCCTGTATGCCGCCAAAAGACTTTATGGCTGCTCCCCTGTTTGTCGACAAAAGCGGGTTTGGCTGCAACTTTGTATACTGCCGAAAGACTTTATTGCTCCGCTTTATCCGGCAGCTTTTTCGCCAGAATAACCGTGCCGAAAACCGCCGCCGCGACAATTACCGTCATTGCGATATGGATCGTGGGAAGGCTCGTTAAAATCCCAAGCTGATACAGCGCCGCAGGAACGTCAAGCACGGCGTGAAGCACCACCGCCAGCGGATAGAGCCACACTTTTCCGCGCTGCGATACCGCCTTATAAACTATCACCGACATACAAACGTGAAACGTCATTGCGATAATGCGTTCGTATATCGCCTGAAAAGCAGTGAACGCGCCGACTCCCGCAATGCTTTCGAGCTGCGTCTGCAAGGTCGCGGCGACCTCGGCGTTACCCGCGCTGCTCATCTGTATAAACTGCTCCGTGCCGAGAGCGTTCACCGAAAGCGCGGTAACGGCATACGTTATGTAGTTTAAGCCGACCAGCAGCAGCGCCTCGCAGCCGCCGTGACCTATTCCCATAAGCACGGCGTTTTTCGTCGAGTAATGCCGTCTCATCAGCGTCTTGTACGCGGCGAATCTTCCCGTTTCCTCGAATATTCCCGCCGCGAGAGCGCCGTAAACGCAGTACAGCACGGCGTTTCCCTGCACGATCGGAAGCATTGCCGCGTGAAGAAGCTGCTCGAGTATCATCGCGAACACAAAGAACGTTCCCGCGCCGATAAACACGCCCGGCAGCCATGCTTCGCGGTTCTTTAATTTAAAGACGACCGCCGCGCCGACCGGGATAATAATACCCAGCGCTCCGCCGATAAACAGCGAGGCTATCGTTTCCGAAGAGAACATACGCGCCTCCTTAATAGATCGAGCCGCTGTTCACGATAGGCTGAGCGTCCTTGTTTCCGCAGAGAACCACCAGCAGATTGGACACCATCTGCGCCTTGCGCTCCTCGTCAAGCTCGCAGATCTCGCTCTCGGACAGCTTTTTGAGCGCCATTTCCACCATGCCGACAGCGCCGTCCACTATCTTCTGGCGCGCCTCGATTATCGCGGTCGCCTGCTGTCTTTGCAGCATTGCCGCCGCTATTTCCTGAGCATACGCGAGGTGAGCGATACGCGCTTCGATTATCTCCAGACCCGCTATCTCGACGCGCTCCTGAAGCAGCTCCTTAAGGCGCTCCGAGACCTCGGTGGACGAGCCGCGCAGAGTTTTCTCGTCGCTGTCCGTGCTGTCATAGGGGTAGCATCTCGCGACGTCGCGCAGCGTGGTGTCCGCCTGTATCGACAGAAACGCGCCGTAGTTCTGCACGTTGAACACAGCCTTTGCCGTATTCACAACGCGCCATGTTACCACGATACCCACCTCGATCGGGTTGCCCGAGAGGTCGTTGATCTTCTGCTTTTCGTTGTTGTGAGTCATGGTTTTCAGCGAGAGCTTTCCGCCGCCGACGGGCGTGCTGAACGGGTTAATGAAGAAGAAGCCCTCCTTTTTCAGCGTGCCGACGTACTTGCCGAACAAGGTCAGCACAAGCGCTTCGTTCGGGCGGATAATTTTCAGCCCGATAAGCGGGAACCACCCGATAGCCATAAGTATGATACCGATTATAATGGCAGGCGAGGGCGATTCGTCCGTGGACTCGGTCGCGCCCCAGATAGTCAGAACCAGCGCCCCGACCATTACCGCCAGCGTAACAAACAGCACCGCCCAGCCGTTCGCGGGGTGAAGCTCCTTTTCCTCGTAGGTATAAGTTTTTTCAGCGTTCTTCTCCATAAAAACACACCCTTTCAATCACTCTGTTGATATCATTCTGATATCTTAATGAGATTATAACATATATAGCGGATTTTGTCAAGGGGTGGAAGAAAATTTTTTCAGCCTATTGCAATTCTTGCGGAATTATGGTATAATAACAGCAGAATAAACACAGGGGGTGTAACGATGATCATAAAATCTTCGACAACATTAAGGAACGACTATCCGTCGATATCCAAGCTGGCTCACGAAAAGCAGGAGCCTATCTACATCACGAAAAACGGCGAGGGCGATCTGGTGGTGATGAGCATAGAGGCGTTCGAGCGGCATGAGGAGCTTGTTCGTCTGAAAGCCGCAGTCGAAGTGGCGGAAAAGGAGTATATGTCGGGAGCGCCGACGTATACATTGGAGGAGATCGACAAAATGATGGAGGACATTCTAAGTGAAGAAGAATGAGTATTCCATCGAGTATTTGCCGGCAGCAAGAAAGGACATCGCCGAAATTATTTCAAATTTTATCAGGTTTGGCAGCAAGAACGGCGCACAGCGTATCAGAAAGAAAATCGTAAAAGCGGGCGAGCAAATTCAATTTATGCCGTATTCGGGGGTCGCGGTGTCCGACGATGAAATGTCAAAAGCCGGATACCGTATGGTCGTTATTGAGAAATATCTTATGATTTATAGGGTGCTTGATGAAAAGGAAAAGGTGGTGGTTTACCGCGTTCTTGACGGCAGAACAGACTATCCGAAATTATTTGAAACCGAATAGAAAATCGGGAGCTATGCGGCTCCCGACCTTTTTATTTTGTGATCATCTCGGAAATAAGCGCCTTGAGCCGCTCCACGGCGTTCTCGGGCTTAAGCTTCTCGGAGAGGGTCTTGTCGCGGCTTGACAGCTCGAACACTCCCTCGTCGAGGTTCCGGGGGCTTACGACCACGCGCAGCGGAACTCCGAGCAAGTCCGCGTCGGAGAACATCACGCCCGCGCGGACGTTCCTGTCGTCGTAGATAACCTCGACGCCCGCATTCTGCAAGTCCTCGTAGAGCTTGTCCGCGGCAGCCTTGACGCGCTCGTCGTCGGCTCTTACAGCGCAGAGATGAACCTGCCACGGCGCTATCGCCATAGGCCAGATCGGACCGTAATCGTCGTGAGAAGCCTCGCAGACCGACGCGGCAAGTCTGCCCACGCCGATACCGTAGCAGCCCATTATCGGGGTCTGCTCTTTACCGTCCTTGTCCAGGAACGTCATGCCCATTGACTTTGTGTACTTCGTGCCGAGCTGGAAGATATTGCCGACCTCTATTCCGCGCGAGATGCCGATCGCCTTTTCGCCGCACTCGGGGCATACGCCGCCGTCGGTTATCTTCGCGAGGTCGCGGAACTCGGCGTTTGGGCAGTCGCGCTCCATATCCAGACCCGTCAGATGATAGTCCGCCTTGTTCGCGCCGCAGACGAGATTATTCGCGCCCTTAAGCGAGCTGTCGAACAGCACGGTATGCTCACCGTTGACGACAAGGTTCACGGGACCGATAAAGCCCGCCTTTAAGCCGCATTCGTCGTCAATAACGGCGGGGTGGATATCGCAGCCGAGCAGGTTCGTGAGCTTCGTTTCGTTGACGTCCAGATCGCCGCGCAGGAACACGACCACAAAGCTGTCGTCGGTGTTCTTCTGGTAAATAACTGCTTTCAGCGACTTCTCAACGGGAGCTTTGAGGAAATTGCAGACCTCCTCGATCGTATGACAGGCGGGAGTGTTCACCTCGGCAAGCTCCGCGGAAACCTCGCCGCGGACGTTCGTGATTATTGACGGCGCGGCTTCGACGTTCGCGGTGTAGCCGCAGTGCTTGCATATCGCGATACTGTCCTCTCCGATAGGCGTGAGCAGCATAAACTCGTGCGATACCGAGCCGCCCATCATTCCGCTGTCGGACTTCACCGAGATAACGTTTGGCGCGCCGCAGCGGCGGTAAACGTTCTCGTAAGCCTTGTGAGCGCGCTTGTAGTACTCCTCCAGATCCTCCTGCGAGGTATGGAACGAATACGCGTCCTTCATCGTGAACTCGCGCACGCGGATAAGACCGCCGCGCGGACGGGCTTCGTCACGGAACTTCGTCTGTATCTGATAAATCATAAACGGATATTTCGTGTACGAATTCGCGTACTCGCGGACGAGCTGCACCGCCGCCTCCTCATGCGTCATTCCGAGAACGAGCGGCTGCTTTCCTCTGTCCGTGAACCTCACCATTTCGCTCCCGATAGACGTATAACGTCCGCTCTCCTCCCAGAGAGACGCGGGCATTACGACCGGGAACATTACCTCCTGTCCGTCGATAGCGTCCATTTCCTCGCGGATTATCTGCTCGATCTTGCGCGTTATCCTTTTCAGCGGCGGGTAATTCGAGAATATGCCGTTCGCCACGTACTTGATATACCCTCCGCGAACCATAAGCGCGTGGCTGTCGATCTGACAGTCCGACGGACGCTCCTTAAATCTGTCGCCGATTAGTTTGTCCAGTTTCATTTTTGTCCTCCTTATTTGAAAGTCAAAAGCTCGGGCCGCTCACTTCGTTCGCTTAGCCGAGCAGCACTCCCTCCGCTTCGCTTCGGTCGCACTGCTCGCTCCCGACTTTTGACGCTGCTGGTTTAATCTGTTGTTTTTTGGCTTAGAGCCTTTGCCGTGTGTTTTGGTTTGTTGCTTTTCGGCTTAGAGCCTTTGCTTGCGTGTTTGGTTTGCGCCTTCTTCATAAAATAAAAATCGTCCCTTAACCAACAGTTAAGGGACGAGTAATTACACCCGCGTTACCACCCGAATTCGGATAAACCGCGCTCACGGAACGGCAATGCCGCTCGCTTCTCGTAACGGGAGAAACCGTCGCCGCTTATTTCGCGGCGCGCTCCAAGACGGGTTGGGCGCTTCGGATATAACGGCTCGCACCGACCGCCGCTTCTCTGAATATCTTTCGCGCTTACTGTTTCTTGTCACAGCTTTGCAATATTTACTTCCTAATTATAGCACATACCACAGGATTTGTCAAGGGGAGTAAAAAAATTCTTGACAAGTTAATTATTATATGTTATAATATACTCGGAGCACCGCTCATAACAAAAAACGGTCATACGACGGAAAGGGGATGACACCCATGGAAAAAAACGGCAATTCCGCGAAACAGACTGTTCTTGTCTATGATGAGAACGGAACACAAGTCGGCTCCACCTACCCGAAAAGGGCGGCGGGGCTGGTAAAGAAAGGTCGGGCACGTTTTGTGAACGATCGTGAAATTCATCTTAACGCGTCCGACGTAACGATAATTACGGAGGAAACAAAGATGGATAATAACAATATAATCACCCAAAACGAGGACAGGACACAGCCTTATACAATGTTGTACTTCAACGCGCGCGAATGGCGGTTCAACAAGGACTGCAAGGACAATACCGGCACGCGCTCGTTTATGGAGGGTCCCGATGGAGCGCTCACCGAGGCGTTCACGATAGGCAACTGGACGTGGAACTGGACGGAGATCTGCTCAAAGCAGCTTACGCTCGCGAAGAACACTCCGCATATGTTCACGTTCTGGCTCAACGGCGGCGAGAACGACCGCAACAACGAGGTCTGCCGCTTTGAGGTCATCTTCAACAACGACCACGAGAACCGTTATACCTACAATCTGAACCGCAGTTTCATACAGCCCGTAAAGCGGCTGAACGGCTGGGAGCTGTACGAGATACCGTTCATCACGGGAGACAATGAGTACACCGAGCTGCGTTTCGTGGCGCAGTACGCGTTTATGACGGTGATGGCGGCTAAGGATAAGTTCGAGTACGCGGACATTCCCGATACGGTGGACGAGTTCGCGGACGAGAGACCGCAGCGGCACAATATCGTGTTCCAAGACGGCTGGCCTACAAATCAATGGTACAGCACCAAAAATCTCCGCGCTAAAAGGGAACAGCGTGAACAGCACGGGAATAACGAGCAGTCCGGGAACCGCGATTTAAGCGGCGCAATGACGGGAGTTTCAAGCGCGTTCGCGGGAATGTCGGGCGCTCTTGCGGCGGTCAACGGTACGCTCGAGGGAGTTCCGCAGATGGTCGAGGGCAGCATAAAAAGCGCCTGCGATATGCTTCGCAGAAAGATAACCGAAACGGTGGTGCAGTGCGGCGCGAACAATGCCGACGAGATAGCCGAGGCGGTGTGCGAGGAGTTCAACGACAGGCTCGGCGACGCGATAAGCGATAATCTTGACGCTATGACCGATCAGGTAAACGATCTGCTCGGCGATATCCAGAGTACATTGGAGGATATCCGCGATACCGTCGGGGAGCTTGACGAGGACTAAAGGGCTGACGGGTGAGTATCCGTCTTAATTAAATAGCTACGGAGCGGAGGGCGCAGGTCTTCCGCTCTTATTTTTCCTCTTGACAACCGCGGCGATATGTTGTATAATGTAAATAATAACATTGGAAATCAAAAGCCGCCTTGCGGCTTTGCACGTTAAGCCAAGAACGGCAAACAGTCGGCGCAGCAAAGGTCTTTAAGCCGAGAGCAACAAACCGTTGTTTCGGCAAAGGCTCTAAGCCGACAGTCGCCTGCCGTTGCCGCAGCGGCAAAAGTCGCAAGCGAGGGTGACGACGGCGGGAGCGTAGCGACCGGAGGAGTTGCCCTCGGCTAGGCGAACGAAGTGAGCCGGTGCGAGCTTTTGCCATTTAAATAAGGAGAATTATTATGGGATTACTTAAAGCGGGTATAGGCGCGCTCTCGGGCGCATTGGCGGATTCATGGAGAGACTATTTTTACTGCGACGCGTTAAGCTCGGAGATACTGGCGGCGCGCGGCTGGAAGCGCGTGGGCGGCAAATCGTCGAACACCAAGGGCAGCGATAACGTGATATCGAACGGCTCGATAATCAACGTCAACGAGGGTCAGTGCGTGCTTATTATCGACGGCGGCAAGGTTGCGGAGGTCTGCGCCGAGCCGGGCGAGTTCGTGTACGACACGTCCTCCGAGCCGAGCATTTTCTACGGCGACCTCGGCGAGAACATCAAGGCGACGTTCAACTCGATAGGAAAGCGCTTCGCGTTCGGCGGGGAAGCGCCTAAAGATCAGCGCGTGTACTTCATCAACACAAAGGAAATTATGGGCAACAGGTTCGGAACGGCAACGCCTATCCCGTTCCGCGTTGTGGACAGGAATATCGGGCTGGACGTGGACGTTTCGCTGCGCTGCAACGGCGAGTATTCGTATCGGATAACCAATCCCGTGCTGTTTTTCAGCAACGTCTGCGGAAACTTCGGCGATACATACCCCAAGCGCACCATGGACAGTATGCTCAAGACGGAGATAGTTACGGCGCTCCAGCCCGCTCTGGGTAAGATCTCGGATACGGGAGTGCGCCCGAGTATGCTCCCGTCGCACACCATGGAGATATGCGACGCGCTCAACGAAATTCTGTCCAAGAAGTGGGGCGAGCTTCGCGGCATGGCGGTAAGCTCGTTCAATATGAACCCGCCGTCGCTCTCCGCCGAGGACGAGGCGCTCATCAAGGATCTCCAGAAGACCGCCGTAATGCGCGACCCGGGAATGGCGGCGGCGCACCTTACGCAGGCGCAGGGCGAAGCTATGAAGACCGCTGCGGGCAATTCGGGCGGCGCAATGGTCGGCTTTATGGGAATGAACATGGCGCAGCAGCAGGGCGGTATCAACGCGGGAAATCTGTACAATATGGCGGCTCAGCAGAACGCTCAGCAGAACGCGGCGGCTTCGGCAGCGCCCGCTCCGGCTCAATCGGCAGTGCAGTCGGCGGCAAGCTGGAAATGCTCGTGCGGTCAGACGAACACGGGAAAATTCTGCACCGCGTGCGGCTCGCCGAGACCCGCTTCCGCTGACGGCTGGACTTGCTCGTGCGGAGCGCTCAACAAGGGCAAGTTCTGCATGGAGTGCGGAAAGCCCAAGCCTGCGGGAATGCCGCTCTACAAGTGCGATAAGTGCGGCTGGGAGCCCGACGACCCCACCAAGCCCCCGAAGTTCTGCCCCGAGTGCGGCGACCCGTTCGACGCGAACGATATCGTGTGAGTTTATGATTTGAATAAAATTCAGGCAGGAGCTTTTGCGGCTCCTGCTTTTTTGTTAAGGTTACAAATCTGTGCAGTTTTTTGCAGTTGTTCGTATGATAATCTTGTAAGTGAAAATAAGTGAAGTATTTCACGGATTCACGAAAGGAGCGTCAAATATGACAACAGAGGGATTTGTAAAGGTGCCGAGGACAATGCTCGAATGGGGGTGGCTCGACGACGGCAACACGCTGAAGGTGTATATGGTGCTTCTGCTCTCGGCGAACTGGAAGGACACCGAATGGCACGGCATTAAGCTGAAGCGCGGACAGCTTGTCACGAGCTATCCGAAGCTTGCGGAGAAATGCTCGATGAGTGTTCAGGAAATCAGAACCGTGTTTAACCGCTTAAAATCAACAGGCGATATAACAGTCGAAACAACTTCAAAATTCAGCATTGTTACCGTAAAAAATTATGATATTTCCGAAGAATCAACAGACAAATCAACAGTCAATCAACAGTCGGCTAACAGTCAACCGACAGTCAATCAACAAGCGGCTGACAGTCATTCAACAACAGTAAAAGAAAGAAAAGAAGCAAAAGAAATAAAAGAAAAAGAAGAAAGGAAAGAAGCGGCTGCGCCGCCCGCTCCCCCCTCCCGTTCTTCAAATTCTCTTAATACGGGAATAACCAAGGACGAGCTTGTCGCGAAATACGGCGAGGATAACGTTTCGCTTTACGAGCTTAAGTTTGACAATTGGGCGGCTAAGAAGGGGATAAGCGACTTCTCGAATATGTACGGGGTCATCGCGAAATGGCTCGCCGAGGACAAGGTTTCAAAGCCGCACGAAAGCTCGTTCAACATGGGAGATGTAATGCAGAATATTATTTCGCGGTACAAGCCGTAATTGCAGACATTTGCAGTCGGTTTTGCGGCATAATAAAATCACAGGAAACGACATTTGAGCATATACTGAACCACGAAAGGAGCGATTTTTTATGTGCGGAATTGCAGGAGAAGTAAACTTTAAGGAGCGGATAAACGCCGAGGTGCTGCGGAGAATGAGCCGCGCGCTTACCCCGAGAGGACCCGACGCGGACGGGCTGTTCGAGCACGAGAACGTCTGTCTGGCGCACAGGCGGCTTATCGTTATCGACCCCGAGAACGGCGCGCAGCCCATGACGTTCGGCGATTATACGCTGGTGTACAACGGCGAGCTGTACAATACCGACGAGATTCGCGCGGAGCTTGACAAGCGCGGCTGCCGCTTTCTCGGGCACTCGGACACCGAGGTCGTGCTGAAAGCGTATGCCGAGTTCGGGGAGCGGTGCGTTGATATGTTCAACGGGATATTCGCGTTCGCGGTCTGGAATACGCGGGAGCGGACGCTGTTTCTGGCGCGCGACCGCATTGGGGTCAAGCCATTGTTTTACGCGCTCACCGACGGCGGGATAGTGTTCGCGAGCGAGATAAAGGCGCTTCTGGAGCACCCCGGGGTCAAGCCCGTGATAACCGGGGAGGGCGCGGCGGAGATAATGCTCGTGGGTCCCGCGAGGATAGTCGGCGGCGGAGTTTTCCGTGATATCCGCGATATTCCCGCGGCGCACTGCGCAACGTTCTCGCGCAGGGGGCTGAACGTCCGCCGCTACTGGAGGCTCAAAGCCGCGCCGCATAACGAAACATTCACCGAGACCGCTAATCACGTCCGCGAGCTGATATTCGACGCGGTGAAGCGCCAGCTCGTCAGCGACGTACCGCTCTGCACGTTCCTGTCGGGGGGCTTAGACAGCTCGGTAATTTCGGCTATCGCGGCGACCGAATTCGCCAAGCGCGGGGAGCGGCTGCACACGTTCTCGATAGACTACGCGCATAACCGCGAGAACTTCAGGGCGAGCGCGTTCCAGCCCGACGAGGACGCGCCCTACGTCGAGAAAATGGCGCGGTTCATCGGCTCGGAGCATACCAACGTCGTGCTCGATACTCCCGCGCTCGCAGAGGCTCTCGAGGATTCCACATACGCGCGCGACCTCCCCGGAATGGCGGACGTGGACAGCTCGCTCTGGCTGTTCTGCCGCGAGATAAAAAGGGCGGGTTTCTCCGTGGCGCTTTCGGGGGAATGTGCCGATGAGACAGTACACACCTGTTAACATACATTGATACAATGCGGCTTCGCGGGGATAAAAATCAGGGCTTCGGGAGCTTCGGATAAGCTGTCAGCGTGAAATCCTCCGCGGAACAGCCCTTGAACGCGCCGCTTTTCTCCTTGTTGTAGACAAGGTGGTCAAGAACTTCTTTAAGCAGCTTGTTCTTGGCGGCGGCGGACTGAAGCGTCGAATAGACCTCAAGGATATATCTGACCTTCGGAACGAACTCCTCGGCGGCTTTTCTCCTCAGCTCCGCCGCGTTTTTATCCGCGCCGAGCTTTTCCAGACCCTTTTTGGTTTCCTCGATACGTTGCTTTATATCGGTGATACGCTCCTTAAATTCCTCGTCGGTGTACATTCCGCGCTCAACAAGGTCGTATATCGTGCGCTGCTGACGCTCCAACGCGGTCAATTCCTGCTGAAGATTATTGCTTACGGTTTCATAATCGGTGATATTGGATTTGGTCTTTATGCCCATATCCTTTAGAATTACCTTGTAATCCGTCGCCCAGCGCTTCAGAATATCAAGAACGCGCTCCTCGACCAGATAAAGCGGCGTCGATACCATTGTACACGAACGCGCGTGGCAGACAAGGTAATTAGGCTTTTTGCCCGCGCCGCGCCTTAAAACCATTTTCCGACCACATTTCTCGCAGACAACAAGACCGCTCAGGGGGTTTTTGATCTCGCTTTTGTAGCCGACGGGCGCGGGCGGCTGTTCGGCGAGAAGCTCCTGTGCCTTGTCGAATGTCTCTTTCGGAACGATCGCTTCATGCAGTCCCTTGACGACTATGCAGTTTTCGTCCAGCGTTATCGGACGCGAGGTTTTCTTGCCCTGCGGAGTGACCGTTTTCTTGACCTTGCGGTAGCCCCAGCGGATCATTCCCGCGTATGTAGGATTTGTGATGATGTCCTTGATCGATTCCTTTTGCCAGTAGTCGTGACGTATCGGCGGGATATTCAGCTCGTTGAGCTTGTGCGCGATCGCCTGAAAACCGAGCCGTTTGCGGTCGTCCTTTTCTCCTACGCCGTTTACGTAGAAGTCGAATATCATTCTGATGATCTCCGCCTGTTCGGGAACTATCTCGAGCGTGTAGCCCTTATCGTCCTCGATCTTTTTGCGCTTGTAGCCGTATGGAGCAATGCTGCCGAGGAATTTTCCCTCGCGCGCGGAGGCTTCACGGCCGCGCTGGAGTCGGCGGTTAGTGGTGACGTACTCGCGGCGGCTCATAAACAGCCCGAACTCGAAGTATTCCTCGTCGAACTCGTTTTCGGGATCGTATATCTTGAGCGGCGTGATGATCTTCGTTCCGCTGTACTTGAACGTCTGCGAAACGAAGCCCTGATCCATTGTGTCGCCGCGTGCAAGACGTTCGACCTCCATTACGAGAACGCCCGTCCACTTCCCCTCGCCGACCTCCTGGAGAAGCTGCTGCATCATCGGGCGGGCGGCTATCGTCTCACCGGACACGATCTCTTGGTAGATCTCCGAGACCGTTAAATTCAACCGCTTCGCCAATGACAGCAGAGCGGTTTTGTGCCGGGAGAGCGTTTCGCCCTCGCCGTGGGCTTCGGCTTCGATATCCGCGCGGGATTTGCGCAGGTACATTACATAGCGTTCCATAAAAAACACCTCATTTGCGGTTTTGCAAGCGATTGCAAAATTTTAATTATTATAGTGTGCGTTTTCACTGTGTTCAAAATAATAATCACATATGTTTTGCCGATGTTTTGCTACCTCATCGTCCAGAACAACGAGCATATCATTTTTAATGATCTTCTTAACAAAATCCGGTTCATTTGCCATTATATGATCAATTATTTCAAACTTAGTAGTTTTGGGCTTGGGCTTATAATCTATACCGTTTTCATAAATCTTTGCAACAAGATCGTTCCGGCTAAACAGCATATTGAGTAAAACAGCCGGCTTTTCCATATCTCTTATGAGTTCTAAGGCAAGGAGCGGCTTGCTGCTCGCTGACTTTTTTATTATGAAAGGCGTATAGTCGTTTCGCCTTAATATGCTCCAAAAATAGTTCGCAATGTTGGGAGGAAGCGAGTTCATTTTATCTTTAATTTCATTTGGGATTCCGCTAAGATCAGTATCCTCATGCATTATGCCTAAATTCAAAGCAAGAGCATAAATGTGTTTGCATGGACGCAGGCGCTTTTTATAATCCGGGCAGGTGCATGAAATATATGTAACATCATAGATTTCATTGTTGATATGGTATTCTGAGCTGAAGCACTTTGCCGTTCCCTTTTCCGAACTTATATCGCGCAAACAATGAGTTGCTTCGTTAATTGCTCTTTCAAAACGCATTCGCTGATCCTGTGTGCTTTGAAGCTGCAAGCTCCAGCGTTCAAAAAACTTGCTTTTCATTTCCTCAAAGCTAATATCGGGTGCGTTATTGATTGGTTCGGTGTTTTCAAGTGTTGTTTTTGTTTTAAGTATTGGTCTACTACACAAAGGGCATTGGAACTGCTTTTCCTTATACTTCATCTTAATTTTTCTTTTGCAGTATGGACAATCGCCCGTTTGGAATGAGCAAAGATGTTCAATCCTCACTGCTGAAAAAATCCAGCCAGCACCTAAAACGATAAAGATTATTCCCAGCACAAGAAGTTTTGTCGCAATTAGTGCTATGCCTATTATAGGAAAGATTATACCCATAATGACACAACAGATTTGGTTTTTTATAGCGTTATTTACCCAGATAACCTTTGATAATGAAGTTTTAACCACTTCAAAAGATACATTTTCAACATCGCTTCCCATTAAAAGCCCTCCAAAAATGTTATTTTATAACGAAATACGTTATTTTTCAACAAATCCCAGACAAAACGGGATAAGTTGTGCTATAATTAAATCAGCACCGGTGACTTCACGAAAGGACTTCAAACAATGGAAAACAATCAATCGCCCGATGTTCTCACAGCGGAAGAGTTGGCAATTGCCTTGACGTTGACCGAACTCTCTCTAGAGGACAGACAATTTGTGTTCGACATTTTTAAAGCAATGACCACCGACTAATCGTAGCACCATTCCGCCGCTCTTTCGAGCGGCGGAATTTTTATTTTATAAACTGACTCATATAGAACCTAACGTTGGCTCTATCGTAATCAGAGAGCTTTCTAAAATCATTGAAAAATTCAAGAAATTCCGTTTTCTGTTCGCTGGATAGTTTTCTGAACCTATCGAAAAATTCAATAAACTCCGCTTTTTCCTCGTCTGTATATGGATTTTTATCAAGCGATACATTCATTTCGTCCACAGCATTAAATAAATCATCCAACGTTATGTTCATTCCCGCCGACAACTTTCGCAAAGTGGGCAACGTTGGCGTTATCGGCTGTGACGTGCTTGGATTCATCCCTTTTTCTATCATACTGATTATTGCGTTCGACAGACCACATTTTTCGGCCAACTCGCGTTGAGATATGTTGCCATGTTCTTTGCGGTATGTTTTAACAAATGTGCCTAATTTCATTTCCTCGCCTCCTCTTAATGTTTAATAGCCTTTACATTTGTTAAATATATTATACGGCAGATTTAGCACATTGTCAAGGGGGATTTTGAAAAAATGTTAAAAAAATTTAACAGAATTTTTAAAACCCCCTTGACAAACCGAAAAAAAAGTTGTAAAATAGTGTTAAACCGATTAAACAGCAATCGGTATCCAAAAGAAAGAGGTGATTTTATGGGCAATAAGGTTAAGGAATACCGCGAAAAGAAAAATATGACGCAGGTCGATTTGTCGCGAAAAAGCGGCGTTTCCCGCGTTACCATTTCGCAAATTGAGAGAGGCGTTGAGCGCAATACATCTACGCGAACTCTCTTAAAGCTTGCAAGGGCACTTGACACAACCGTTGAGAAAATTTTTTTTGCCAATGATGTTTAATTGGTTAAACAACGGATATATTTTTTAGGCAAAGTGTTAAATCGATTTAACAACGGCTGTTAGGTACAGCAAAACAAATCGAAACGCATCAGACGTTTGGCAGAAACGAAAGCGAGGTGATACCCGTGGAAATTAAAAAAGAAATTAAGGTAGCTGCACAGATACTTGAGGTTTTGGCAAAAAACAAGTGCAGTGTTGCCGAAGCTGAAACGGTCTTGCATACCGTTTCGGCAAAAGTCAAGGATTCGGCTACACTGCACGAAGCAGATTATTTTGAGGAACTTACTCGTGATCTTGATCGTCCGATTTCAACACATCCACATCGATTTTCTCCGCAATAACTTCGCCTATGTACTCGAGATTTACTGCTGCAGCGTCAAGCCTGCAGTTGGTATCAGTTGATCTTGATGTGGTTCTGAATACGCAATCGGTTCTGCAGAGATCGTTGATAAATGGGCAAAAACTTTTCATATTTACACCCCCTACTTTCTGTTTCCATTATAACACAAAGGGCGGTGGAAATCAAGATAAGCATTGGGCGCTTGGCAAGTGTACAACCAATCAGCGCATAGAATTAAACAGGAGGTGATAACATGGCAAGAATACGCATCAAGCCGCTTCTCAAACCGCACATCGTCGAAACCTATTACAATGAGGACGGAAAGGTTATAGGTTATGTAGCCGACAACTGCGTTGAGCATGATCCGGCAAAGGTTCAGGAGCATCTGGACAATATCGCCCGGATATGGGCTGAAGCCGAAGCATGGAAAGCAATGCAGAAGGCGGGTCAGACCGAAGAATAGATAAAAAAGGGACGTTCAAACAGAACGGACAAGCCCAAAATGGAGGTGCAAATATGGCAAGGA
>CAYWIP010000050.1:0-20891 GCA_964458395.1 uncultured Ruminococcus sp.
GACCCGTTCGGGCGGTTTATCGGAATGGACGGCGTTATCATCACGGCGTTTCTGCTCGGACTTCCGGCAAACGAGATAGTTATCCCGCTTATCGTGATGACCTATATGCAGCAGGGCAGTCTGTCGGAGATAGCTCCCGCGCAAATGCTCGAGCTGTTTTCGGCGAACGGGTGGACGCCCGTAACGGCGCTCTGCGTAATAATCTTCGCGCTTATGCATTTTCCGTGCTCGACATCGCTGCTCACGATCAAAAAGGAGGCGGGCGGCTGGAAATGGGCGGCATTGGCGTTCGTTATCCCGACCGTTTGCGGAGCTGCCGTCTGCGCCGTTATCGCGAATATTGCGCGGCTGTTCTGCTGAATAAAAATGCGTCCCGTACTGAACGGGGCGCATCGTTCTTTATAATACGTTTTTTCCGAAATGTCAGCGGTAATAAGCCAAAAGTATAAACTTCTTTAACGAATTTTTTGCAGGCATTACCCGAAAACGTCGACTGATTATTAAGGTATTGACTTTTTTCGGGAAATATGGTATATTTCTAAGAGCCTGTTTAGTATCTTGACGTGCGCAGATTGCGCAGCAGATTTTTTGCCAGACAACGGCAATTTTTCGCCGTAATACTGTATGTACGAAAATGCTTCGCATTATCTTCAAGAAAAATTGCCTAAGTATGGCGAAAAATATGCAAGCAAGATGCGTGCGGCAAGATACTAAACAGGCTCTAATAAATAGGCGCGGCTCGTTCTTTTCATCTTCCGATGACGGATTGCCTTACACCTGCGGCGGCAAGGTTTACGGAATGTCGGGAGAAAAGCTGTACGAGATCGTTCCGAATAATGACAACGGCATAAGATGCGTATCGGAGAATGAGATAGGGGGCGTTGAAAATGAAGCGTAAGGCTCTCTTTGCCGCGCTTCTCGCGGCGGCGTTTCTGTTTACGGGCTGCAGCGGCGGAAACGGAACGGGACGGATATTTGACGAGGAAAAGTTTTCCGGAATTATGAGCGGCTTTCCCGATAAATTCACATATGAGAATGTTGAACACATATTCGACTACGATATAGGCGACGACGGCACTCTTTACGCGCTTTGCGGCTTTTACGAAGCGGACGGCAGCGTCCGCACGGAGCTGCGCTGCTTCTCGCCCGACGGGAATGAAACGAACGGTCTCGGGGCAGTCAGCGCCAATACGGTGCTGTGGGGTAACGGAAAGCTGTATCTGACGTGCGGAGAAAAGAACTCATATTATTTCAGCGTTTACGATCCTGAAAGCGGGGAGAGCGAGCGCCTTGCGGACGCGGAGATCATACCCGAAAATACCGTCCTTATCGGCAATACGATCTACTATACCGGAACGACCGAATCGCGCCGCGGTATGCGGGAGTTTATCGGCGCTATGGATTTTGAGTATGACGGCACGCTGCTGTACAGCTATACGCTCGGAGAGGACAAGGCTGTGCGCGCCGACGTTGAGTACCCGATCTCGATATGTGAGAATGCTTCGGGAGAGTTGTGCGTATATGCTGCGGACGAAAACGGCACTTACTTTGCGGAGGGTATCGGCGGAAAAAAGACCTACAACGATCTCGGAAAGATCAACAGCCTTGGATTTACGGGCGAAAACAGCTTTGTGTTCTGCTCGGACAAAAAACCGATATCACTGAATATGGGCAGAACGGACAGCGATTCGATATTCGCCGAGCTTGCGGAAGACACGGCGGCTTACAGGATCAAGGTGCGCGGCGGTTACGCGTTTTACATCAGCGGCTTTACGGGCAGACTCGAGCGCATAAACTGCTCGGCGTTCGAAAAACGGAATGAGATAATACGCTTTCTTTCTCCCGAATACACCTTCAACAAGCCGTTCAGTATCGGTTATATGACAGATTACAAGGAGCTTGATGATGAAAGCTTCTCGCTTGCCGTGCTGTCGCAGGACAGCGGCTATGATATTTTTATGGTGAATTCCTACGACGGCTTTTCGTCTAATATCCGCGATAAGGGCAGCTTCTATCCGCTGAACGACGTTCCGAACATGCGCGAATATCTGGACGAATGTTTTCCGTTTATCAAAGACGCGGCGACCGATGAGGACGGAAATATCTGGATGCTGCCGATAAGCGTAAATATTCCGCTGATAATGTTCAACGAAGATAATTGCACCAAGTCGGGTCTTGACTTTCACGGAGATATGACGATAAAAGAGCTTATTGAGCTTTGCGAAAAGGCGAACGGCTCCGAATTCAAAAACGGATACGACATTCACCCGTACCCGCTTACGCAGAATCTGTTCGTTCAGTATATGGCGGGGCACGATAATTTTGATTCGCCGGAGCTTAGAAAATTCGCGGAGTTCGCCAAGGACAGAATAAATATGTCCGAATTTCCGCCGTATCTTTCCGTAACGAACGAAGCGATGAACGACCTATATATTAACGGCGATAACGCGGTTTTGTTTTCATATCTTTACGAGCTTGACAGGGTTGAATGGCTTTCGCGATCCGAGAGCTTTGATTTTCGCGCCGTTCCCGGAATAACGGAAAACGCAAAGCCCGCCGCGACCTGCACGTTTATTTCGGTCAATCCCGTTTCCTCGAATTTGTCCGCGGCGCTGGATTATGTCGCTGATCTCGCGGAATATCTCGGGCAGCGCGAAAATTCGTTTATGCTGTCCGATAAGTCGTCATATACGGAGAATAAAGGCATCGAAAGCGCATACGGCATAGTTTCCAACGCGGAGATCGGCTTTAATATCCCGGAGGAGATCTGGTTTGAGCCGTATGTCAGATATCACAAGGGCGAAATTTCGCTTGACGAATTCATTGCCGAAGCCGACCGCAAGCTGTCCGCATATCGGAACGAATAGGTACGGAGCGAAATGTCCTCCGGATTACGCGTCTATGCGGAGATCACTCCTCTTCGCATAACGCGTAATCCGATGTTATGCCGTAATATTCTTCGAGCGAAAGCCCCGATTCGGTTATTGCTTCCGCCTTTTCTTTGCCTATGTATCTGACGTGCCACGGCTCGAACATATACCCGGTGTACGCGTCTTTACCCTTAGGATAACGTATGATAAAGCCGTATTGCGCGCAGTGCCCGGCAAGCCATATTCCCTCGGCGGTATTTTCAAAGCTTTGCTCCAGCGAATTCAGGTCGAACGTATAGCCCGTCTGATGATCGGAGTGTCCCGGTCTTGACGAATACGTCTCGGCGGCGGCTCTGCCGTCGTTGCTGACATACCGCGCGTATATCGCGTCCTGATCGGAATATGAACGATATCCCGATACAATATACAATGATATTCCGTCCTCCGCCGCCGCGCTCTGCATTTCCAGAAACGCGTCATAAGCGTCGGGCTGTGTTCCGGGAGCGAAATCTCTCGGGAGCGTGTAGGTCTTGTTGGCAATCATAATTCCGTCCACATAGGTGATACCGCTTATGCGTTCAATGGTATAGCCGTTTGACGTCAGCGAAGTGTAATCGGGAAGGTTGCTGCCGAGATTGATCTTTATCTCCTCCTCCGACAAATAGTCGCCGTGAATAAACGTTCCGTCCTCCAGCTTGAAATAATCCGTATCCGTTTTCGCGGTCACCGTGACCTTATCGTTTATGCCGTATTGTTTTACCGTGTCGCTGCCTTGTATCGCGTAAATTCTGGAATAAATGTTGTCGGTATTCACATAATACTCGCCGCTTATCTCGGTTTCCGTCCATAGAGCGATTTCGTTTTCCGACAGATAATCACCGTGAATAAACGTTCCGTCGTCAAGCCTGAAATAGCCGGTGTCCGTTTTCGCGACGACCTCAACCTTATCGTTAAGTCCGTATTGATTTACCGAGTCGCTGCCTTGTATCGGGTGAATTCCGGAATAGACATTGTCGGTATTCACATAATACTCGCCGCTCACCGCTGTTTCCGTCCATTGGGGAACGTCGTCCGGCGTTTTCTCCGGCTGCGGATCCTCCGAAGACGTGCTTTGAGCGCTGCTTGTGCTTGCAGGCTCTGATATATCGGAGGAGGTGCTGCTTTGGGTTGAGCTTGTCCCAGAGCTGTCGGGGCGCTGCTGTCATTGCCTGTGCCTTCGCTCCCGGAGCTGTGCGTGCTTTCCGTCTGAGAGTTTTGCTGCTCCGGGCTTGTGTCGGAGCAGCCGGCAATTATAAATATAAGCGCTGCGGTCATCAAAGCGGCGGCAATGGTCGTTCTTCTCGGGTTCATACGATATTCTGTCCTTTACATTTATTTCCAAAAACAAAATCGGCGACAAGCTGTACTGTTACACTTTTTCGCATAAGGAGAGCCGTCTGTTTTTATATACTTATTATTCTAGAATAACATATTTCGACATCAAAGTCAAGACTGAAATTCAAAATTATTTTTTTAAAAACCGTTAAGATTTCCTCAAAAAGAGTGTCATAATATAAAACACTGTAATGGAGGTACTCTTATGAAAAAAATACTTAGCTTTATTTTATGCGCCGCCATGCTGCTTTCGCTTGCGGGCTGCGCCGGGGAAAACGGTATCTCGTCCGAACAGACGGCAATATCTTCCGGTGAAAGCGTTACCGTTTCGGGAGATGAAAGTATGACTGTTTCGGGGGACGAGAGTATGTCGGATTCGGAGGACGAAAGCATGCCCCCCGAGGAGAAAGCCGAGAAAATTATGGCGGAACACCCCGACGCCGAAAAAGATACCTACGACGGCATGCTGTTTGTAACGTATTACGAGGGCTCTGACCGTATAGAGGTGATGATTCGCCCGGACGGTTCGGATCAGACAACAAACTACGGTCCCGATTTTTATAGGGAGAACTTTCCGTCCTACGAGGAGGTTCAAGCGGAATATCCCGGAAAGGAAGTGCTTGTCTGGGTGTTCGACTCAACGTTATATGAACGCCGGTCGCCGCTTCAGACACGCAAGGTCAACGAGTATCTTGACGGGCTTGGCTGTGAATTTGCGGTCTGCTTTAAGCCCGTGAATTTTGAATTTAACGGGAAAAATCATCCGCACCCGTTCCTGTATGCGCTTGAAGATGTGCTTGCTTCGGGAGAGCAGGTGGATCTGGTCATGCCTCACGGTTATGAAGATTATGTTTTCAACGGGCTGTTCGAGCGGCTTGACGGTTATTTTGAGACGGACAGCGGACGTGAGCTTTACGAATCGCTCCCCGAAAAGATGTGGGAGAGCCTTAAAATAAACGGCGGTATCTACGGGGTCTCGGGGTGCGCTGATCTGGCGCTTACCCCCGATTGGGGCTATTTCGTGAACGCCGGGCTCGCGGAGAAATACGGCTGGGATATCGAAAAGCCGATAGAGGAGCAGCTCGATATCATCAAGCGCGTTAAGGAAAACGAGGAGAACGTCGACGCTTTTGCGATGTATGCCGGCGACGCCGCGCGTATTATCGGCAACTCGAACGTCAGGTATATGTCCGACGCGGTCTATTGGAACGCCGAAACAAATTCGGCGGCGTGCGCGCTTGACGATCCCGCGTACATGGACAAACTGCGGCTGTACGACGCCGTTAAAAAAACGCTTGTCAATAACAAGAGCGTTTTAAAGGAGATCGGCACGTCGGAAAACTTCTTTATAATGGAATATGACATAGCGGGCGGCAAGGTAGGCTATGAGGGAGAGAAGACCGTCGAGATTGAATATAATGGGAATACCGTGACTGCGATACCCGTTTTCCGCGAGAAGACTATGGTGCGTAATTCGTTCTGTCCGACGGGGATATACAGCGGCTCGGAGCATAAGGAAGCGGCGGTCGGGCTGCTGGCGAAGATATACTCCGATCCCGTGCTGAATAATCTTCTGGTCTACGGGGTCGAGGGCGAGAATTATGTTCTCGAAAACGGTATCGTTAAGGAGCTGCCGGTCGCTGACGGCATAGAGGGCTTCAACATAAATCCGTTCAGCATGGACCGCTTCGGGAACAGATTTTTATGTCACCGTTCCTCCTCAATGGAGTTTTCGCCCGAAAAATATATTGAGATATTCGAGAACGCGGAGGTTTACGAGGACTTTGATTTCGTGCCCGACACGCGCGGTATCGCGGACGAGATGAACGCCGTTTCGGCGGCTGAGGACACCCTGAAGCTCTCCGAGGCGACGAGCCTTGACGAAGTGCTTTCCGCGTACCGTGACAGACTGTACAAGGCGGGCTTGCAGACGATAATAGACGAGTACAACAGGCAGTACGAGGTGTACAAGAATGAAAAAGGCTAAATTTATTTCGGCTATTCTTGTGGCTGCAATGCTTGCAGGCTGCGCAAAATCGAACTCCGAGCCGACGGGAAACAACGCGCGTATCGTGTGGAATTTCGGAAACGCGGACGAGCGCGGCGGGCTTTTTACCGACAGTAACGAGCGGCTCAATTTTATCGATTTTGAGACTATGAATTCCACGCTGCTTTGCTCCAGACCGAACTGCACTCACGCGAACGAGAACGAATGTTCCGCTTTCGGAATGGAAAATCACCCAATATTGTACGGCGATAAGCTGTACTTTTTCGATGTGGAAACAAACCATGTTGACGACGAGATTATCGACACGACTATCGTTTACAAAGCGGAAACGGACGGTACGAACCGCGTCAAGGTATGCGAGATCGAGGGGCTGGCACTGCTGTTTTATACGCGTATGCTGATCGTCGGCGATAAGGCGTACTTCTCCATGGACAAAACGGGCTGGAACGAGGAGCAGACCGCGTCTTCCGGATATAACGAGGTGTGGTTCTGCAGCTTCGATTTTTCGACGGAGACGTTCGAGCGTATTGAAAAGCTGCACGAGGGGTGGTGTTCAAGCTCGTGGATCTTCGGGCTGTATGACGGCAAGGTCATTTTTAACTACGCGTATTCCGAGGAGAAAGTGCCGTATACCACTGACGCTTCCGAGATCGGAAAATACTTTACTAACGTTTACAAAGCCTACGATATCGAAAACGGAGAAATGAGCGGGCTTGCTCTGCCCGAGCCGGCCTGCATTGAGGACGGGTATTACGTTTACGAAAAGGACGGCGGCTCGGTCGTACTCTCCGAAAACGGCAAGGAACTTTTCCTGCCCGATTTTGTCGGCTCAACTATCGAAAACGGAATGTTATTCGGTAAGGACGCGTGTGTCAATCTCTCAAGCGGCAAAATGTACAAGCTGAGCAGCTCCGACGAATTGATAATTTATTCGGACGGGAATTATATTTTAAGGGGATTTGACGCGGCAAGTCAAACTCATAACTATTACAAAATTTCCGAAAAAGATTATATTGGTGACGAAATATGAATGAATTGAAGATCGAAAATTTGTCCAAGCATTACGGCAAAAAAGCGGCGCTGAACAACGTTTCGATAACGTTCACCGACGGTGTTTACGGCTTGCTCGGACCCAACGGCGCGGGAAAATCCACGCTTATGAATATCGTCACGCAGAATATCCCCGCGGACAGCGGCGGCGGTATTTTCTGGAACGGCGAAAAAACCTCCGCGCTCGGCGTGAAATTCCGCAGTCTTATCGGGTTTATGCCGCAGCAGCAGGAGCTGTACCCGACATTTACGGCGGAGAGGTTTGTGGGTTATCTGGCGGCGCTGAAAGGCGTTTCGCCGAAAGAGATCAAGGGCGAGGTCGCGAGGGTTCTGGAGCTTGTGGAATTATCGGACTGCGCGAACAAAAAGCTCGGCGGCTTTTCGGGAGGAATGAAGCAGCGCGTTCTTATAGCGCAGGCGCTGCTCGGCGACCCGAAGCTGATAATTCTCGACGAGCCGACGGCGGGACTTGACCCGAAACAGCGCGTGATAATACGGCGGCTTATCGGCTCGCTTTCCGAGGGGAGAATTATTATAGTGTCGACGCATATCGTGTCGGATATAGAAACTATCGCGGACAAAATCGTGATGATAAAATCGGGAGAGATAATCGAAAACGGGAGCGTTCCCGAGCTTTGCGAAAAGGTCGGGGGCGCGGAAAAAACGCTGGAAAATCTGTATATGCAATGTTTCCATGAGCAACGGTGACGAATGATGAAAATTTTATTTTGCGAATTGCGAAAGGTCCTTTCGCCGGGAATTTTTATTTTTATCGTTTCGGCGGCAGTAATTCTGAATTTATATCTGTGCTTTTCGGCAAAGCCCGTCGAGGTCTCGGACGGGGAATACCGCGCGTTTTTCGGGGAACTTGACAGGGCTTCGGCAAGTGAAAAATCCGCCGTGATCAACGCGAAGATCGACGAGTTGTACGGCGGCGAGTTTACGCTCGAAACGCTGAATAAAAGAGAATTTCTTCGCGGAGAACTGGAGCAGGCGGAGCTTGTCGCGGACTACAAAAGCTACCTCGCCGAAATAGACGCGTCGGCGGAGCGAATGACGGGCGTGTCCATTTTCGCGAAAAAGGACAGCTTCGCGTACAAGAACATAGTGCGCACTCCCGCCGCATATGACGCGGTTCGGGAGGTCACTCCCGCATACTCGCGCTCGGAGGGCGTGCTGCTCGCAGTCGATAATCCCGCGTGCGATATTATGCTGATCTTCTGCGCATTGACGGCGGTGATAGCGCTTGTCGTTAAGGAGCGCGAATCGGGTATAACCGCGCTGATAAAGCCGCTTCGTTATGGGCGCGCGCACCTCGCGGCGGCGAAATCGGCGGCAGTTTTGGTGTGCGTTATCGTTACGGGAGCTTTGCTTTACGGGAGCGCTCTGGCAGTCGGTGCGGCGCGTTTCGGGCCGGGCGATCTGTCGCTGCCCGTGCAGTCGCTGAAAGGCTTTATCGGGTGCAATCTGCCGATAAGCATAGGCGCGGCAATGGCGCTTATTTTCGCCGTGAAGCTCGCCGCCGCGTTCCTCGCCGCGCTTATTTTCGAGTGCCTTTGTACCGCGCTTTACTCGATTTACGCGTATATCGCGGCGGTAGTAATTGCGGCGGGCGAGGTGATTGTATACGTTATTATTGGCGGGAATTCTTGGGCGGCGGTTTTCGGAAAAATAAATCTCGCGGCGTTTGCGGAGAGCGCGGAGGTCTTCAAAAATTACCTCAACATAAATATTTTCGGCGAGCCGTGCAATATAATCGCGGTCACGGGAATCGCCTTAACGGTCGGGATAACCGGCTTTTTCGCCTTGCAGAATTTCCTGTTTTCGCAGATATCAATCAAGGACTTTAAAACGCGGCAGATAATTCCGTCAATTCGGCATATACCGAAAAAGCCGTTCTCCTATGCGGTTTATAAGGAGTTTGTTACGCACAAGGGCGCGCTGATAATTCTGCTTATTCTTGGAATTCAGATATATCTCGCGGCGAATTACCTAATTGAATTTAACGCGGACGATATGCGATACCGCGCTTACTGCGAGCAATTTTCGCAACTGACGGAGCAGCAGGCGGACGAATTCGCCGAAGCGGAAAAACGGCGGTTCGAGGAGCTTCACGAGCGCGCGCCGACTGCCGATTTTAACGAGCAAATGGAAATTTACGACGAGCTGAACGCGGAAGGCGGCTTTGAGCGCGCTTACAAGCAGCAGAGGTACATATCCGCGCTCGACAGCGATAACAAGGCGATGTTCTATCAGACGGGCTGGCGGCGGCTATTCGGCGCGGACGGTTACGCGGAGGATATGCGGCTGACCTTGTTTGCCGCGCTGGGGATCTGCCTCGCAATATCGCCGCTGATAGCCTACGATAACCGCCGTGGATTGGGGTATTTATTGTACACGAATCTTCACGGCAAACGCGAATATTTCCGCCGGAATATCGCGGTTTCGACGATAGCGTCAACGCTGATTTCCGTTGCGGTGAACGCTCCCCATATAATCGGAATTTTGTCGCTTTACAAGACCGAGGGCGCGGGATTTTCAATACGATGCATACCCGAATTCGAGCGCTTTTTTGATATTTCGATAGCCGCGTATATCGCCTTGTTATGCGTTTTACGGACGTTTTCGCTTATTCTGTGCGGGTGGATAATTCTGTTTATTTCGTCGAAATGCAAAAGCGTTTCGGCGGCGCTGCCGATAAGTATGGCTGTTTTTGCGCTGCCCGTTATGCTGTATCTCGCGGGTGCAGAGTTCGTGCTGCCGCTTTGTATGCCGTTTTCCGTTAATCGGGAGATCATCGGAAACACATGGTGATATCCACTTGCCATACGACATTTCCTTTTTTTCGGTTTGTTTCACATACTTTTCTCTAAGCTTTTCAAGTTTGACACATTCTTCCTTTGTTTTTGCCGTAACATTTTTGGTCATAGTGCAGCCGATCGTTGAATTACGCGGTATGCCTTTTGCAAACTTCATGAAGAATAGAATCATCATTACATCTTTAACAAAACGTCCGCATAAAATTTCTTATCGCCGTTGCCAAACTGCGCCGAGCCGTCCGTATAAATATCCATGAAAACTATCGAAAAAACTTCTTCTGAGCGCAGAAAGCCGCCGTCAGAAAACCCGGAAATCTCTATTTCCGGGCGGTTTTCCGCGGCAAACTCGCGGCATATCTCCGCCATTCCGTCAAGATATATCTGCTCGTCGTCGACCAATGCTATCCTCAAAAATATCACCTCGGTTTTTATATCCGTCTTTCATTATAGAACACTCTTTTTCGTTTTGTCAAGTCCAAAAATCAAAAAAACAGTTTTTTGATTGACGATCTTGCCGGAAAATTGACGATCTTGCCAAAAAGCTTGCAAAAACTCATAAAATATGTTATAATAAAAATAGTATTTTAAAAGGAGATATGTTATGAGGAAAAGCTTTAAATTTATAACTGTTCTGTTGTCTTCGGCTCTGGTGATCAGCACGATGAACTTGGGCGGATTTGCCGTGAATGCTTCGGAAAGCGGTTCGCCTTTTACGCTCTATAGCGTGTCCAACGCGCCCGCCTCTGTCGAGGGCGAAGCGTCCGCAGCCTATCAAGAGGCGGCTTGGACCGACGGCGAGGTTACATACACGGAGAAAACCGCCGAGAACTTCACGGCTGTGGAAAACAGCGCCGAAGCGGTCACATGGAACGCGGGCTGGTATGTGGTAAACGGTGAAGTCACCATTTCCGAGCCTGTCACCGTCAACGGCGAGGTGAACCTGATTCTGGCGGACGGCTGTACCCTGAACGCGGAAAAGGGCATTGTGGTGACGAACGGCAACAGCCTGACCGTCTATGCCCAAGAGAACGGCACGGGAACGCTGATTGCCGCGGGCACGACAGACAGCGACAACAACGCAGGCGCGGGTATCGGCGGCAGCACCTCCTCCGTTGACAGCGGCGCGATCACCATTCACGGCGGCGTGATCAACGCAACCGGCGGTGGTCAGTCCGGCTACTATGGCGCAGCAGGTATCGGCGGCGGCACTGTCAGGAATGGGAACGGCGGCAACAGCGGCGCTATTACTGTTTATGGCGGCAATATCACTGCCAACAGCGGCGATGGGAATATCTCCGGTGCGGGTATTGGCGGAGGCGGAGGCGATAACGGTGGCTCCGGCAGTAATATCACCATCTATGGCGGCAGCGTCACAGCGGCGGCACCCGACAAAGAATCCGGCGGCGCAGGCATCGGCGGCGGTTACGGTGTGAGTGCCGGCGGCTCCGGAAGCAATATCCAAATTCACGGCGGCACGGTAAACGCCACAGGCGCCCTCTAAGGCGCAGGCATTGGCGGCGGCGGTTGTAATATTATTGCGGACTCCCGCTACAAATCCGGCAATGGCACCGTCACCATCAGCGGCGGCATCGTGACCGCTGTGGGAGGTATATACGCCGCAGGCATTGGCGGCGGCGGTGGATATTACTACAACGACCTGTACGGCAGTGTCGGTTGTACCGGCGGCACCGGCAGCGTCACCATTTCCGGCGGCATTGTGTACGCTTCCAGTCCCGCAGAGGTCTATTGGAAAGGTTACGAGGGCGCTCCCATCGGCAACGGCGGGAACAGCGGCAGTACCTCTGCGACCGTCAGCAAAGACAACGCCATCGTGTTTGAGAACGGCGCGGGTACGGTTTACGGAACTGTTGACCTGACGGAACCTCTTTATGTATCCACGGGGTACTCCCTGACTTTTGCCGAGGGGGCAACGCTCACCTGTGTCGGATTACGCATCGAGGATGCTGTCGCAATAGCTGAAAAGGAGGGTGCGATTATCGGCTGCTATGATGAGAGTAACATTGCAGACGCTTTTAAAAACGAGAACAGCGGCGCGACGATCACGCTGATGAATGATGTGAACCTAACAAAATCGTTGACGATAAGCGGCGGAACCTTCACTTTGATAGGCAACAAACACACAATTACCAGCAGCGCAAGCAGTAATGGCGCAATTAAAGTTATAAGCGGCAAACTCGATATCTCAGACTGTTCAATCGTGAGTGCCAATTCATACGGTGTGTACGTTGCAAGCAATGGTAAGATCAACATAACCAAATGTGCGATCACAAACGAAAAAAGTTATTATCACAGCGTATATGTTGAAAGTCCTACATCCGAAGCCGACATTACCGACAGTACGATCACAAGCAAAGGTGAATTTTCCTATGGGATACATGTTAGTTTAGGTAAGGTCAGCATTACCGACTGTACAATCACAGCCGAAGGAGAGTATTCCTACGGTATATTGGTTGATCGTGCTTATTATTCGGTCAGCATTAACGGCGGCGAGATAAGCGGAACCAGTTGCGGCTTATTTTTTTACAATGCAAATGTCACGATCAACGGCGGCAAGTTCAGCGGCGGTGATAACGCTATCATAATTGGTAATGATGGCAGCGCAACTCTCAACGGAACGTTGGGCAGCGTGGATCATAAGCCATGTGTCTACTACGATGAATACGGCAAGCCGATTCTTTTGAAGGACGGTCAAACGGCAATCTCCGGCAGCTGCGAGGTTCGGGTATGTAAGCACGACGGCGTAACGCCGACCGACAACGGCAACGACACTCACACCCTGACCTGCCCGTACTGCGGCACTACCGCAACACACAACTCCGCCGCCGTGAACCTTTCCGAGCTTACCGCTGCGGCGGACGAGGAAACCGACACCGTGACCCTCAACGCGGGGTGCCAATTCGAGGGCTGCGGCTATGAGGAGAACAGCACCGTTGAGTTTACATTCAATGACGGGCAAGAGATAATCTATGAGTGGAGTAATCCCGATGTGCAATGGACGTCTGTTCCCGAGTCCTATGAAATGTATATAGCTGTGGATGATAATTCGGAGCAAAATGTCAATAGCGCCGGAAGTACAGCTCTGTCAACTCTTTTCGGCACAAGCAAGATGACCGCCGGCGGGCATACGCTGAAGGTGCGGTTCGCTTGCGCCGAAGATTCAACGGTAAAATCAAATGTGTGCGAGCTGCCCTTTACCATTGAACGCCGCGAACTGAGCGACGACAGGGTTACGCTGTCTGCGGAGAAAGTCATCTACAACGGCACGGAGCAGAAGCCGACCGTCACGGTCAGCGGCTTGACGGAAAACACCGATTACACGGTAGATTTTGACGGTGACGACTTCACCAATGCCGGAACAGTCAACATCACCGTTACGGGTACAGGCAATTACATCGGCGAGATCACAAAGGAGTTTACTATCGCCCCGGCAAGCCCCGCGATCTCGTGGAGCGCCGACGAACAGACGCTGATCTATACCGGCGAGCAAGCGAAAATTACCGAGCCGACCGTAACGCTTGTGAATGACGAGGAATTTGACGGAACGATAAGCTATTCATACAGAAAATCGGGCGAATCCGCTTTAACAGACGGTCTGCCTGTCAATGCGGGAACCTACTTTATCACTGCGCATATTGACGCGGAGGGCAACTATACCGCCGCCGACAGTGCGGAACTTACGCTTACCATTGAAAAAGCGCAGGGAACGCTGACAGTTCCCGCCTCGCCGATAGAAAAGACCTACGGCGACGGAGAATTCGCGTTAAACTGCACTGCAAACGGCGACGGGGAGATTTCCTATTCCTCCGATAACGAGAATGTCGCCACAGTTTCCGACGACGGAACGGTGATTATAAAAGGCGCAGGAGAAGCCGAGATAACGGTTTCCCTCGGCGAGGGCGAGAACTATACGGGAGCAGCGCAGAATATCGGGATAACCGTGGCAAAGGCAGCCGCGCCGCAGAGCATAAGCGAAACAAGAAATTACACCTACGCAAACGGCTCAAATGGAGCGGTCACCGTTGACGTGGCGGGAAAACTCCCGAATGATCGCGGTGAAACAACGTATTCTTCCGAAACGACAGATGAAAACGGCATTCTGTCCGATGTAGCCGTGGACGAAAACGGAAATCTTACCTTTACGGCAGCAGGCGGCGAAGCCGGAGAGACCGCCGCTGTTACGGTAACGGCGGAAATGGCGAACTACGGCGATTTCACATACACCGTGAATATCCTGCTTACGGAGAAAAAGACCGTTGAACCAACGGGCGAAGTTATCGTAAAAGGCGGCAATACCCTTACTTACGGGGAAACGCTTTCGGGGCTTGCGTTAGATTCCGTAATTTTCGTGGAGCAAGGAACGGAAACGGAAGTCAAAGGCACTCTTTCGTGGAAGGATCCCGATACTGTTCCGACTGCGGGAACGACGGCGGCTGAGTGGATATTCACGCCGGAGGACAACAACGAATACGTTGAGCTGACCGGAACGGCGGCGATCGCAATCGTAAAGGCGACTCCGAATATAAAAGCGCCGACAGCGGAGAATATCGTTTACGATCCGTCAAAAACGCTGAATAGCGTAAAATTGAGCGGCGGCAGCGCCGTCTGGATAGTAAACGGCAGTTCCGTGACCGTGGATGGCACATGGAGCTGGAAGAACGCGGCGGCAGTTCCGACCGTGAAGAACAGCGGATATACCGCAGTCTTCACGCCGACCGATACCGTCAACTACAATACCGTGGAGTGTGATGTAACAGTGACGGTTGCAAAGGCAGAGCCGTATATCGCGGTTCCTCCGACGGCGGCGCAGATCACCTACGGGGATTCGCTGAACGCGTCTGCTCTCAGCGGCGGCACGGTACAGTACAGTAATTCGGACACAACGGCGGTCGCGGGCAGCTTCGCGTGGAAAGACAGCACGATAAAGCCCGTAGTATCGGACAGTGATAGAACGGAGTATGCCTTGATATTCACTCCCGCCGATACTGCGAATTACATTAGCGTGGAAACTACAATCACGCTGACGGTGGAAAAAGCGGAGAATGCTCCGAATATGCCGTCCGCTGTTATGAACGTGAAAAGAAGCTGCGAAAAGGTAAGCGATGTGGAGCTTCCGAAAGACTGGCAATGGCAGGACGCGGATAAGGACACAGTGCTTGAGATCGGCGTTGAAATGAACGCAACAGCAGTCTACATCGGCGAGGATAGGGGCAATTACGAACATGAAACGGCAGAGGTGACTATCACAAGAGCAGAATGCGATCACATACATACAGAACTCAGAAATGTGAAAGCCGCCACTTGTAAGGAAAAGGGTTACAGCGGCGATACCTATTGCACCGACTGCGGCGAACTGTTGACGCCCGGCAATGAAACTCCGCTTGCCGACCACATTTCCGATAACGGCACGGTCACAAAGCAGCCTACCACAAGCGAAACGGGCGAGAGAACATATAAGTGTACGGTATGCGGCAATGTGATACGCACGGAGACCATTGACAAGCTGCCAAACAGCGGCGGTTCCGGAACTCCGACAGAACCAACAAACCCCACCGTTCCCACAACACCCGACGAGCCGGCAGCTCCCTCGCGCCCCGATAACGAAATACCGTTCATCAAGGGCGAAAACGGCAAGGACGGCTGGAGTATCATCAAGGAAGAAATAGACAATGTGGAGGACAGAAGCACGGTGACAGTTGATATGAACGGTGCGGCGGTCGTTCCCAAAATCATATTCGATACATTAGGCGGCAGAGATGTAACCGTAGTTTTCGATATGGGCGATGGTATTACATGGAGCGTTAACGGAAAGGACGTCACTGCCGGCACGGATATAGACTTCTCCGTCAAGGCGGATACCGGAAACATTCCCGTCGACGTTATCAACAATATCACGGGTGAGCGTTACAGCATTCAGATCAGCCTGGCGCATAACGGAGAGTTCGGATTTACGGCGGTGCTGTCGATCAACCTCGGCAGCGATAACGCGGGGCAGAAAGCGGCACTGTATTATTACAACGGCGGCGTTCTTGAGCTTATGTGCGAAAGCGAAATATCCGCCGACGGTACGGCGCGGCTCACATTTACTCACGCGTCCGATTATCTGATCGTGATTGGCGAAAGCAAGACGGATGACAATGAAAGCAACCCGTCAACGGGAGCAGAGGTATCGCTTATGCCGTTAGCGATAGCGGCAGCGTTCATAAGTGCGGCGGCGAAACGCAAAAAGAAATAAGAACCTGTACCAATAGCGTAGGTACACGGATTTCCGAGCACAATTTTGTTGCTTTCAAGGACGAATGAACGCTGCGCGTTTATTCTGCGACGACGGCGTACTGTATGTACGCATTATGCGCTTCGCACAAAACGCTCTAGGAGCTTGACGCAGAAAGCGGCAAGATTTGCCGAAAATACGTGTGCCGGAGCCTATTGGTATAGGTTCTAATAAGCTCTGGGACGGTATTGACTGCCGCGCTCCGAGCTAAACCATAAAAGTGTCCGGGGTTCGCTATGCTTAATGACCTCGGACGCTTTTTGATATAAATATGTATCATATTTTAATTTACAACGTAGTACTTGGTAAAGCCTAAAGCTTGAATAAGATTGCCAAGTTACAAGCTTTACCAAGTACTGGTTCAGGCTATAAACAGATTGACCGCCAGACCGCACAGGCAGGCAAACAGCGCCGTAAAGGCGATATACAGCAGAAACCGCTTGATCCCCAGAACTATCTTTACCGCGCCAAGATTGGTGATCTTCGTAGCGGGACCCGTTATCATGAACGCCGCCGCGCTGCCGAGGCTCATTCCGTCTGCGAGCCACATCTGCAAAAGCGGGATAGTTCCGCCGCCGCACGCATATAGCGGTACGCCTATCGTCGCCGCCATAAGCACGCCCCAAGCCTCGTTTCCCCCGAACACCGCGCTTATCCATTCCGATGGCACATACCGCTGAAACACCGCCGACAGCACCACTCCAATAAGAAAATACAATCCGGTCGCCTTGACGTTTCTGCCGAGATTCTTGATGAAGCGCAGAAAAAGGTTTTTGTCAACATCGCGGTTTTTCGGCTCGGAGAATCCGTCAAATTTAAAAAATCCGTTCTTGTAAAACAGCCGTATCAACAGCCCCGCAGCGATCCCGCAGACAAAGCAGGATACTATGCGGATAACGAGCGCCTTAGTTCCCAAAGCCGCGCTGTAAATGATAAGCTGCGGATTTAACAATATCGAGGACATCATAAACGCAGCCAGCCAGTCGTCGCGTATCCCGCCTTTCGAGAACGAAGCCGCGATCGGGATCGTGCCGTACATACACAGCGGCGAAGCTATCCCGAGGGCGCTCGCGATAAATATCCCGAAAATGCCGAGCCTTTTATCGCCAAGCGAACGAAACGCGCTGTGAATTTTATCCTTAACGAAAACGGAAATGACCGACCCGATGATCATTCCGAGCACCCAGTACGGGAATATCTGCCTCAGTTGGAGCGTGAAATAATACCACAGATAGACCGCCTCGCGTTGTATAATCTCCATGATTATTCCCTCGTGTCCGAAACGAGATCGCACCGCTCCGCGATATTAAGCGCCGCGAAATACTTTTCCTCCAACGGAATCCAGCGCTCACGGAACACCGCAAGCGCGTTCGTTCCGCTGCGGCGTTCTATCCGCCGAAGCTGCTCATCGGGGTCGACGGTGAGGAACACCCGCAGTCCGTAGTGCCCCCACAACAGCGGGTGACAGCTATACGAGCCTTCCACGATAGTCACCTCGTTCGGCTCAACGTGAATTTCCCCGACAAGGCTCTGCGTTTTGCAGCTGAACGGGCGGTAGGAAAACGCTTCTCCGCGTTCCAGCGGGAGGATCACCTCGTTGAGCAGGCGCTCATAGTCGAGGTTGCCGCCGGGTTCGTTAAGACGTTCGGCGGTACGCTGCTCGGGTCGCGGAAAGAAGCTGTCCGCGTGAATAACATTGCAGCCGAGCATTTCACGCAGCTGCTCCGCAAGAGTGGTCTTGCCCGCGGCGCAGCGCCCGTCAACAGCGACAATAAGCGGCTTTTCGCGTTTTCCGATCTCCTCCGCGATAACGTAAACGGCGCTGCTCATAATCAAACCTCGGAATTTTCGGCGTGATTTTGGTGACGTTTTGAGAACTTCACAAGCCCCGTTTTGTTAAGCACCAGCATCATCGCAGGAATAAAGACAAGCTGCAAAATGATGCCGGGAAACGCTTTCAGGAACGCGCCCGCCATAAACATCTCCCATGTAAAGCCGTTTTCGCCTATCCCCAGCAGACATATCTCCGCGGCTCCCCAGACGATGCGCCCCGCGATCATCGCGATCAACATACTGCGGTACAGCGAGATTATGCACTTCCAGCGCGAACTCGCATACAACAACCCCACCACCAGCCCGTAGGTCGCCAGCTCAAACGCCATAGCGATAGCGTCGGGATACATTGCGGGTCTGGTGAATATGAGAGAACGCAGCAGCGGCATTACAAAGCCCACTCCAAGTCCGTACTTCCAGCCGCATATCAGCCCGCACATAATAACCGGAATGTGCATGGGCAGCAGCATATTGCCTATCTCCCTTATCTGACCCGTCAGAAACGGCAGCAGCAATCCCACCGCAAGAAACATTGCCGCAAGCGTCAGATCAAGCACGGGGCTTCTTTTTTTGTTGACCGTATTATCCGTTTTGTTCATGTCTGTCTACCTTTCCTGTCGTTGATTTTAATCTACCGAAATAAGCTCGTAGGTTCTGCTTCCGAGACCTATCTCGGCGGCGTGTTCAAGCGTATGCAGACCGTTGCGCGATTCAATGCGGTTGACGAGCGAGCCGCCGTCCTTCGCCGAATACACGAGATCGATACACGCCTGATCGACCGCCACAGGATCCGTCGAAGCCAGAATACCTATATCGTGCATATCCGGCTCGGCGGGATTTCCGTCGCAGTCGCAGTCCACCGAGAGCCTGTTCATTACGTTGATATAAACTATGCGTTCACCGTTTCCGAGGTAGTCCGAAACCGATTTTCCCGCTTCCGCCATAGACTCGAGGAACGGATCCTGCGCTCCTCCCCACGGATTTGTGCGGCTGTTTCCCGCGCTGTGGATCCAGCATTTGCCCTCGCTTGAGCCAAGCCCTATCGAGATATTCTTGATAGCGCCGCCGAAGCCCGCCATTGCGTGTCCCTTAAAGTGCGAAAGCACCAGATACGAGTCATAATCACCGAAATGCGCGCCGACGTAATTCTCGGAAAGCTGCGTGCCGCCCGTTACGGGGAGCGTCATCGAGCCGTCCTCGTCCAGTATCTGAAACTCCGCGATATCGGTGAAGCCGTGATCCTTTGCGACCTGATAATGCATTGCCGTTTCTGCGCGCGAGCCGCCGTAGGCGGTGTTGTTCTCGACGATCGTACCGTCAACCGACTGCACCAGATCCTTGATAAGCTCGGGACGGAGATAGTTGCTCGCGGGCGGTTCACCCGTAGAGAGTTTCACCGCGACCTTGCCCGTCGGCGACCACTCCAGTGCGTCGTATACGGCTTTCAGCCCCTCGGGGGAGATGTCGGTCGTCATATAGACCTTGGGAGCGTCATTCTGAGTATCGCCTTGGGGGCTGTTGCTCTCCTGCGGCGGGGAGCTTTCCGAAGCGCTGTCCAAACTGTCGGTGCTGCCCGAACTGCCCGAACCGTTCGGCTCGGTGCTTTCACTATGGCTCGTAGTGTTAACCTGTCCGCCGCCCGGTATCGAGCTTGAACCGCTGTTCTGTCCGCTGCCGCAGCCCGTCAGCAAGACAACCGCCGCGAGTAATGCGTAAATTTTCTTTTTCATCAGTCTTCCTCCTAAAAATTTCTTTCCTATAATATTTTTAATTATTAACGTTTACATAACTTATTATAATATATATGGAAGTATTTTGGAAGTAACATTTAGTTAATGTGATTGAACTCAAAGGTTAAAACCGATGATAATAAATTATACCACAATATGCCGGATACGTCAAGCGGCGAGGGTAAAAACATTGAAGCCCCGCGTTTCCGCGAGGCTCCAATGTTGGTTTGGTTGGTAATTATATGAAAAGGGTGGTTGGCGTAATTGAACGAATCTTGAACGATCCGAGTCGTTCTTGATTACAATACATATTTTAACAGTTCTGTATGAAAGCTGGAAGTCGCTTTTGTGAAAATTAGGTGAAAATTATGCACAGGTGAGGTGTAAATTATCCGTTAGCAGAAAAGCTTCGGTTCGGAAAAACCTATCCGTTCACTCAAATGCGATCTCAGGCGCGGGTTTGCAGCGCAGTCCGTTCCGGCGGAGTTAAATATTTTGTCCGAATTTACGCAGAATATCGCGCATAAGCTCCTTGTCGATCGTCCACAGCTTTGTTTTGCCGCGCGGAAGATCGTCGACGCGGTATTCAAAGCGCATATGAATTTCGCTGTAATCCTCGTTGTAATAGAAGATACACAACAAATATTTATCCTTTGTCGCGTAATAATTTACGGGAACATACCCGACCGCCGCGCGCAGATCGCCGTCCATTTCGCTTTCTACCTGTTTAAGCGGCAGGGCTTCAAACTGAACCTTTTTGGTGAGCGGAAGGCTTTCCGCGCGCTTGTCCTCCCCGGAACGCGTGTTTTTCTTGAATAGTCTGAACATAATTTATTCCTTTCGTAAATTATTGTTTAGCACAGCAGCGTTGGGATTGCTTAATGATTTATTTGTTAATCCCCTTTGTTTCGTTAA
>CAYWIP010000051.1:0-20432 GCA_964458395.1 uncultured Ruminococcus sp.
CAAGCAACAAATTACAAAAAAGCACCACCGCCACTGCGTTAAACAATAATTTACCGCTTCTTTTCTTTAAATACAAAAATTTTGCTGAGAATATAATTTAAAACCAACACAACGCAGTTCGAGAATACCTTTGCGCAGAACTCATAAAGCACATTGTGAATTCCGGTGAGATCAACCAGCAGAAACATTATCAGCAGATCGACAAAAAGCGTTGCAATTCGCGAGGCATAAAATTTCAGTGCCTCAACGACAAACTTCCAGACAGTGTCAGCGCGGCTGCGGAAAACATATACACGGTTCGTCAGAAACGCGAACGTTACCGACAAAAACCACGATATTATAACAGGAAGCGCCGTATTGCTTTCGATACCAAAATAGGACGTGATATTGAACAGCCACGCCAGCCATTTCGGAACGCTTTCCGCATCGGGAAAAATAACCCTGCATATATAATAGGAAACCATGGAAATTATCGTCGTACCAACGCCGAAAATAAAGTAAAGAATTATCTCCTTGTGCCTGCGGCAGAATTCGCGCCTGCCTTCCTTGGTTTTAAAAGCGGCAAGCGCTTCCTTAATGTCAATTCCTTTTATATTGATAAAAACACCCTCTAAAAATTATTCTTACAATATTTTACCATATTTCCGCAGAAAAATCAAGCAAGGTAAGAATTTATTATAAGTTTTTCACAACAACTTTTTTCGTAACTTGTCAGGCAAATTGATTCGCGCCGCAGCGATGCTGTTTTTGTTGTTTTTTCACAGGCGTGATTGCGATTTATTGTATTTTTTCGTCAAAACTATTGACAGATTGTGAAAATTAGGGTATAATGTATCTTGAAGATTTATGGGTATGTGGCACCCGATATTTTAACGGAGGAACAAAAAATGTCCGATTACATCAGAAGATTACCCGTGTACCTGTTGCTGGATTGCAGCGGTTCTATGGCAGGCGAGCCTATCGAGGCGGTAAAGCAAGGCATCAAGACGCTGATTTCCGAGCTTAAAGGCGATCCCCAGGCGCTTGAAACTGCGTTTTTGTCGATTATTACGTTCGACAGCTCCGCGCGCCAGATAAGCCCTCTTACCGAGCTTATGCTGTTCAAAGAGCCGCAGCTCCAGGCGGGCGGCGCTACCGCTCTCGGCGGCGCGCTGAAGGTGCTCGCGGAGTGTATCAAGAACGAAGTCCAGACCACCACTGCCACACAAAAGGGCGACTGGAAGCCGCTGGTCTTTCTTATGACCGACGGTGCGCCCACAGATAACCTCGACGAGGGAATCGACGCGATAAAAAACGTTTCCACGGGCAATATAATCGCCTGCGGCGCGGGTGCAAACGCAAATGCGAATACATTAAAGAAAATTACCAATAACGTGCTGATGATGAACAATCTTACGGCGGGCGATATGGCGCAGTTCTTCGCGTGGGTATCCAGCTCCATTAAAGCAAGCTCCAAGAGCATTGACGCAAAGCCCGGCGACCCGATAGAGCTTCCGCCTCCTCCCCAAGGCTTTGTTATCGTACCGTAAAGCGGTATATAGGTGAATTGAATGGACAAAACCGATAAGACCGAACTTAATACCTCTCTTTCCGATGACGCGGAGCTTATTTCCGAGCAGCAGCTTTCTCTTACGTTTGACGATATCGGGAAAAAGCCCGGCATTATGTCGGCGGAGGAGTATCTGAAAATACAAAAGGCAGTCAAGGACGGGAATAAACATCCCGAGCAGTCTGCCGCTAAGGAGAAGTCAGAACCGCAGACAGCTCCCGAAAAAGCGGAAAAAACGGTCGGGCAACAGGATAATTCTCAAGGTGAGAAAAAATCGGCGCCGCCCGCCGATCTCGCAAAGCCGACTGATAAGGCTTCGAAGAACGCTGCGGCAGAGCCGCTTGCTCCCGCTCCGCATCTCTCGGATATGGAGGTCATGGAGCATACGGCTTCGATCTGGCAATATAAGGAAATTATCGACAACGGTACGGAAATGCATTCGGAGTATCACGAAAAGCGTACGGTAACGCCGTTTGCAGAGGTAACGGCTGCCCGTGTGCGCGGCAAAAAGCACAAGCACGAGGGCACGAACTGCGATGATTATTTTGAAACAGCCGTTACCGATGACTGCGCTATCGCGGTAGTGTGCGACGGCGCGGGTTCAAAGCCTCTGTCACGGATAGGTTCGCGGATCGGCGCGGAGACCGCGGCGGCGTACCTTAAATCTAAGACTGCGGAGTTGTTTACAGCAAAGCCCGAGCTGAAGTCGGGACTTGCCGCCGATTTAAGCTCCGCGGAGTTTATGGCGGCTTGCGGACGTATCGCGCCGCTGGTACAAGAGGCTGCGCGTGAAGCGTTCGCGGCACAGCAGAAGGCTATAGGTGAGATTTCCGAGGATAAAAAATATGAAGATGCGCTGGGCAGAAAGCCCGTTATCGGAGATCTTTCAACGACGTTTCTTGCGGCGGTGATCGTTCCCGTTGAGGTTGACGGCAAGCCGCAGACATTTATGGCGTGTGTGCAGATCGGCGACGGTTGTATCTGCGCCATTGACAGCACTGCCGACAGTGCTCATTGTCTGAAGCTTATGGGTGAAGCGGACAGCGGTGCGTTTTCGGGGGAGACGGATTTTCTCTCCGAGAAGAACTCCAGGAGCGAAGCTATCGCCGCTAAAACGCGTATTTCACGCGGAAACTCCGATACGATACTGCTGATGTCGGACGGCGTAGCGGACGATTACTTTCCTGCGCAGCCGATGATGGAACGGCTTTATTTAGACCTTTGTCTGAACGGTATTCTCCCCATGGCGGGCGAACACAGCGGCAAGGGCGGCGAGGATCCCGCTCCGATACGTTTTCGCTCGGTGTCCTTAACGCAGCAGAGCGTTGCGCTGCAATATGCCAAGCAGCTTCTCGGCGATAAGTCCGAAGAGACTATGAACGCGCTGTGGGATAAGCGCGAGATGTTGTGGTGCCATTCGCTGGAGGCGTTCCGAATGAATATCGGCGATACTTCGGAGGAACGTCTGCGCGTATGGCTGGACAACTACAACGAGCGCGGATCATTCGATGACAGAACTCTTGCGGCCGTGAGGATTTTAAAGGGAAAATAAGCGGATTTTTTGAAGCTTTTTTGCAGCTGTTTTCCACCGGTCGAAAATCGGAATTTCTTTAGCATGATTTAATCTCGATAAACGTTGTTATAATAGCAAATATCGGGATTTCAGAAGCTGCGTAAAACGTTCAAAAAACGGACGGTTTTATGGCGAAAATCGTGTTGATTTTATGTCTGTTTTACCGCTGTAAAAAAAGTGAAAAAATTCTTCAAAAAACGGGATATTCTAAACGGAAATAATTATACGGGACGCGGAAGGGTAATACTATGAGAAGCGGCGAAGTGCTTACTGCCACGCTTGAAAACGGCAGTCAAATTCAATATGTATACGACGCAAACGCGCCGCGCGGCGGTATGAAGCACACGTTTTTCACGCCCGACAAGCGCTTCGCGGTGCAGTTTTTCAACGATCCCCGCGACTCGCAGAACCCACGTTTGCAGGATCGTATCCGCACTATCGTTGGAATTTACAATCCCACGCTCTCCGAGGCGGACGGCGGGGCGCTCGGTAACACCGAAAAGACCGCCGAATACTTCCGTCAGCGCTTCTGCTGGCCGGTGGCTATAGTCAGCAGCCCCGAATTCGGGATAGTCTGCCCGACCTATCCAAGCAACTTTTTCTTCGGCGAGGGCGCGTCAACGGTACTGAATTTAAAGGGTAAGGACAAGAAATCCAACTGGTTTACGGGGCGCAACCGCAGGTACCTGGAGCCTGTCGAGCGCGGCGATTTCCGCACCATGCTGAAGACCGCGATTGGGCTTGCGCGGACTATACGGCGAATGCACCAGGCCGGTCTTGCTCACTCCGACCTGTCCTGCAACAACGTGCTGATCGACCCGAAAAGCGGCTCCGCGGTCGTTATCGACATTGACTCGCTGGTAGTACCGAACAAGTACGCGCCCGAGGTCGTGGGGACGCGCGGCTATATCGCGCCCGAGGTTCTGGCGACTCTGGCGCTTGATTACAACGATCCCGGGAGGGCTCTGCCATGTGTGCAGACCGATCTTCACGCGCTGCCTGTCCTGATTTATGAATACCTGTTCTTTCGTCACCCGCTGATCGGACCTAAGGTCTACTCGGCGGCCAGCGCGGAGGAGGACGATTTTCTGGCGCTAGGCGAAAAGGCTACGTTCATTGAGAATCCGGACGACCGCTCAAACAGACCGCCCGACCTCGGCGTGACTATACAGTCGTTGTCAAAGGGGCTGGAGAAGCTGTTTCTCAGAGCGTTTGTGGACGGGCTTCACAACCCATCGGAGCGTCCTGCCGCAATGGAGTGGGAAACGGAGCTTCTGAGGGCGTGGGACAGGCTTGTTCCGTGTGCTAATCCGAAATGCGAAAAAAAGTGGTTCATACTGCGCGACGAGCGTTCTCCTGTTTGTCCGTTCTGCGGAACACGCGCGGCTGGTAAGATAATCCGCCTCGGCTTCAAGAGCGAAATGCGCGGCAAAAAGGGCGTTTACCGCGGCAAGAGCGAGGTTATAGTTTACGATAAAATGCCGCTGTTCGATTGGCACGTCTTCTCGAACGTTCACAACGATGAAAAAGCCGACCCGTCAATGCGCGCGTATATCGCGTACTACAACGGAATGTGGCTGCTTGTCAACAACGGTATCGAGGGTATGATGTCGCCGTCCGGACGGCTCGTTCCGAGGGGAAGCGCCGTTGAGTTAAAGGATATGACAATGTTCAGAATGAGCAATAAAGAGAACGGGCTGCTGTGCGAAACGACGGTCATCGGTGAACTTTAACGTGAAATTATGCCAAATTGTGGCTTTGACATAACAAATTAACCATACAAGAAAGGAAACTGCAAATGAAAAAATTCGGTCTGACAGACAAGGAAGTTGCCGAGAGCAAGGCAAAATACGGCGACAATTCAATGACGGAGCAGGCTCACGAAAGCTTCTGGGATAAGCTCAAGGGCAACCTCGGCGATCCCATGATAAAAATACTGATCGTGGCGCTGCTTATCAACGTTGTGCTCTCGGTGCTCGGTTATACGGGAGTTATCAAGGAGGGCGCTCCCGAGTGGTTTGAGCCACTGGGAATTTTCGTGGCTATCTGTTTGGCGACCTTAGTGTCGACTTTTTCGGAGTACCGCAACGAGAACGCGTTCCAGAAATTACAGGAAGAAGCGTCGCGAATTATGGTAAAGACCTACCGCAACGGCGTTATCTCCGAGGTAGCCATCAACGATATCGTTGTCGGCGACGCTATCCTGCTCCAGTCGGGTGATAAGATCCCCGCGGACGGCATCATCATCGACGGCGACATAAAGGTCGACCAGTCGGTGCTTAACGGCGAGAGCCGCGAGGCTAAGAAGAGGGCGATCCCCGAGGGCTGGACGGATACCGACGAGAATACCGATTTTGACAGCGAATACAAGGTTTACCGCGGCGCCGTGGTATGCTCGGGCAACGCAACTATGCAGGTCACGGTCGTAGGCGACAAATCGGTTTACGGTAAGATCGCAAGTGAGCTCCAGACCGACGACGACCGCGAAACGCCTTTGAAAGTCAAGCTCGGCAAGCTGGCGGACGGCATTTCCAAGTTCGGCTATATCGGCGGTATCGCGATCGCGGTTGCAATGCTGGCTAAGACCATTCTGTTCGACACGGGCTTCAATCCCATGGAGTTCCTTGCTCCGGGCGGAGTTTTCGCTTGGGCGGCGCTGCTTGAAGCGGTAATTCAGGCGGTTATGCTGGCGGTAATCATCATTGTTATGGCGGTTCCCGAGGGTCTGCCGCTGATGATCGCGATAGTTTCCGCGCAGAATATGGGCAAAATGCTCAAGGACAACGTTCTCGTGCGCAAGGTCGCGGGTATTGAGACTGCCGGCTCGCTGAACATTCTGTTCTCCGACAAGACGGGTACCATTACCAAGGGCAAGCTCGAGGCTATCAACTTCATTGACGGCGCGGTTAACGAATACAAGACCTTTGATGATATCGGCGGAAAGCTCGGCGATCTGCTGTCGCTTTCCATTCACAAGAATACGCTGTCCATTATCTCGGGTGAGGGCAAGGAAAGACGCGTCCTCGGCGGAAACGCGACCGAACGCGCTATTCTTGGCTACGCGATGAACACCAAATGTAAGGCGGTCGTAAAGGCTGTCGGCAACATTCCGTTCAACTCCACCAACAAGTATTCCGCAACGCAGGTCGAGGGCGAATACGACCTCTCGCTTATCAAGGGCGCGCCCGAGAAGATCCTGCAGCGCTGCTCGCACTACTATGATAAGGACGGCAAAAAGCAGCCGTTTGATATGAAACAGCTCAACGCGAAGATCGACGAGCTTGCAAACCGCGCTATCCGCGTTCTGGCGGTCGCTACCTCCGAGGACGCTCTCGGCGAGGAATCGCTCCCCGAGGGCAATAATTGGACGCTTGTGGGCTGTCTGGGAATACGCGACGAGGTTCGCCCCGAATCCGTTACCGCTATTAAGGAGGTTAAGGGCGCGGGAGTTCAGGTCGTTATGATAACCGGCGACAGAAAAGAGACTGCGGTCGCTATTGCGAAAGAAGCGGGGCTTATCGACTCCGACAGCAACCTTATGCTTACCTCCGACGAGCTTGCCAAGATGTCCGACGACGATATCAAGGCTAAGATCAAGGATATCCGCGTAATCGCGCGCGCGCTGCCTACCGACAAGAGCCGTCTGGTTCGTCTGGCTCAGGAGCTTGACCTCGTTGCCGGAATGACGGGCGACGGCGTAAACGATTCTCCCGCCCTCAAGAAAGCCGACGTCGGCTTCGCAATGGGCGGCGGTACGGAGGTCGCAAAGGAAGCCTCCGATATCGTTATTCTCGACGACAACTTCAACTCAATTGACCGCGCGATACTTTACGGGCGCACGATCTTCAATTCGATACGCAAGTTTATAGTATTCCAGCTTACTATCAACGTAGCTGCGGTGCTTGTTTCGTTTATCTGTCCGCTTATCGGCGTGGCAAATCCGCTGTCCGTTATCCAGATACTCTGGGTAAACCTTGTAATGGATACGCTCGCTGCTCTGGCGTTCGGCGGAGAACCCGCTCTCGAACGCTTTATGAAAGAAATGCCGAAGCGCAGAAACGAACCTATCATCAGCAAATATATGATGTCGGAAATTATTGTCGGCGCGGGCTGGACATTTATTCTCTCAGTCGTAATGCTTATACTGGGATCTTTCCCGAGCGGCAGTCCTACAAGCTACCTCGAGCAGTGGGGTCTGCTGCGTGACGATATGGCGGCGGGCTTTGCGGAGCAGCACGCTATTCTGCACACCGCGTACTTCGCGTTCTTCATCTTCATTGCGGTATTCAACGCGTTCAACGCGCGTACCGACCGTATGAACCTGTTCGACAACCTTGGCAAGAACAAGGGCTTTTTGACGGTATTCGGCATAATCGCAGTGGTTCAGATACTGATGACCTATCTCGGCAGGGGCATCCTCTCGGGCTGGGGACTTACCGCAACTGAGTGGCTGGTAGTGCTTATCCCGGCTATCTCGATAATTCCGATAGATCTTATCAGAAAAGCAATTGTAAACGCTCCGGCGAAAAATTAACGTTAATCAGCGGACGGGCAGGGGGTATCCCCTTGCTCATTGCCGCCAACTATAAGGAGGAAATAATTATGGCAGTAAATCTTTCTAAGGGTCAGCGCGTAAGCCTTGACAAGTCGGTAACCATGGCAAAAATAGGTCTGGGCTGGGACACCAACCGCTACGACGGCGGTCAGGACTTCGACCTCGACGCGTGCGTGTTCCTGTTGGGCGCGAACGGCAAGGTTCTTAAGGACGAGGACTTCATCTTCTACAACAATCTCTCTGCAAGAAACGGCGCGGTAGTCCACACGGGCGACAACAGAACGGGCGAGGGCGAAGGCGACGACGAGACTATCATCATCGACTTTTCCAAGATCCCCGCGGAGATCGAGAAAATCGCCGTTACGGTAACGATCTTTGACGCGGAGCAGAAGCACCAGAACTTTGGTCAGGTGTCCAATTCCTATGTTCGCGTACTCAAGATCGACACTCCCGACGACGTTGGCGGCGAGGAGGTTCTCCGCTTCGATCTCGTTGAGGAATTTTCCATTGAAACGGCGCTCGTAGTATGCGAGATCTACCGCTACAACGGCGACTGGAAGTTTAACGCGGTAGCTGCGGGCTATCAGGGCGGTCTGGAGGCTCTTTGCAGAGCTTACGGCGTAAATGTTTAATTTACGGGCAATTTAATTTGAAAGGGAGCGGGACTTGTGGATATAAAGCAGATCGTTGCAAACGCACCGGTCGGCAGCGCGTTAACGCTGCCGTCGGGCGAATTTGAGGGCCCGCTGGTAATAAGCAAGCCCCTGCACCTTATTGGTAAAAATACCACGATCTGGGCAAAAAGATCGCCCGTTATCGAGATAAATTCAAACGGCGTAACTATCGAGAATATCCGCGCGGAGCTTACCGAGGGCGGTATCAATGACATTGCCGTCGCGGCGAATGTGCTCGCATCGGCAAAGGATATCGAGGTGCTCGGCGGAGTCCGCGGCTTCGGCGCGGAGGACGGCTGGTTCGACGTGCCGCGCACTATCGGGCTTGGGGAATTCGCGGCGGAGAGCGTGAACACGTTTGCGCTTGATGTTAACGTTCCCGACAAGACCGAAATAGTCTGCGGGATCCGCGAGGTAACATTCTCACCGACCGTGCTGTCGGCAGGGCGGAACAACCTTATCGTGACGGTTTCGGGAATTTCGGCGCAGACGTATCTGTACGCGGAGGTGCTTTTCAAGTCGAGATTTACGCGCAGAATTTACCTTACGGGCAGACCTAAGGCGGATGTTCCGTGCGCGGAAAAAAAGTCGGTATACACCGCTCCCGAGCGCGATTTTTCGCGTACTGCGGCGTTTCCGGAGCCAATAAGCGCGCCAACCGCAACGGACGTTATCTCCATGACTAGAACTCCCGATACGTCGCTCCCTGCTCTCGAAATGAAGCGCGGTCAGCGTGTGTCCTTGTCGCAGTACATAGGCAGCCGCTTTGAGATCTTCTTCACTTGTGAGAAGCCGCGCGGCTATGAGATAGACCCGTATGTGTTCCTGCTCGGCGAGAACGAGCAGTCGCTCGGCGATTCGGGGCTGATCTTCTTCGGAAACGAGCGTTCCGAGAACGGCGAGGTCGCCTACTTCCCGAACGACGGTCACGTTGAGATCGATCTGGCGAAGGTTGATTTCAGGGTGCGGAAAATAGCGCTTGCGTACTCAATATACGCGGGCGATACGCAGAAGAATTTTTCGTCCGTGCGTATTCCGCGCGTGTCGATAAGAGCGGGCGGAGAGCGCGTTTCGTTCGTTATGGACGGGCTTGCGGCGGAGGCTACCGTCGTGGCTGTGGAGTTTTATCTGTACAAGGGCGAGTGGAAGATCTCGGCTGTCGGCGCGGGGTATAAGGACGGAATGGCTAAGCTGTGCAACCGTTACGGTATCGAGGTAGTTGACGAATAAAAGCAGCGTATCGGCGGTGCAGGGCAAGATTCGCAAGCAAGTGACGTTGCCGTAACGGAGCGAAGCGAAGTGTAGGCAAGGGCGCTTAGCAGGGCGGACGAAGTCCGACCGATGCGAAGCTTGCTTTTAAATCATTAAAACTGCGCCTCCTGCAAAGAAATTCAACGCAATAAAACAAGGGGTGGTTTCTTGGATTTTACGAGATATGTCGGTTATGATAACGCCGACGGTTTTCGGGGATTCTTAATTGAACAGTTTGTCGCAGCGCAGAAAAACGGGCTGTTCTTTAAGGAGAAGCTGCCGCTTGCGACTACCGACGAGATATCAAGGGCGGCGGAATTTACCGCGTCGAGCTTTGAAAACGCGGCGGATATCAAGCGCGGGCTTGATATGTTCCTGCATAAGGTGAATATACCGTGCGACAGCGCCGGGCTTGCCGAGATAATGGCAAGAGCGGTCGCGGAATGCGGCGCAAATAAGAAGAATACCTATTTCGTGGTGCTGTGCTGGCTGATAAAGTATCTCGGCGCAAGACCCGGCACGGTGCTGTATATCGGCTCGGCGACGCTCCGTGAGCTGTATTTCCTGTATATGCTGGCGGCGGCGGGAGTTAAGGTCACGGTCGTGAGCTACGGGCTTGACACTGATTTCAATAAGTTCCCGTATAAGGACGCGGTCACGATAAAGGGCGGTCGGAACACTGCGCCGATACAGATCGACTTCGGGAAGATAGACCTTTCGAGAGAGGCAAAGCTCGCCGAAATGCGCGCCGAGGGAGAACGCGTGAGCGGTCTGGTAAAGCGGCTCGATACGTCGGCGGCGGGAATTTTCGAGGACGTTCTCAAGGACAGAAAGTCGCGCGTTATCGGAAACGGCGGCGTGTATACCGAGGACGGCGAGATCCCCGTATACTCCGCGGCGCTGATAGGCTTTGACGAGGAAACCGTGTACACGAATATGCTCGTCAAGTTCAAGGAGAGCTTCGCGGGGCTGAAAAAGCAGCTCATCTTTATCGAGAAGCCGCTTGAAAACCCTAACGCGGACGAGGTCAAGGCGCTCGGCGCCGTTCCGCGTACAAGCACCTCGGAGATGATAGAAGCGCTGGCAATGCAGATAACGCTCAGCGGCGACGCGGCGCGGACGGCACTTGCGAGGAAAACGCTTGTCGAGCTGCTGAACGAGCTGAACACCGGCAACCAGACGGTGGTTCTGAATTACGGAAACAAGCTGATAACGTGGCTGTACCGCTGCACTCAGGCGCGGAAATACGCCGTGCGGTACGAGGATATCCCCGTGATACTGTATTACGGCGATATCTCGCAGTCGGAGATGTATTTCCTGAATTTTATGTCGCGGTGCGGCTTCGATACCGTGTATATTTCGCCGAACAAGAAAAATTCCGCGCTTGCTGTCGACAAGAATATCGGCGGAAGGATGCAGATTTTCGAGCTGCCGCAGAGCAAGGAGAGCGGCACATACCCGAATAAAGCTATCAAGATGAAGGTTGCGACCGTGGCGTATTCCGCCGAGCGCGATCTTGATACAATGCTGTATGGCGGAGATACGGGAATTTATCGGAGCTTTCAGTTTCCGAACAGCCAGTCCGTTACGCTGAAAACCACTTTTGAGGAGATCTCCATTCTCTGGAAGCAGGAGGCGCGGTTCAGGACAGGCTTTACGACGGCGGGAAATCTGGTTTCCGTGCCGAATATCTTCGCCAAGATAAGCGGCGTGGAGGACGGAAATCTCGGCAACTATTGGGAGGACGTGCGGCAGAAGCTCACCCCCGACACTATCCTTATCGTCAAGGAGAAAAATCCCGAGGAGCCCGTGGAGGACTTGTCCGTGTATCGGCAGTTCTACCGCAACGGGCAGTACGATATTGAAAAGTTCAAGGCGAGCACGCTCAACAAATTCAGCTACCTGCCCGACAGGGTACAGGATCTGCTGTTCTACAAGCTCCAGGAGGTCGTTTCGAGCGGATTTTTAAAGCTTGAGGGCGACGAGCTGATGTGCAGCGTACTTAACCACGGAATGAGCCTCACGAAAAAATTCACGCAGATGATACAACGCTTTGATTTTACGCGGACTATCCCGAAGCTGATATACATCGACACGATAGAGGACACGTTTTTGCTGTGGGAGTGCATACATCTTGTGCTGTGCAATCTGATAGGATTTGACATACTCATTTACACGCCGACGGGCTACAAAAATCTTGAAACCTATGTTTCGGCGGACGCATTTGAATACCTATGCGCCATGCGGGCGGAGGCTGCCTGCATTTGAAGAGCATATAATGAACCAATTTTTATATGATGTGGAGGTTCCGAAGTTTAAGATACCCTCCGAGGAAAAGAGCGGCGGTTTTTTCGGAAAGCTGTTCGGAAAACATTGACCTGTTAAGCGGGTCTATCAACGGCAGCATTGGCTGCAAGAAAGGACTAAAAATGGGATTACAATTCACACCCGGCGCGGCTGCCGCTCAGCAGGCAAGCCCTGAGATCGAAACGACGGCTGCTGCCGTTACTACCGCAGCACCTGCAACCTCCCCCGCGGTTCTCGACGCCAAGATCGAGGAAGCGAAGAACTTCAATATTGTGGTAAAGACCGACGAGATCAAGCAGCAGCTCGCCTCCAGCAAGGAGATCGACCAGCTCGTTTCCACTATCAACGTTAACGACAGCTCGACTATTGTAAAGTTCGGTGCGGAGGCTGCCGACCAGATCTCTCAGGCGTCCGATCAGGTACTCAACTCCATGAGCATAGAGCAGATCAACGATACCGGCGTTATGCTGAAAAATCTCGCCGCGATAATGGATCAGTTCGACGTCAAGGAGCTTGAGGACGACAAGCCCGGCTTTTTCGGCAATCTCAAAAAGAAACTCGAAAAGATACTCAACAAGTACGACACCATGGGCAAGGAGATCGACAAAATCTACGTTCAGCTCAAGCAGTACGAGGTTGAGATCGAGCAGGCGAATACCAAGCTAGGCAATATGTACGAGGCTAACCTCGGCTATTATCAGCAGCTCGTAAAGTATATTATGGCGGGCGAACAGGCGGTCAAGGAGCTTGATCAGTTTATCGAGGAGTATAAGGCTAAGGTCGAGGCTAATCCCGACGACGGCACTATCCGCATGGATTTGTCAAATTTACAGCAGATGCGCGAGATACTCGATCAGCGCGTAATGGATCTGAAGATCGCCGAGAACGTCGCTTTGCAGACCGTTCCCATGCTGAAGACCATGGAGTACTCCAACCTCAATCTGGTGCGCAAGATAAACTCCGCGTTTATCATCACAATGCCCGTGTTCAAGCAGTCGCTCGCGCAGGCTATTATGCTCAAGCGCCAGAAGATACAGGCGGATTCCCTCGCGGCTCTCGACGAGAAAACCAACGAGCTCCTCATCAAGAACGCCCAGAACACCGTTAACCAGTCCAAGATGGTTGCGGCCATGGCGGCGAACTCCTCCATTAAGGTGGAAACTCTCCAGCAGACGTGGCAGACTATCGTCAACGGTATCGACGAGGTACAGGCTATTCAGGATCAGGCTCGTGAAAAGCGCAAGCAGGACGCAGTCGCTCTCGAACAGATCAAAACCGATTACAAGAAGCGCATGAAGGCTTGATCGGCTTACGGTAACTTAAATAAAAAGACCTCTCGCGGCTAAAGTCGAGGGAGGTCTTTTTTATTCTCTTATCACGAAATCAAATAAACGGCATAGAATAAACAAGGGTAAGATCCACAGCCGTACCGCTGCGGTGGTGATAGCTTTGCTATTATCCTTGAATAGCCGGGCGGGCAGGAAAGCAAGGGCTTGCAGCGGCTGTTTGATATACCCAAAAGCGGGCTGCTCTTTTTCGGAGCAGCCCGCGATCTTTATTTGTTTTTCAGCGCGTGGACAAGCTGCTTGAAGTGCCGTCCGCGCTCCTCAAAATTGCGGTAGAAGCCGTAGCTTGCCGAGGCGGGGGAGAGGATAACGCGCTTTCTCGCGAACTCCGCCGCGCCGCGTACCGCCGATTCCATATCGCCGGCGAACATCAGATTCACGGAGGGATTGGTGATGAGCTTGCCTATGCGCTTTCCGCTGTCGGGCAGGAGAATTACCGTTTCGACGACGCCCGTGTTCAGGAAATCGCCGAGTACATCGTATGAAATGCCCCTGTCCATTCCGCCGAGGATAAGGCAGTCCGCGCCGTCAAACGCGTTTACCGCCGCGATAGCAGCCTCGGGAACGGTACAAATGCTGTCGTTGATGTACTCCACGCCGTTTATCTCCGCGACAAATTCCAGACGGTGCTCCAGCCCGTTGAACGAAGGGAGCGCGTCAAGACATTTCTGCAGGTCGGCGCCCGCTTTTACGGCAGCCGCGAGCGCCATGGCGATATTGTAAACGTTGTGCCGTCCGCAAAGTCGTGTGCGTATTTTCTCTGCGGGGATCTCCTCGCCGAAAAGGTGAATAGCGCTGCCGTCCGTCCACACGTCCGCTTCCTTGCCGAACGCACCCGAATAGACGTTCCCGGCGGACTCAACGGGGAGAATGTCCGCATTGGCGATGGTAATGTCGTTCTCCTGCTGAAACCGCGCTATATTGCGCTTTGCTTCGGCGTAAGCGTCGAAGCTGACATAATGATCAAGATGCTCCGGGAAGATGTTCAGCATAACCGCGATATCGGGCGAGTGCTGTACGAATTCAAGCTGGTGGCAGCTCATCTCGCATACCGCCGTCATACCTCCGTCAAGCTCGTCAAAACGCTTCATGGGCGGCACTCCGATATTGCCTATCAGCACGGTCGGCATATCGCTCGCTTTAAGGAAGTGATGAATGAGCGAGGACACGGTCGACTTGCCCTTAGTACCCGTCACGCCGATAACGCGGCATGGCTTGGTGCGGAGCAGCAGTTCGGTCTGCGACAGGATTTTTGCTTTTGCGGAGCTGTCGAGCCTGTTTTTGATAACGACTCCGGGCGATTGCAGAATAAGGTCATATTCAGCGCACTCCTCAAGATAGTGAGCGCCGCAGATCGCGGTCAGATTAGGCATTCTCAGATCGTACACGTCGATAGGGTTCATGTCGGCAATGGCGATCTCGGGACAGCAGCGCAGATACCGCAGAATGTCCAGCCACACCTTGCCCTCGCGCCCGAAGCCAAGTATTACCGGGCGTTTGCCCTCAAATATCGGTTTTAATACGTCAAGTCTCATTGATTATTCTCTCCAGATAAGGTAAAAATTCTTCAGGAACAAAATTATCCTTGTCAAAGTAATTTGTCAGCGTTACGGGCGAGTATTCGGGAAAACGCTCCGCAAAGCGTTTGAGCAGCACGGGCGGAGTGGCTTTTCGTTTGTCGAGCGCCATTTTCAAGGAAAGTCTGACCTCGTTCTTTGTGCCCACGCACTCGAACGGTTTATCCTCGCCGTCCAGCATAAGTCCGTCGAGCATTTCCGATAACTCCGCTTTTTCAAGCATATTGCAGCCGAAAATTTTCGTAAGCTCCCCGTCGTCCAGAAACGCTGCCAGCAGCACGTAAACATAAAGGCATTTCGCGCATTTCCCACACCACACGTTCGTTTTCGAGCCGAGGTTGCAGCTTTGGAAAACACCGAAATACTGCGGATATTTCACGAACTCGCGCGCTATCTGCCATTCCGAAAGCGGTCTTAACAGGCTGAAATATTCCGGGCAAGTGCCGAACGATATTTCGCAGTATTTGCGGAAATCGCGCTCGAACTCGGTGGACTTGCTGTATTGGTGATTTATTTGTGCGCCCTCGACGTAGGTCTCGTTGGCGCTGCTTTCGTTTGATAAAGCAATATATTTTTTCCCGAGAACGCACGCATGCAGCAGCGCCGAGAACGCCACCACAGCCGAAAACGGAGTGTGCCCGTTCAGATAGCCGCGCGAATTCAGTTCGAGCAGCGTCTTATCAATAGTACGCGTCGGCGCGGCGATATCGTCCTCGGAAAGCCCCGCGGCCTTAACGCAGCCGAGCGTTGCTCCGCGCGGGTTGATGATGTACGGAGTTATTTGTTCGCCCGCTTGTTTAAGCAGCTCCAGCGACACCACGCTGTCTTTGCCGCCGCCGACGGGAACGAGCGTTCCGCGAAGCTCGGGTTTGCATTTCGGCAGATCGGGCGGCTCGGGAGCTTCTATTGTCATAAAGCTCTCAAAGTCGGCGGCTATGTCGTTTCGGTAGAAAAATTCACCCAGACCGTTGAAGTACAGCTTCTTCCACCAGAGCTTCTGCCGCTCGGAAAGCCATCCGCACCGCACCTCTACGGTCGGGCAGCAGGCGCATTTCCAATAGGACACCAATTCCGCCATACCGAGCGAGAACGCGATAAGCTCTGCCTGACCGCGGTCGAAGCGGTGTTCGTTAAGGTTGAGGTTCAACCGCCATGCCGGTCGGAAATGAAATTCGTCTATCTGAAAATGAAACACAAGTTCTTTCTCACTCAGCTCAAAACTGTGGTATATAAATCGGGGATGTTTTACGCGTAATTCATCATATTTAGTTAATTCGCTCATTTACTCTCCCTTCGATCATAATATTCTGTGAAATTTTCACTAAGTTATTCTATGTTAATCGTTAATAATAACGGGCGCAGCCGTAAAGTCAACTCCGCAGGGGCGCGGTTCGGCGAACGCGAGCGAATAGATATCGGTGCAGCGCGCCTCGAAATTCGCCTGACGCGCTGCCTCGCGGGAAGTCCGCGACAGCGCTTTGAGCGAGGTATCTATCGGAACGGAGCAGTTTGCAGCCGAAAGTATCTCCTTGCCGCGCGTGTTCATTCCCAGAACGCGCAGATATGCGGGCTTCTCCACGGCGAAATCCTTATTGATTCCGAGGAACGCGCACATCACTGCGCGGCGGATACTCGACAGCGTGTATCGTTTTGTTTTCGTGAGAAAATACACCTCCGACAGCGAGCGAGCGCCGCGTACTGCCTTGTACAGTCTGTCGCCCAGCCCGCCTATGCTGTCGTAGCAGCGCGAGAAGTCCTCGGGGTGCAGAGTGCGCAGCTTTGCCAGTATCGCCCTGTCCAATCGCGAGATATCGGCTGTCGGAGCGCTTGCGGCGGGCGCGAATTCCGAGCAGTCCTTGCCGGCAAGTATGCGCTTTCGTATCGCCGAGGCGCTTATGAACTCGCCCTCCTCGTCGCTGTCGTGAGCCGCTCCGAGCCGCTTTACCGTCATAGGCGCAATGGAGCTTGCGATATTGTCCAGCGCGCTCAGGTATTCAATGGCAAGTGTGTTGTTCGGAGAGCCGACAAGCTCCGCAACGTCGTCGGTGTAATATTCGAGCATTGCTTCCTGCAAAGCAGAGGGATAGCTTTTTCCGCGCTTTATCAGCTTATCAAACTCTTCGGTGCGCATTGTGAACTCAATAGCGCGCGAAGCCTCTTTCAAAGCCTCAATGTCGCCGCTTTCGCTGCCGAATGAAAGAACGTCCACGCAGCCGAGCGCGGAGATGATCTCCACCGCTCCGCGCGCGAAACCCTCCGCCGACATCAGCGAATACCGAGCCGGAAGCTCGAGCACGAGATCGACCCCGTTTTCAAGCGCCGTCCTCGCTCGGACGTGCTTGTCGTAAATTGCAGCGTCGCCGCGCTGTGTGAAATTTCCGCTCATAACGGCGGCGATATGCGTTACTCCCGCCGCGCGGGTCTGCTCTATGTGATATTTATGTCCGTTGTGAAATGGATTGTACTCACTTATTATAGCGCCGATCTTCATGATTTCCTCCAAAAAATTCTGACGTATCATAAAAATATATGTGCCTCTTGTTATATTTTACAACAATTTTTGTGGAAAATCAAGAAAAATATTAAAAAATACTTGATTTTTTTTGTGAAAAGGTTTACAATATAAATGGATTATTATTTTATTTCAGGAGGATATTTCAAAATGAAAATTCTGGTAATCAACGCGGGAAGCTCCTCGTTAAAGTATCAGCTCCTTGATATGGACGACGAGAGCGTTATCGCAAAGGGAAACTGCGACCGTATCGGTATCGGCGGACACATCAAGCATACCACAGTCGACGGGCGCACCGTTGACGCTGACTGCGAGTTCCCGACGCACACAGAGGCTTTTGAGAAACTTGTAGAAGTGCTGACAAAGGGCGACGCTTCCGTGCTCAAGTCCATGGACGAGATTTCGGCTGTCGGTCACCGCATAGTACAGGGTGCAGAGGTCTTCGATAAGACCACGCTTGTTACCGATGAGGTTATCGATCAGATCGACGCTCTCGCGGAGCTTGCTCCAGTACATAATCACCCTCACGCGCTGGCGCTGCGGGCGTGCAAGAAGGTAATTCCCGAAACCACTCCGCAGGTAGTCGTATTCGATACCGCGTTCCACCAGACCATGCCGGAAAAGGCGTTTATGTTCGGTCTTCCCTATGAGTGCTACGAGAAGTTCCATGTAAGAAAGTACGGCTTCCACGGCACATCGCACAGATTCGTTTCTCAGGCGCTCGCGGACGCTATGGGCAAGGATATCAAGGATCTGAAGATCGTTTCCTGCCACCTTGGCAACGGCTCGTCCATTACGGCGGTTGAGGGCGGAAAGTCCATTGATACGTCCATGGGCTTCACTCCGCTGGACGGAGTTATTATGGGCACTCGCTGCGGCGCTATCGATGCTTCTGCGGTAACGTTTGTCGCGGATAAGCTGGGGCTTTCTCCCTCCGAGATGAGCGATTACCTGAACAAGAAGTCGGGATTCCTCGGCGTTTCGGGCGTATCAAGCGACAACCGCGATATTTCGGCGGCAGCTCAGAACGGTGACAAGCGCGCTATTCTCGCGGGCGAAATGCTGCGCTACGAGATCAAGAAGTACATCGGCTCGTATGCGGCGATCATGAACGGTCTGGACGCTGTTCTGTTCACGGGCGGTATCGGCGAGAATTCCGACGATCTCCGCGCCGACGTCTGCCATAATATGGAATATCTTGGCATAAAGCTTGACGACAAGGCTAACGAGGGCTTGCGCGGAAAGCTCGCGAAGATATCTGCGCCCGACAGCAAGGTCGAGGTATGGGTAGTTCCCACCAACGAGGAGCTGCTTATCGCGCGTGATACAAAGGCGCTCGTTGAGTCCATGAAGTAAAAAAGAAAACAAAAGAAATATTTCAGCGCCGTGCGAAGCCGTTCTGCGACTTGTACGGCGTTGTTTTTGAGAGGAGATAACATGAGAAAGAACACCATTCTGGCGGCTTTGATGTCGCTTTGCCTGTTGTTTACTGGCTGCAGCAATGACAACAATTCGTCCTCGGATAACGGTACATCGTCCGTTACGGACAGCGTTTCGGATAATTCTTCGGACAGCGTTTCTGACGATTCTTCCGGCAATTCCGAAGGCGATACTCCGTCCGTCGCCGAGGGAGGATTTAAGGTCGACGGCACTAAGCTTGTCGACGCTAATGGAAATGAGTTCATAATGCGCGGAATCAATCACGCTCACGTGTGGTTCAGAGATCAGCTGGAAACGGCTCTTGACGGTATCGCCGCGACAGGCTCGAATACCGTGCGTATCGTTCTTGCGGACGGAGATCAGTGGGAGAAAACCACCGCCGAGGATCTGGAAAAAACCATTGTTGAGTGTAAGGAGCGCAAGATGATCGCTGTCGTGGAGGTTCACGACGGCTGCGGAATGGACGAGCGGAGCTACCTTGACAACGCGGTGAATTACTGGATAGAGATGAAGGATGTTCTCGCCAAGTACACCGACGTTGCGATCCTCAACATCACCAACGAATGGATAGGCGAATGGAACGCCGAGGCTTGGAGAGACGGCTATGTACAGGCCGTTCCGAAGCTGCGCGAGGCGGGCATAAAGAATACGATCATGGTGGATTCCGCGGGCTGGGGACAGTTCGGCGAGAGCATACGCAAGTACGGCAAGGAGGTCTTCGACTCCGATCCCGACAAGAACACCATGTTCTCCATTCACATGTACGGCGCTGCGGGAAAAAATCCCAATACGATCGCGAGCAATCTTAAAGGCGCTACCGATCAGGGGCTGTGCGTTATCGTCGGCGAATTCGGCTACAATCACAGCGACGGCGACGTTGACGAGGCTTATATCATGCAGTACTGCAACGAGAACGATCTCGGCTATCTCGGCTGGTCGTGGAAGGGCAACGGCGGCGGGGTAGAGTACCTCGACATCGCCAAGGACTGGAGCGGAAACGAGCTTTCCGAAGATTGGGGAGAAATTCTTGTAAACGGAGAGAACGGCATTAAGGCGACGGCGAAAATCTGCTCGATATTCTCATAAACTTAAAGCGGAGGAGCGCACGGCTCTTTCGGTACATTTCATTGAGATTATTCGGGAACGGCGCGATCACACAGTTGATTTTCCGTTCTCTTTACAACCGCAATTAAAAAGTTGTTTCGGAATATTTCTAGAAAAATTAGTTTTCCGTACAACAAAAATTGTGCAAAATACCCTTTGACATTTTTTCGAGGATTTTATATAATAAAATCAAGATGTGTAGCTTACTGCGTAATTCCGATCTGTAAGCTGCACATTTTTTGTTTTTTGGAGGGAAAAATATGAGCTTAAAAGACGAAAAAATGGCGACGGCTCCCGTGGGAAGATTGATGCTTTCAATGGGTATACCAATGATTATTTCAATGGTTTTGCAGGCGGTTTACAATATTGTTGACAGCGCGTTTGTGTCGAATATGCCGACGGGCGGAGAGAACGCGCTGACGCTGGCTTTTCCGCTGCAGATCCTGATGGTGGCGGTAGGTATCGGCACAGGCGTGGGAGCAAACGTTCTTAGAGCCTGTTTAGTATCTTCTTAGAATAATACGGATAAAAGCCAAAGAGAACA
>CAYWIP010000052.1:0-20207 GCA_964458395.1 uncultured Ruminococcus sp.
GACGGTGCTTCGGAAGATACTGAACAGGCTCTAAGACAGCAACAGCAATATTGAAGATTGGTTACTGCGGGTTCAAATCCCGCCGCTTCGGGGCGGCAAGCTGCCGCTGCTGTTCCCATTAAAGGTTTATTTTGACGGGAACGCTGTTTTCTGTACGGCTGAAACAAATCTTTTTGCTGAGGACGACAGATCCGTTGAGGAAAACGCTGTCTTGCGATTTGAGAATTATCGGTAAGAGGGCAACAGCAGAAAATGACGGCTTATGTCGGTTCGAATCCGTACCCTGCGCCTGTACGGGCACTTGCAAAAACGCCCTCTTGAAAGGAGAATTGAAATGCTTAACTTTATCAACAACGAAATGAACAAGACCTTCACGCTGAACGGCGCGCTCACCAACCGCACAAGCGGCTCGTTCTGCCTTGACCTGTTCTTCCGCGCGGGCGCAATGCGCTCGGCTTCGGAGGAGGAGATCGCGGCGGCGGTTTCCCGCGCTTACGCGGAGGATCCCGTAAAGACAATGAAGATCGTTTTCTTCGCGCGTGACGCGAGGGGCGGTCTGGGCGAACGCCGCTTCTTCCGCGCGGCGGTTAAGGCTCTGGCGGCTTACGCTCCCGCGGCGGTCGAGAGAAACGTTCCTCTGTTCGCGGAGTACGGCAGATACGACGACCTCTGCGCACTGCTCGGCACTCAGTGCGAGAGCAAGGCGGTAGAGGTGATCCGCGGGCGGCTGAACGAGGACGTAAGGTCCATGGAGAACGGTGATCGGGTCTCGCTGCTGGCGAAATGGCTGCCCTCGGTGAACACCTCCTCCGCTGCCGCGAGAGCAAACGCGAGAACGCTTGCGAAGCGCCTTGGCTTCACCGAAAAGACATACCGTCAGACCTTGTCCAAGCTGCGCAGATACTCGGACATTCTCGAGAACCGTCTGCGCGAGCGCGACTACACGTTCGACTACGGCAAGCAGCCCTCCTGCGCGATGTTCAAGTACAGACAGGCGTTTCTGCGCAACGACAACGAGCGCTACACCGAGTACCTCAATGCCGTGAACAAGGGCGAGGCAAAGCTGAATGCGGGCGCGCTGTACCCTTACGACATAGTGCGCGCTTGTCTTGGCTCGGAGATCTCCGAGCAGGAGAAGCTCTCGCTCGACACGACATGGAGAAATCTTCCCGTTTACGGCGAGGGCGGCAACGCTATCGCGGTGGTGGACGGCTCCGGCTCGATGACCTGCGCCGCCCGAAACAGCGTCCGCCCCATTGACGCGGCGCTGTCGCTGGGCATCTACTTCGCGGAGCACAACAAGGGCGCGTTCGCGAATCACTTCATAACTTTCTCGGCAACTCCCCGGCTGGTGGAGATCAAGGGCGCGGATATCGTTGAAAAGACCCGTTTCTGCGCGACATTCAACGAGGTAGCGAACACCAACCTCGAGGCGACGTTCCGTCTGATACTCTCGGCGGCGGTAAACAACAACGCAAAGCAGAGCGAAATGCCCGATCGCATGTACATAATCTCCGATATGGAGTTTGATTACTGCGTAACGGGCGGCAACGACAGCACGCTCTTCGACACGATGAGGGCGCTTTACGCCGAGCACGGCTACAAGCTGCCCGAGGTGGTATTCTGGAACGTCAACAGCATTCGGGAGAACTTCCCCGTGAAGATGTCGGACACGGGCGCGGCGCTGGTTTCGGGCTTCTCTCCCGCAATATTCGATATGGTCGCAAGCGGCGAAATCTCCCCCGAGATCGTAATGAACAGTGTAATCGAGAGCGAGCGCTATGCGGCGGTAAGCGCTTAAATAAAGGAACCTCCCGCGGTTTTGAACTGCGGGAGGTCTTGTGCTTATTGCGGCTGATCGGACAATTGCCCGCTCTGTTCTGCGGCGGCTTCGGCGAGATCCTTTGCCCAAAGCTCCTCAAAATCCTTCATGGGCATGGGCTTTGCGAAGTAGTAGCCCTGAACCATATGGCAGTCTATATCCTCCAAGAAATCCACCTGCTCAACGGTTTCAACGCCCTCGGAGATAACCTGCATATCGAGGTTTTTGGCAAGATCGACTACCGTCGAAATTACCGCGCGTCCCTTTTGTGAGTTGACCGTTCCGTTAAAGAACTCGCGGTCTATTTTTACCACGTCGGCGGGGATATCCTTAAGCATATTCAGCGAGGAGTAACCCGAGCCGAAATCGTCTATCGACAGCTTGAAGCCGATGTCGTGCAGCTTCTGCATTACCCTCAGCATAAGGTCGGCATTCTCGGTGAACACGCTTTCCGTAAGCTCCAGCTCTATGTACTCATAGGGGATATCGTACTTGTCGACGATCTCGCGCAGCCGCCAGATGTAGTCGTCGTTGTTAAGATGAAGCCGCGATTGATTAACGGAAATGACTACGGGAGTAAGCCCCTTGTCGAGCCACCGCCGCATAGCCTTGCAGACCTCCTCGAGAATGAAGAAATCCAGTTCGACGACAAAGCCGTTTTTCTCGGAGATCGGTATAAACTGATCGGGGAACACAAACCCGAAGTCCTTGCTGTTCCAGCGGATAAGCGCCTCGCCGCCCTCTATGTGCCGCGACTTGGTGCCGTACTTCGGCTGAATGTAGCACATAAATTCGTGCTCCCTGAGCGCGGCGGGCATGATGTTTTCAAAATCCTTTTCGCGCAGAGCGTTCTCGCGTATCTTGCCGTCGTAAAACGCGATCGCGTTGTTGTGCCTGCCCTTGACGGTTTTCTTAGCGATATTGCAGCGGTCTATCGCGACGTTGAAATCCACCGCTTTGTATCTGTCAACGCACTGACCGAGCCTGCAAACTCCCGCGCTGAACAGTACGGGGTAGGAAACGAACAGCGAATTGCGGCGGTCGAATTCCGCGAAGATGTTGTTAAGACGGTTTTCAAGCTCGCTGTCCGAGGCGTTCTTTACGGTACACGCAAAGTTGTCGTCGGAAATGCGCGCGTAGACCTCATTCGGCTCCAGATGATCGCCGACCGTCTTGTACAAGCGCTCCAGCATTCGGTTGCCCTCTTCATAGCCAAGGCGGTCGTTAATGAACTTGAACTTGTCGATGTCGAAAACAATGACTGCCCAGCCCTCGGGATTCGATTTCCTGAGGAGCTTTTCGGAATCGGAAAAGTATCTGCGCTTGGTGCGTCCGCCCGTAAGCGCGTCGATCTCCCCTAGCCTGCGCGTTTTGACGCTGTTCAGCACTATAAACACCGCAAGAGCCGCCGCAAGTACCGCAAACCCGCCGACAATCAGCCAGATATGCCAGTCGTTGTCTTCCGCCGCGGTATCCTGCGAATTGATTATGTTATAAATGTCTACAATGGACTCGTTGCCGTTTATCTGCGCTATCGCCTTTTCAAGTATGCTGCGGAGATCCTCCGAGCGCCGCGTCACCGCAAAGCACTCCGAACGGTATATCGGCAGAACATCCAGAATACGAAGCTCGTTGTACAGAGTGCTTTTCAGGTAATACGCCTCGTGACAGTCCATACACGCCGTATCCTCGCGGCCGTTCATTGTCATTTCGCAGGCGATAGTATTCGTGGAGTAGCGTGATATTCCGGCTTGCGGACGGAAATGCTCAAGATATTTTATAATATCGGTCTGGTTTGCGGCGATCGCAATATTTGCCGTTTCGGAAAGCACATCGTCGTTTCTGCCGACGAGGGTGATAGGCGAGCGCAATACGGGCGCGGAAACGTAGTATCCCGAGTATCCCGAAACCCCGCCCTCGGGAATTCCGCCGTAGATAATGTCGATCTCCTCGGCGGAAAGCGCGTCCATGCAGTCGGCAAGCGAGTTGAAGGGTATGGCGTTTATCCTTATCCCCGAGTACTCCGATACCTGCTCGATAAGCGAACCGATTATGCCGACAAGCTCCTCGCGCGTGGGGTCGTATGAATGCATGGAATCGGCGGCGAGGTTGAAGCCCATATTTATTTCCTTGTGCGCCGCGAGATAATTGTACTCCGACGCGGTATAGGCGCACCTCAGCGAGCCGTAACACGCGACGTTCTTCTGATACGTATCGCCGGGGAATGACGGATAGCCTAAAAACAGCCTTGACATGCCGTCGGTGAGCCGCGCGGAAAGCTCTGTGTCCTCCGCTCTTATCGCGAAATAACACGCGTCCGTGTCGAACTGATAAACTATCGTTTCGTTATCCCACGGGCGGAAACAGTTTTTCGCGACTGCGTCCAGCTTTCCCGAAACGAAGTCGTCGCGCATGGTGTTTTCGGTGCGGTATTGAACGAACACCGCGTCCTCCAGCTCGCTGCGGACGAATTTTCCGTTCTCGAAAAAGGTCGCCTCGTCCTCGGGAAGATAGCCTATCTTCATATGTTTGATAACGTCAGCGTCATTATAATTTACGTCCTTGTTCTTTCCGCGATTGTAAACGTATATCGCGTTGAACTTGGTTATCATTGAAAAGCCCGCGAATATAATATCGTCGTTTCCGTACAGTTCAAGCTCCTTTTCGGTGACGCATGGTATAACGTCGATATTTCCGTTACGAAGCATTTCAAACAGCTCCTCGGGCGAGCCTTTTTTATATGTGAAGCGGTCGGTGGTGAATTTGGATATATGCTCCAGATAGTCGTAAGCCAGACCCGAAATGCCCGAGCTTGTTTCCGTAATTCCGAATTTCTCGTTTGCGCCTATAACAAATGTTTTTGCCTGCTCCGCCTGTGCCGGAATAAACGGAAACGCTGTCAGCAATATGACAAGCGCCAATACCAGCGCCGTTGTTCTCCTTAAATTGCGCAGCCCGTTCATAAACGATCCCTCCAAAAGGTACCTGAGAAAGAAAAAAATAAAACCTAAGGTAACACCGTCCAAAGGAATTTGCTGCCTTACATTTGCTTTTAACTGTCTACGATCCCAAGTGATTTTATTCACTTATATCATTATAACAGTTTTAAGAATTTTTTTCAATACTTTAGTGCGATTTTTTCAGTTTTGCAATAAAAACGGTATTTATTTTAGTCGTTTTGCACAAAAAACATTGACAACTCTCTTTCAATATGGTATAATAAAAACTGTAAATTGATTTTATTTACAAACGGCGGAACCGAGAAATTCCATGCGCCGCCGTAAAAGTTAAATTAAGTAAAAAGAGGTAATATTATGAAATGGTATGAAAACGCGGTATTTTATCACATCTATCCTATCGGATATTTCGGCTGCCCCCGTCAGAACGATCAATCGAGCGAACCAACGCATAAGATCCTGAAGCTAATCGACGATATCCCGCACATCAAGGAGCTTGGCTGCAATGCGATCTATTTCGGTCCGGTATTCGAGAGCGTAGCGCACGGCTACGACACTATCGACTACAAGACGATAGACCGCCGTCTGGGCACGAATGAGGACTTCAAAAAGGTCTGTGACGCGCTTCACGAGAACGGTATCAAGGTGGTTCTCGACGGCGTGTTCAATCATGTCGGACGCGACTTCACCGAGTTCCGCGACGTTCGCGAGCATAAACTCGGCAGCGCCAAAAAGGACTGGTTCCACGTCCGCGAGGGCAACTCCTGCTACAACGACGGCTTCTACTACGAGGGCTGGGAGGGTCACTACGAGCTTGTCAAGCTCAATCTGTTCAACCCCGACGTAAAGCAGTACATCAAGGACGTTATCACGGGCTGGAAAGAGGAATTCGGCATCGACGGTCTGCGCCTTGACGTTGCGTACTGCCTCGACCAGAACTTCCTGCGCGAGCTGCGCGGTCACTGCAAGTGGCTCAGCGAGGATTTCTTCCTGCTCGGTGAAACTCTCCACGGCGACTACAATATGTGGATGAACGATCAGATGCTCGATTCCGTTACCAACTACGAGTGCTACAAGGGCTTGTTCTCCAGCTTCAACGATATGAATATGTTCGAGATCGCTCATTCGATAAACCGCCAGTTTGGCAGCGAAAACTGGTGTCTGTACCGCGGAAAGCACCTATATACATTCGTCGACAACCACGACGTAACCCGCGTCGCAACTATACTCAAGACCAAGGAGCATTTGCCGCTCATCTACACGCTGATGTTTATGATGCCGGGCATACCGTCCGTTTACTATGGCAGCGAGTTCGGTATCGAGGGCGATAAGCGCGGAGGGGGCGACGACGCTCTCCGTCCCGAGTTCGACCTCGAAAAGATGAAGTCCGAGGGTCATCGCGACCTCTCCGAGCACATCAGTGCGCTCGCCGAGATACAGAAGAACCACCCCGCAGCGGCGGAGGGCGACTACAAGCAGGTACAGCTCACCAACCGCCAATACGCGTTCTCGCGCACGGCGGACGGCGAAACGCTGCTCACCGTTATCAACGCGGACGGCGCGCCGTTTACGTTCAACCTGAACATGGGCGGAGAAGCCGAAAATCTCCTCACGGGCGAAAAGCAGGAACTCGGCGGACTGACCCTGCCCGCGTTTACGAGCGCGGTATTCAAAGTCAATTAAGAGCTTACCCGTTATAATGTACCGCAAAGGAGGTTATCATGGGAAAAGACACCGCGATAGTTCTGCTTGCCGCTTTCGGCAATATGCTTATTATTGCAATAGGCATAGCGCAGATCATGCTTATGTCGACAATGTGGTTTCTCCCGGCAATAATTGCGGTTCTTGTATTGCATATAATTGCGACAAAATTCTCCTGCCGCCGCTTATGGCGCAAGTACGGGATATCGGCGGGGCGGTACATTTTATACGGCGCTCTGCCCGCGGAGCTGATAAATATCGTTACGCCCGTGGTGACATACGTGCTTACGCAAGTCGGCTTTGAAGGATTTCTTCTGCCGCTGATAGATATGATACCGCTGGAATTTCCGCTCTCGATATTCGCGGCGGGGTATTCAACCGTATACATAATAATTACGGCGGTAGTCCTCGAAACGGACAAAATATATAAGGGCGACGTATAGCGTTTTCGTGAGAAAGGAGCGCGCAATGAATAAAAAAGCCGCAACCGTTCTGCTAATCGTTTTCGGCAATTTGTCGGTTATAGTCCTCGGCGCGGCGCAGTCATTTCTTTTTGAGCTGATAAGGTCGGAGCTTCTCTTTATGCTTGCCGCCGCTGCGGTGATTGTCGCGCATACGCTCGCGGCTAAGCTTTCGCGCAGGGGCTTGGCGCGTTACGGCGTTTCGGCAAGGCGGTATATTCTCTGCGGAACGCTCCCCGCGCTGATATTGAGCGTGCTTGTGAACGTTATATCGTACATATTTATAAGAAATGATATTGCCGCTTTTTCGGGAATGTATATTGACGGATTATCGTTTGAATGGATATTCTCGTTTTTTGCGGCGGGCTATTCAACAGCGTTTTTGGCGGCGCAGTTTGTTGCTGTCGCAAGAGAGATCTGGTAGAACGGAGGGATACATATGGCGAAAAGTCCCGTTGAGGTCTGGCTGTGGCTGCTGCTAGTAATGCAGCCGTACAATCCGAAAACCATTGAGATACTGTATCAATGCGGCGGCGACGCTGCCGCGGCTTCGCGCATGATACGCGACGGGAATATCCCGTTTTTGAACGACAAGGAAAAGCTCCGCGCAAAGGAAGTTCGTATGGGTGCGATAAAGCCTATTGTAGAGCTGTGCCGCGAAAACGATGTTCACATAGTAACTCTCGACGACGATGAATATCCCGTATTGCTTCGGAATATCTGCAACCCTCCGATACTGCTGTTCGTCGCGGGAACGCTTGACGGTTTTGACAAGCGTCCCGCTGTCGCCGCAGTTGGAGCGCGGAACATATCGGAGTACGGCGCTTCCGCGGCTCAGTCCGTTATCGCGCCGCTCGCAAAAACCGGAGTGAGTATAGTCAGCGGAATGGCGGTAGGAGCGGACGCCGCCGCTCACAGAGCCGCGCTGAGCGTCGGCGGATATACGGCGGGCGTGCTGGGGTGCGGCATTATGGTGAATTATCCCGCTGAAAACGCGGAGCTTAAACGTGAGATTGTCAAAAAAGGCGGCGCGCTGATAAGCGAGCTGCTTCCGGATACAAGAACATTCGGACGTTATTTCCCTGCGAGAAACCGCATTATTTCGGGGCTTTGCCACGGTACGCTCGTTATTGAGGCGAGCGGGCACAGCGGTTCTCTTCTTACGGCAAATCACGCGGTGAGCCAGAACCGCGACGTTTTTTGTATACCGCCGCATGATATTATGTCCGCGCGTTACGAAGGAGTTGCTCCGCTGATACGCGACGGAGCAACGTGCGTTTTCAGTTATACAGACATTCTGGCACAGCTTATGCAGACCTATTCGGGCAGTGAGCTTATCCGCGGAATGTTGGACAATAATTACGGCGGCTCCGCCGCGCGTATAGAAGAACCCATATCCGCTGCGGATAACGCCCGGAAAGACCGCGCGCCTAAACCCGAAGAGCAATCCGCCGGGTCGAAAAAGCCCAAACCGATCGACGAGCTTCTTTCCGCGCTTGAATCGAACGATGCGGCTGTATTAAAGCTTATAGCCGAGCAGCCCGCGACTGCCGACGAGCTTGTTGAAAAAAGCGATCTGGATTTTTCCGCGGTATCCGAGGCTTTGACAAATCTGGAGCTTCTGGGGCATATTTCCCGTGAAATGGACGGAGTTTATTCCGTTTCGGCAAACTGATCCGCGTATTATAAATTCCCGATACGGTTTAATTCGTATCGGGAATTTCAGCTTGTATATAAAGTAGTAATTCAAGTATTTCACAAAGGCGAACACAAGAAATGCTTTGCCTGCACCGCGCAGACCGTCTGCGACAAAAACGGATGAGGTTTACATATCTTCGCGGCTTGACTCGCAATCTCGGCTGGGTCAGGCTTAAGTTCGTTGCCATGGATCTCAAAAAATATGTCATCCACAAGCAGCATATTTGTACTGATTTTATATTCTGCCATTTTTCTCGTCTTTTCTCTTTTGCCGCTTAATTTGAAACCCGATTTCCGCACCGGAAATCGGGTTTTTTACAATCTGAACCGCCCCCGAATATTTTCGGAAGCGGTTTTTGTTATCTTGAAGAATTCGGCGCGCCTGTTGAGTGCGTCGCTCCGCCTGTCGACGACGGACGGCTTGAGTTTCCGGGTGCGCCCGTTGAGGAGTTGGGCGCTCCGGTCGAGCTTGATGATTGACCGCCCGTTGAATTCGGCGCTCTGTCGGTTGAGCTTGACGACCCGCCGGTCGAATTTGGCGCTCCGGTTGAGCTTGGCGGCATACCCGTTGAATTGGGCGCTCCTCCCGTTGACGAGGGGCGGCTTGAACTATCGGGCGCTCCCGTTGAAGCCGGCGGCGCACCCGTCGAAGAATTGGACGTTTCGCCCGTTGAGGTCGAAGCTCCCGTTGACGACGATTCAGGGGCGCTGCTCTCCTCGTCCGACGAGCTTACCTCCGGCTCGGACGTATCCGTAACCGCAGAACTGATCTGGGAAGGCGGAGCACTTTCGCCGCCGTTTCCGTTGTTGAGGAAATTCAGCGCGAAATAGCCTCCCGCCGCGAGAACCGCCGCCGCTATGATAATACCGATGATAAGCGGCGCTTTAGACTTGCCCTTGGACGAGCCGTTCTTGTAGGACGCTCCGCAATTCGGGCAGAACTTGTCCGTATCGTACATAGACTGTCCGCAGAACCGGCAGCGGAAAAGATTGCCGCGCGGCGCTTCGGTCTGCACAGGTGCGGTATTCTGCCGCGGCATGGGCGGCGGAACGGGCTGACTGAAAAAGTCGTCCGCGCCGAAAGGATTTGCCGTCTCGGGAGCCTTGGGATAAGGCGGCGGCTGGGGCGCGGGCTGTTCGGGAACAAACTCGCTTACAACGGGCGTGGCTTCCTCGATAACGGGAGCGGCCTCCGGGAACACAGGCGGTTCGGGAGTCTTCGGCGGCTCCGCGGGCTTGTTTTGAGAAAAGACCGGCTCGTAAACGGGCTGTTCCGGCTTGGTTTCCGGCTCGGATCCTTTGACGGGAGCGGACGGAACGGTCTGCGGATTTGAGAACAGCGGCTCCGGCGCGTCCTCCATAGACGCGTCGAGAAACTTGTACGGATCGAGATTTACATTCTCTTCGGGCATTTCGTCCATAGAGTAATTTCCGATAACGGGAACGGCGTTGTCCGATATGACTGCCGAGGAATCGCCGCCCATATTGAAATCGTCGACACGGCGCTCGACCGGGCGCTTTTCGGGTTCCGCTTCCGGTTCGCGCTTCGGAGCGTCGATCGCTTCTATGCCGGGCATTTCGTTGGCGGCGCTGAAATTGGCGAGCTGTTCGGAAAGCGCTGCGAAGTCGTTCGCAGAAATATCGCTGCCGAACAGATCGGGAGTGGAATTGTCCTCCGCCGCAAAAATCGGGATATTTCCCGTGCCGCTCATAAAGCCGGTTATCTGCTCGAGATCGCTTTCGGAGATCCCGTCCAGACCTCCGCCGATACCGCCCAGACCGCCCGTGGGGTCAATATTCATAAGCGGAACTCCGCCCGCCGACAGCGGAACGTTCTTGGGCTTTTCGCCGAGCGTCATTCCGCACTTGTTACAGCGGTAAGAATCGCTTTGCATATGCATTCCGCAATTGGGACAGAACACCAGAGTTTCGGTAGTATTGCCGCCGTCAAGCGGTTCGACCCCCGGCATTGACGACTTTACCTCGGAAACGGGCTTCTCCGTTTTTTCGCCGTTATCATTGTTTTCGGGCTTGGGAGCACTTTCCTCCTCGGGCTCAGGTCTGCCCTCGTTATCCGTTCTTCCCGGCATTCCGCCCTCCTCGAGAACCTCGGGAGGCACGGGCGAACCGCATTCCATACAAAAAGCATAGCCCCTTATCAAATTTTTTCCGCAATTAACGCAAACCATTATTTTTCCCTCTCGCCGATTATTGTGTGTATTATTGTAAAAATAACACAAGCACCTATTCTTATATTATACAATACCGAAAGGGAAATGTCAATTCTTTTTATTAAAATTGTATAAATAGCTCAAACCCGCACGTCCGTTTTGTGCTATTTGCGCTAAATAACGGAGAAATACAGTCCTGCGAATACTCCTGCGACTATCGCCATTACCGCGACCGCCGCCAGACACATCATAATATGACCGAGAGTGTATTTGCGTTCGGGCTTTGTTTCGGGAGCAAGCTCGGCGGACTGCACGGGAATGGCGTTCACGGTCTGCGCTGCGGCAGGATACGCGGGGGGCGCGGAGTAAACGGATTCGCTCGTTCCGTAGGTCGGGATAGAATTGGGTGTGGGAACGGCGCTGCCGACAGCCGTTTCCTCCGCGCTTTCGACCGCGTTTTCCGCTGCGGTCTCCGCCGTCTCCGTTTCAACAAAGGCGGCGTTATCGGCGTTCTCCGTTATTTCCCCGGGGACGCTTTCGGAAATATTCTCCGCTGCGGGAATACTTGTGCTTTCCGGATACTCGGGTGCGGACTGAACAGGCTGCGGATAAACGGGCTGAACGGGTTGAACGGGAATACCCGCCGCCATATTCTGAATGGGCGTTCCGCAGAAGTTGCAGAATTTCGCCGTGTCGATTATTTCTCTGCCGCAATTGGTACAAAACATAATTAAGTTCCTTTCTGTAACCGTTAAAGACGAAAACCGCCTTATACGTTCATTTCCATTTGTATGTAAAGCCCCTGTTGAAACGTGATCTCAAAGCCGAAGCTCCGATATAAAGAAACGGCGGGCTCGAGAGTTATCCGCGTATCAAGGAAGAGTTTATTACAGCCTTGGGCTTTTGCATAGTCCTTCACTTCGGCAAGAAGCGCTTTGGATAACCCTTTTCCGCGGTATCCGCCGCGGATAAACAGCCGCTTGACCTCGCCCGTATCGTCGGTTCTGGTACGGTAAGCGACGCACCCTATCGGCGTATCGTCATCAAACGCGACCCATACCTTTTCTATATTTTCGGCGGGACTGTATCGGGTATAGCAGTCCTTGTCGCCGCCAAGAAAACCGATCATAAAGTCGTCGTGCTCGGAAAAAAGCTCCAGGACCCCCGTATCGGAAACGCTCATCGGTATGATATCCATAGCTCCCTCCTACACCTTCAATCCGTCGTTGTTTCTCACATAGTCGAACAGGTACTGTTGTGCTACGCCCTCCGCGCCCTTGGTGCATTCGGGAAGTCCGTCGGGGTAGAACTCCGCCATAAGCCGCTTTACCCACACGTCCTTCGGGAACGCGTCAAGCTTGTGAAACGCGAACAGCAGCACACAGTCCGCGACCTTATCCCCCACGCCGACTATCCTCTTGAGCGTTTCACGAGCGGGCTCGAGCGGGAGCGCGTTTATTTCATCGAAGTTTATCTCGCCGGAATTCACGCGGTTTACCGCGTCGACTATGTACTTCGCGCGGAATCCCGCCCGAAGCGGCGCTAAGTCCTCCGGCTCTATGCCGCGAAGCTTTTCCGCCGTCGGGAACGCGAAACCGCCGCCGCCAATATCCTCGCCGAAGCTCTCGCAAAGCCTGCCGATTATCCCCGAAATGCGGGGGATATTATTGTTCTGGGAGATGATAAAGCTGATAAGCGTTTCAAAAGGCTCCTGCCGCAGTATGCGTATACCCGGCGAGCCCTCGCAGGCGGCTTTCAGGGTTTTGTCGGCGGAGAAGCGCCGTATGTACTCGGAGTAGTCGGTATCAAGATCGAAGTACCCGCGCCACTTGGGAATATCCTCCTTTTGAACGCCCTCGATAATAATTTCACCGTTCAGCTCCGAAAGGGTCAGTCTGCTGCCCATGGCAATTCCGGAAAATCCGCCGTTATCGGTTTCTTTCCAGCGAAAGCATTGTCCGCATAAGAACGTCTGCCGCAGATCAAAGTTGGAATTATTTACTTTTATGTTCATTTTTTTAAAAAACCCCTTGATTATTTACTTTAATTATAATACAATATAAATAAGATTTCAAGTGTTTTGAAGATTTTTTCAGCAAAGCAACACAAAATCATGACCGAGCGTTCTCGGAGAAACCAATACCGAAAGGATCAAAAGCCAATGAGAGAAAGCATACTTACTATCCCGATAAACGAGGTGTTCGAGCCGAAATGCGGCTGTCCGATCTGCGCCATGCGCAACACCGTTGAGGATCACATCTGCGAGTACATTATGGGCGCGGCTATGATGGAGCCGGACGTCCGCGAGGAAACAAACAAGCTCGGCTTCTGCCACGATCACTTCAACAGCCTGCTGAAGCAGAACAACCGCCTGTCGCTCGGGCTAATGCTGAATACCTATCTCGCCACGCTGCGCGGGGAGATCTTCGAGCGCCGCGGCATATTCTTCACCAAGGGCGCAAAGGCGAAAAAGGCGAGTGAGATAGAGGAGACCTGCTTTGTGTGCAGCAAGGTGGACTGGGGCGTTCAACATATGCTGGAGACCGTGTTTGAGATGTTCAGAAAGGACGAGGGCTTCAGGAAGCTCTACTCCAAGCAGGAGTACATCTGCATACCGCATTACAATTTGTTGATGTCCAACGTCCAGACTATGCTCCCCAAAAGCGAGCAGAAGGATTTTATCGAGGCGACCGACGCGCTTGTCGAGAATTACATCAAGTCGCTCAACGGGGACGTTCAGCAGTTCTGCGACAGCTTCGACTACCGCAACGCGAAAAATCTTCACAGCGAGGAAATGGAGCATGTCCGCAGTTCTATCGAGCGGGCTATCGAGTTTATCACGTCGAGGAAACCCGATGTGAAGTAAGGGGGAATTTTTTTGAGTACACGGGAGATCGCGTACAGTATAATTGACAGTCTCAGTGAAAAGCAGATAGAGGGTTTTATTGCCATGTTCAGCGAATATTTGCCTGAAAACCCGGTGAACGACAGAAAAATAGCAGCTTTCAGATCTCTGGAAAGCATGATCGAAGAAACCTCTGAGATCGACTATGACAAGGAGCTTGAGGAGTATCGGGAGGAAAGATACGGCAAATGAATGTTTTGATCGACACCAACATTATTTTGGACTACCTGACCAAACGAGAGCCGTTTTTTCGGGACGCGCGTGAAATTCTCTTTATGTGTGCAAGCGGAAAGCTGAACGGCTGTATCGCGGCACACTCGGTAATGAACGCCTTTTATATTTTAAGAAAAACCTTTTCTTCCGAAAAAAGGCGAAAAATGCTGCTTGAACTATGTGAAATAACAACAATTATCGGCATAGATGAGCATGACATATTATCCGTTCTGAATGATGAAGAGTTTGCCGATATGGAGGATTGTCTTCAAGCGGAATGTGCGTTAAAATGCGGAGCGGAATATGTTATCACGCGTAATATCGAGGATTTTACTACAAGCAAAGTTACTGCAATAGAGCCGCATAATTTTATAATACTGCAAAAATAAGGAGTTCCAATGGACATTTTATCAATAGAAAGCTCCTGCGACGAGACCGCCGCGGCGGTCATACGCGACGGTCGGGAGATCGTTTCCTCCGTAGTCGCGACGCAGATAGAGGAGCACAGGCTGTACGGGGGAGTAGTTCCCGAGATAGCCTCGCGGCGGCATTGCGAGAGCATTGTCAGCGTCGTGAACGAAGCGCTTGAAAAAGCGGATCTGTCGGCTGAGGACGTTGACGCGGTCGCGGTGACATTCGCGCCGGGGCTTATCGGGGCGCTGCTGGTGGGAGTCAATTTCGCGAAAGGGCTGGCGTATTCGCTTGACAAGCCGCTTATTCCCGTACATCATATACGCGGTCATATCGCGGCGAATTACCTCGCGCATCCGGAGCTTGAACCGCCGTATATGTGCCTTGTCGCGAGCGGCGGACATTCACATATCGTCCGCGTAAACAGCTATACCGAATTTGAAACGGTCGGCAGAACCGTCGACGACGCGGCGGGCGAGGCGTTCGACAAAGCGGCGCGGGCTATGGGATTTCCGTATCCCGGCGGCGTGTTTATCGACAAGGCTTCAAAGCTCGGCGACCCGACAAAATACCGTCTGCCCAAGCCGAAAACTCAGAATCCATACGATTTCAGCTTTTCGGGCTTGAAAACCGCCGTTATCAATCTCATTCACAACGCGAACCAAAAGGGAGAGGAGGTAGACGTGAACAGTCTGGCTGCGTGCTTTCAGAACACCGTGAGCGAGATACTGACGGAGAAATTCATCTCCGCCGCCGAGGAATACGGCTACAAAAAAATCGCTCTCGCGGGGGGAGTAGCCGCGAACAGCGGACTCCGCGAAACGCTCTCCTTGGCTTCCGAAAAGCACGGAATGACTTTATATGTTCCACCGCTCTCGCTTTGCGGAGACAATGCGGCTATGATAGGCTGTCAGGGGTATTACGAGTTCATCGCGGGGAATATCGGCGACGAAAGTCTTAACGCGGTCGCGACTATGAGCTTGGACAAGGTGAAGTTTTAATGAAGAATATAGTACTTATCGGAATGCCCGCGGTGGGAAAGTCCACTATCGGGGTGCTGCTGGCGAAGACGCTCGGCTTTTCGTTTGTTGACACCGATCTGATAATTCAGCAGGACACGGAAAGACTGCTTCAGGATATTATCGACAAGGACGGTCTGGACGCGTTTTGTATCGCGGAGGAGCGCGCCATATGCTCCGTTTCCGCGGAGGGCAATGCGGTCATAGCGACGGGCGGCAGCGCCGTATACAGCCGCGAGGCTATGCTCCACCTTAAAAAGAACGGTATCGTCTACTATTTGTCGATACCGACCGGAGAGCTTGCCGCGCGGCTCAAAAACATCAGAACGCGCGGCATAGCAAAGCGCCCCGAGGACACTATCGAGGACGTATTCGCGCGGCGCATGGCGCTGTACCGGGAATACGCGGATATTACCGTGGACTGTCACGGAAAGACCGCCGAGGACACGGTCGCGGAAATTTGCGGCTATCATGAGCTTACGGGGAAATAATTTTTTTCAAAACCCTATTGACAAACGGACGATATTGTGATATATTGTATATAGAGCTTATACACAATATTAACTGTATAAACGGAAAGGGTAAATATTATGTCCGAGGAAATAATCAACAACATACAGACCGTTCCCGAGGAGCCGCAGTCCGCAGAATCGCCGTCGCTGGTGCCGGGCTTCAAGAGCATATGTACGCGGATCGGAATTATGATGATAATCGTGTTCGCGGCGAGAACAGCTGTGGACGTTCTGGCGGCGATTGCTTCGCCGTATCTGAGTACGCTGTCGCTGACCCCGACTGTCGCGTACATTATCAACGCGGCACTTTCGGTGGTATTTTTGTATCTTATCCCCATTATTTCGGCGATATTTCTGCTGAAGCGCCCAATGAAAAACCGAATGGGAGAGGTCTACGGAAAGCCCAGATATCTCGGTCGCGCGCTGGCTATGTTCCCGGCGGGTTACGGCGTGGCGATAGCTTGTAATATTTTAACGCAGCTTCTCGGCTCGCTGTTCGCGGGCACGGAGCTTGGGAATTCGTTTACGGTGGTTCAGGACACGCTCGCCGCTCCCGATATGGGCAGCGCGATAGTGATGTTCATTCAGCTTACGATACTCGCGCCGCTTTTCGAGGAATTCTGGTGCAGAGGGCTTATAATGGAGAGCCTGCGCCCCTACGGAAACGGCTTCGCGATATTCGTCTCGGCGCTGCTTTTCGGCACTATCCACGCGAATTTCGCGCAGTTCTTCTACGCTACGGCGCTCGGTATCTTCCTCGGCTATATCGCCGTTTCAACGCGAAGCCTTGTCACGTCGACGATAATGCACGCGATGTTCAACAGTATCTCGGGAATGATGATACTGCTTGCGGCGGACGAGTCGGTCGGCGATTATCTGCTGGCGTCGCAGAGCGGGAATGAAGCGGAGATGACCCCTGCGGTCGTGCTGTATATTGTCTGGATGGCGCTTGTTATGATACTGCTGGCGGTGGGTGTCATTATGGCGATCTACAAGTTCGTCAAGATAAAAAAGTACCGCGTTCCCAAGGTACAGACCGAAATGTCTACGGGTATGCGCTGGGGGATATTCCTTTCGCGGATCAGCGTTATAATAATGATACTGCTCGCGGCGGACACCTTTTCGCTGCAAAAGGTGTCGAAATTCTTTGTCTGCCTTGTGACGGGCAACTGGGAAAATTTGTAGGTGAAATTTTGCCCCGACCGCTTTACATTTGAGAGTAACTGTGATATAATTATTGCATAGGCATAGAATCTCTCTTTATATGGAGGCAAAATATGGACAACAAAAATCCCTCGGTCAGCCTTAAAAAAGCAGCGCCGCAGCCGTGGACAGACCCCGTGACTGGCGAGATATACCCCGGCGGCAACCCCAACGAGGTATCCAAGCCGATAATGTCACAAAACGTTTATCAGCCCGACGGCGTGCCGACTCCCGTAAACAGCGCGCCCGGTCAGCCGCAGGTGACGGTGCTTAACGACGGAATGAAGTTCTGCAAATTCTGCGGACAGAAAATACTTATGGACGCGGTGGTCTGCACTCACTGCGGACGGCAGGTCGAGCAGCTTCAGAGCGCTCCCGGACAGCCGATCATTATCAACAATAACAACACAAACAACGCGCAAAGCGTTCACGTTGGCGGCAGAGAAAGAAACAAGTGGGTGGCGTTCGTGCTGTGTCTTTGCTTCGGGATATTCGGAGTTCACCGCTTTTACGAGGGCAAGGTCGGTTCGGGTCTGCTGTGGTTTTTCACATGGGGACTTTTCGGTATCGGCTGGCTTATCGACCTGATAATCATTCTCACCAAGCCCAATCCTTATTACGTTTAGAATAATTTCGCCCCGTGCACGAGCGCGGGGCGGTTTTTATGTACGTTTCTTTTTGACTTTAATTGTCCGTTGACAGCTCTCGATAAATTTCGGAAAAATCTTCCGCAGCAGCATAAATAACAGATAGCCAATCACCGTGCCGAGAGTGTTGCAGATAAGATCGTCAATGCTTGGATTGCGCCCCAGAAATGGCTGCGCTCCCAGCTCGATAAAATATGTAAGCATAAACCCGGCGAGCGTCGTTCTGCGGAGATCGGCTTTTTGCCAAAGAATCGGCAGCGCGGCACCGAGCGGCACAAACAAAACCGTATTCATAAGCATATCCATTAGTTCGCTCCTGTCAAAGCCTGTCAGCAGCGAGGGAATAAAGTTGAAGCTTGTGAAGCTCCTGACCGCCCGATACGGAGGGAGCAGGATAAGCGGGGTGGAGAAATTCCTTTTCAGCGAGCCAAAATCGGTGGTAAGGCACAGCAGAAACATCATTGTGAACCATGCCACGAACAGCAGGCGGACAAGCTCGTTAAGGCGGCATTTGCGGCGCGTTTCGGAAAAGTCCGCGCCGAGCCGCTTTTTATGCCAAGCTCGGCGAGTAAACCAATAAATTATACACACGACGAATACGATCGGCAAACCAACCAGAATCTCGCCGACTCCCGGCGGAAATCGGTAAAAAAATCGGGCGTAATGCAAAACGATATAATCGAGCATATTACTCCTCCAGCTTTTTGAGAGCCTTTATCTCGTCGCTGTTGACGCGTATTCTGCCGTCCTTGATGACGCGAACCTCCTCCTTGTTGATAACTATCGGAACGTCGGGCTTTTTGTCGAGCTTTACTTTCAGTATTCCCGTGAGCAGATTGACCTCCTCGACCGAGCCTCTGCCGTCGGGAGTTTCGACGTAAGCGCCTACCTTGGGCGTAGTGCGCAGAAAATCCTCGTAGCAGTTCTGCTCGTATTTAAGGCAGCACATAAGCCGTCCGCACGTTCCCGAAATTTTAGTCGGGTTTAGCGAGAGCGACTGCTCCTTTGCCATTTTTATCGACACGGGCTGAAACTCCCCGAGGAACGACGAGCAGCAGAACGGTCTGCCGCATATTCCAAGACCGCCAAGCATTTTCGCTTCGTCGCGGACGCCGATCTGACGAAGCTCGATACGGGTGCGGTAGATAGCCGCCAAGTCCTTTACGAGGTCGCGGAAATCCACTCTGCCGTCCGAGGTGAAGTAAAACAGGATCTTGCTGCCGTCGAACGTGCAGTCGATGTCGATGGGCTTCATTTCCAGCTTATGGAAGCGTATCTTCTCCGCGAACATACGCATGATCTCTTTTTCCTTGATACGGTTCTGTTCGAGCTGCTTGATGTCCTTTTCGTCCGCCTTGCGGATTATTTTTTTCAGCGGCGAAACCAGTCCGCTCTCGGGGAACTCGCGGTTGGTGAGGACTATCTCGCCGCACTCAACGCCGCGCGCGGTTTCAACTATGACCTTGTCTCCATGCCTGAACTTTTCCCCGTTCGGCGCGAAATAGTACACCTTTCCAACGTCCTTAAACCTTACGCCGATTATTTCCACCCTTGGCGAATTATCATCCTGAACGGCCTGCATGGGCTTCACTGCGGGAGCCTCCGCGGCAGGCTTTGCCTTGCGCGGATAATTTCCCTTGCGGCGGTTTTCGGTGCGCTGTTCTCCCTGATTTTGATTATCTTTTTTCTTCGGAGCGATCTTCTCCGTAAAATATTCGTTGTTTTCCATACTTCTCCTATCTTTAAATCGGCTCGCTGTGCTTCATCATATACGCGTCAACTCTCTCGAGGAACTCCGCGAACCGTTTTGCGGTATCTATGTCCAGCCTGAAGCGGTAGCCGATATTCTCCTGCGTCCAAAGCCCGAACTCTATAAAATCCTTTGCGCGCTTCCGGTAGGAGATATTCCAGCTTATGCCGCAGAGCGAATGAACCTCGCGCCTGTCGTTCTTATCGTTTTTGATAAGCTCCCTGATAACACAGACGTAATTCATAAAGCAGCAGTCCTCGTCGCGGTACGACCCGAAAGAGGTTTTCACGCCGTTCTCGTCAATGCATATTTTCCAGCTGTAATAGGTCTTATAGACCTGCTCCCATTCAGTCGGACAGAAATCGTGAAAGCCGTGGATATGCGACTCCTCCGGATAAAACCGGAATATAAGCCTGCGTTTATCGCTGTCCTCAAGCACAAAGCCGAAGCTCTTTTTCTTCTCGCCTTTATTTATAATGCCCATAATACTCCCCCATAAAAGCAGCGCCGTGTCCGTTTTTTATATTATAACATATTTTCTTGGATTTGTAAACCTCTTTGGAAATATATTATAAAATTGTACTTTAATAGTGTAAATTATTGTTTAGCGTTGTGATGCTGCGCCGGGCATTTTGTAATCAGTTGCCTGTTGTGGTTTCGTTTATTTTAATTATTATGTTGACGCACGGTTGCGAGAGGACACCCTTCGGGGAGGGGGGAAAACAAAATCCGACAAA
>CAYWIP010000053.1:0-12210 GCA_964458395.1 uncultured Ruminococcus sp.
TCCGGTTATTGCTGAAAAGTAGGTGCAATAACTTAGGGATACTATTATACTAAATGTCAACGGGACGGTACACTAGTGGATATATTTTCATATGATTTAACAAAAAGACCGCAGGTTTGTATAGCTGCGGTCTTTTTGTTATTAAGCAATACCGTTATAATGCGGGTTTGCGTTTGTATCTTTAAATATGTTACTCCTCTCCTTTCGTGTCATACAAGGCTTTGTAAGCTGCAGCGGCGAATTTGTCGATCTCGCAGCTCCCGATACATTTAAAGTCTCCCGCTTGCTCGAGACCGCTGCGAAATATGGCGAGGCGAAACAATCAAAAAACTTAATTGCGATAATCACGTCCTTTCCTGTTTTTTTCTGTCGTTTTACATCGGCATTTTCGGCTCCTGCGATTCCGTATGCTCGGATATCTTGTGAAATCTGTCCACCTCGGGACAGATTCCAAGCTGTCTGCCGTTATCAAAAACCACGAAAACGGTGCCGATATCATCGACTGCGACCACAGTACCTTTCGTTTCGGGAGGAACAGGGCGCGGATCGTCGCCCATACTGTCAAACTGCACACGCGTTCCTTTCGGATAGTTCTCCTTATAGGACCTCACACACGCTCTGTCCATCATTTGCATATTAACACCTCCGATCCGTGTGTATTTTTATGTTAAGGCTCGCGCCGTCATATGCTCAAATCGTTTGTCTGCTGAATCTCGTTCTTCAGCTTTTCATACTCTCTAATTTATAAAGGATTATGCAGGGTTTGTCAATGCGTTTTGACATTCCGTTAAAGGTGCATCTTGCGGAATATAGGTGAAATTTATGAAAAATCGGCAAATCGGGATTGACAAAACCGTTTTGCCGAATTATAATATCAATAAGCCATATATTGGGCAATAAACGGAAAGGTCACACATTATGACGGAAATAAACAGCACGGACAGATACGCGCTTTCCAATCAGAATTCCGATGAAAGGACGAAAAAAATATACGCGTACATCTGCGGCAACTTCGGAAAAAACATCATTTCCGCTCAGCAGGAATCTATCTGGAGAGGTTCTTCGGAGTATGAAATGGATTACATCAAAAAGGTTACCGGAAAACTCCCAGCCATGAGGGGGCTGGATTTCAAGGACAACGACTTTGACGGCGTGGTGAAGCGCTCTATAGACTGGACAAGACGCGGCGGTCTGGTGACGATTTGCTGGCATACGGGTGTTGCAATAAGCGATTATCCCGAGTCCAAGTCGGACGATCCCGATTTTGACCGTCTGTTCACCGAGGGCACGGAGGAGAACATCACCCTTATGACAAGTTGGGACAGAGCTGCAAAAGCGCTCGCGGAGCTTCAGGACGCCGGAGTTACCGTACTGTGGAGACCGTTTCACGAGTTTGACGGGAAGTGGTTCTGGTGGGGAAAGGGCGGCGCAGAGAATTTTGTTCGGCTCTGGAGGCTGATGTACAATAAGTTCACCAATGAATACAAGCTGAATAATCTCATCTGGGTACTAGGCTATGCGGACTACGTGGTCGACGGCTGGTATCCCGGAAACGGATATTGTGATATCATCGGCTCGGACACATATAACAACGGAACGCACAAAAGCGCGTTTGAGCTGCTGAAAAAGGTAGCCGACAAGCCAATGGCGTTCCACGAATGCGGAAACGTTCCTCCCATCGCGGATTTTGTGAACGATAAAGCAATGTGGGCGTGGTTTATGGTCTGGCATACCGATCATATTATGAACAACGATAAGGACAAGCTGTCCAAGGTGTACAACGACCCGCTTGTTATCACTCTTGATAAGCTCCCGCGCGATTTAGTCAATTAAGGCATATTTTGTTTTTTTTAGGTTGACAAATACGTCGGAATATGTTATAATAAATTTGTATGTAAAGTAATGAGAGGGGGCTGTGAGAGGGCAGGAACGGCTTTGTATGTCAATCTGAGGATTGACGTCCTCTGTCGGTGATCCGCTTTTCTTGTTATTGTTATGGAAAAAATTCTAATTGTTGACGATTCGGAGCTGAACCGCGAGATACTTACCGATATGCTCGCGGGTGAATACGAGATATTCGAGGCCGGAAACGGCAGCGAGGCTATCGTCGTGCTTCAAGAGCGCAATACGGAGATATCGCTTGTGCTGCTGGATATGGTCATGCCCGTAATGGATGGGCTGGAGGTTCTTGAAATAATGAACAAGAACGGCTGGCTATCCGATATACCCGTCATTATGATAAGCTCCGAGGATTCCGCGGAGGTTATTCATAAGGCATACGAGCTTGGCGTTACCGAATTTATACGCCGTCCGTTTGATTATCTTATCGTTCAGAAGCGCTGCAAGAATATCACCGCGCTTTACGCTAAGCAGAGGAAGCTTGCGGGGATCGTTGCCGATCAGTATTACGAAAAGGAAAAGAATTCCCGTATAATGATCGAGATACTCGCGCATACCGTTGAATTCCGCAACGGCGAATGCGGTATGCACGTTATCAACGTGCAAAGCTACACCGAGATACTTCTCAGAGAGCTTATCAGGATAACTGATCAGTATAACCTTAACGAAGCGGATATTTCGCTTATTTCCACCGTTTCCGCACTTCACGATATCGGCAAAATTTCTATTCCCGACGAGATACTGAACAAGCCCGGCAGACTTACCGACGAGGAGTTCGCGATAATGAAGTCGCACTCCGCGGTCGGCTCGCAGATGTTGTCGGATCTGCCGTTCTACCGCGACGAGCCCATCGTCAAGCTCGCGTACTCTATTGCGCGCTGGCACCACGAGCGCTGGGACGGACGCGGTTATCCCGACGGATTAAAGGGTGATGATATTCCGATAGCGGCGCAGGCTGTATCGCTGGCGGACGTTTACGACGCGCTTACCGCCGAAAGATGCTACAAGAAGCCGTTCTCGCACGAAACCGCTATCGAGATGATATCCAAGGGCGAGTGCGGGCAGTTCAATCCGCTGCTGCTTACTTGTATGCTGAACCGCGCCGAGGAAATGCGTCTCGTTAAGGAGGGCAACGGCGCGAATATACGCGGCGAGGACGAGATAAAGGAATTCGCGCACGAGCTGCTTAAGAACGACGCGATGTATTCTTCCGACAGACTGCTGCATCTGCTCGAATACGAGAAGATGAAGAGCCGTTTCTTCGAAAGCATTACGGGCGGTTATTCGTTCGAGTATAATGCAGCTTCGGATATGCTGACGCTTTCCGCGAACGGTGCGGAAACTATTGGCGTTGAAGAGGCAATTATCGACCCTACACACAATGAAAAACTTATTGAAGTGTTCGGTCAGAAAACGCTTTCCGAGCTTTCCGCGAAGCTGAGGTCTATGTCCGCGGAGCAGCCTATCGTACAGTTCTACGTACACCAGCTTATTACCGTAAAACCGGGTAAAGCAAAGCCCGTGCAGACGTTCAGGATCACAAATACCGCCGAGGAACACCGCCGCTATCCGACCGATACGCAATGCAATACATACAAGCTTGTGTGCCGTACAACGTGGACGCTCGAGGAGCCGCAGCGGTTCACCGGAGTTATAGGAAAGCTCGTTCCGTCGGAAAACGGCTACGGATTGATGAAAGGAGCAAACAATGACATTAGAAGCCTTTTATAATACCATTGGTTCGGACTATGTTTCCGCGCTTACAAGAATGGGCAACTCAGAGAAGATGCTCGGGAAGTTTGTCAGAAAATTTACAAACGATAAAACGACCGCGGAGCTTACTGCGGCTTTTGAGAGCGGCGATTACGAAACAGCGTTCAGAATGGCGCATACGTTAAAGGGTCTGTGTGCTAATCTCGGGCTGGATAAGCTCCGGAATTCCTCAGCAGAGCTTACGGAGGCTCTGCGAAACAACGTTTCGGACAATGCGTCCGAGCTTCTGAAACAAGTCCGCGACGACTATGAGATGACTATCGACGCTTTGGCTCAGCTTGATGAGTGACCAGTATCCCGAGGTGAGTTTGATTGAGTAATACAAAGAAGAGTACTACAAGATTTTTGTTTGCCAGTTTGGTTTTGCTGATAATCATAAGCGTTGGCTCACTGTCTTTTTTCGTTGTGACAATGCGCCGCGAAAGTCAGCAGGTGATAAACGATGTAGGAACGATCTATATGCAGAGTATGAGCGAGAAGATCGCTATGCATTTCGAAACTACCGTAAATCTGCGCATGAGTCCGCTGAATACGATTATTGAGAGCAATCCGCCAAAAAAAGCGACTGACAGCAAAGAACTGATTGACGCGCTTGCCATTGAGGGCAGGATGCGAAGCTATGATTACCTCGCTTTTTTTGACAGCGAGGGCGAATTCCATATGATATACGGAGATCAGGTAGAGCTTGAGGATCTGCCGTCGTTTCTCGGTTCGCTGCGCAACGGCGATAAGAAGGTGGCTATCGGACACTCCGAAACCGAAAATAAGATCGTGATGATGGGCGTTCCCGCAGCATATCTAATGGAGAATGGAAAGCACAGTATCGCGCTTGTGGCGGGTATTCCGGCATCCTATATAAACGAGGTACTGTCGCTCGACGTGGACGACACGCTGACGTACTCACACATTATACGCCGTGACGGAAGCTTTATTATCAGAAACAATGACGTTGAAAGGAACAATTATTTTGACCGTGTCCGCGAAATGTTCGAGGGAGATAATTATTCCGGCGCGGAAAGCTTTATAGGCGATCTTCGCTCGGCGATGGAAAAGCGTGAGGATTTTTCCGTCGTTGTTCCGTTACAGGAAGGACGCAGTCATGTTTACTGCACTCCGCTTGCTCATTCGGAATGGTATCTTGTGACGGTCATGCCCTACGGAGAACTTGACGCTACCGTAAACGGGCTTGACAACGAACGTTCGGAAATGTTTATCATTTGCATGATACTTAACCTTGTGGTGCTTTGTCTGATATTCTTTATATATTTCAGAATGAGTCAGAAGCAGATGAAGCTGCTCGAAAACGCGTGTCAGGAGGCGGAGCATGCAAACAAGGCAAAGAGCGAGTTCCTGTCCAATATGTCGCACGATATCCGCACGCCTATGAACGCTATTGTCGGAATGACCGCGATAGCTACCGCGAACATAGACAACAAGCCGCAGGTGGAGAACTGCCTGTCCAAGATAACGCTTTCGAGCAAGCATTTGCTGGGTCTTATCAACGATATTCTGGATATGTCGAAGATCGAGAGCGGAAAACTGACGTTTTCAATGTCGGAGATATCGCTGCGCGAGGTTATGGAATCTATCGTAAGCATTGTTCAGCCGCAGGTCAAATCGAAGAAGCAGAAATTTGACGTATTCATCAGTGATATCGACTGCGAAAATGTCTATTGTGACAGTGTACGCCTTAACCAGATTATTCTCAACCTGCTGTCAAACGCGATAAAATTCACGCCGGACGGAGGGTCGATAGAGGTAAAGCTCTACGAGAAACCATCCGGAAAGGGCGATAACTTCACGCAAGTGAACCTTGAGGTTCAAGATAACGGTATCGGCATGAGTGAGGAATTCCGGAAGAGCATTTTTGAGGCGTTCACCCGCGAGGATTCCAAGCGTGTTCACAAGACCGAGGGTACGGGACTTGGAATGGCGATAACAAAGTACATCGTAGACGCGATGGACGGAACAATCAATGTGCAGAGCACTCCCGGAAAGGGTACTCACTTCTTTGTAACGCTCGACCTTGAAAAGGCGGAGTTGCGTGAGGATGAGATGATACTTCCGAATTGGCACATGCTGGTTGTCGACGACGACGAGTTGATTTGCCGCAACGCGGCGGATTCGCTGAAGAAGATCGGGATCGATTCGGAATGGACGCTTGATGGAGAAACCGCCGTAAAAATGGTCGCTAAATCGCAGGACAGCGGAAATCCGTATCAGGTGATCCTTCTCGATTGGAAGCTGCCGGGTATAGACGGTATTGAAACCGCGCGTCAGATTCGTGAAACATTGAGAGACGATATCCCGATATTGCTTATTTCCGCTTACGATTGGTCGGATATAGAGGGTGACGCGCGCGCGGCAGGCGTTTCGGGATTTATCTCGAAGCCGCTGTTTACGTCGACGCTGTTTTACGGGCTGAAGCAATTCGCGGATGTTCGAAACAATGATGAGTCGGAGAAACCTGCAGATCATTCCTCTGACGAGATAACGTTCGACAACGTGAAAATACTGCTCGCCGAGGATAACGAGCTGAACTGGGAGATCGCGAACGAGCTGCTCTCCGAGTTGGGGCTTGACATCGACCACGCGGAGAACGGTCAGATATGCGTTGAGATGTTTGAAAAGAGCGAGCAGGGTTATTACAAGGCAGTACTTATGGATATACGAATGCCCGTGATGTCGGGCTATGAGGCGGCTGCGGCTATTCGCTCGAGTTCGCGCCCCGACAAGGATATCCCGATAATCGCAATGACCGCGGACGCGTTCTCGGAGGACGTCAAGAAGTGCCTTGACGCGGGAATGAACGCTCACACCGCAAAGCCTATCGACGTGAACGCGGTCGCAATGCTGCTGAAAAAGTACATTAAGTAATAAGAAACCTGCTTGATACGATGATATATTCCCCTTAGTGCAGACACCCGAAAAACAAAAATTTCGAGTGTTGGACTAAGGGGATTATTTTTTGAGCCTGTTTACAAATCCTCTATAATTTAAGCAAAAGGATGTCAAAAAGAAAAATATAGACCCCACCAAATTTTGTGAAAAATCAAATAAAAATCATCAGAATATACTAAAGCGGCATGCCTTTATTTGTTGAGAATTTACAAAAATCAACCCCTTGCTTATGGGCAAGGGGTCAATTACACAAATTGGTTTTTAATGTATTTGCTATGAAACTATTATACCACTTATTGACTGAAATGTCAAGAAAATGTTAATGTTTTACGGTAATTTTGCGGGTGATCGTGTCGTTTTTTATTCAGAAGCAAAAATGCCGTTGATCCGATCCTTTTGCTCTATAATATACAACAGCATTTCCCGATTGGTTCTCGCCAGATCCTTATATTCGCTGACGCTTTCAAAGTACGCCACGCAGATCATCTGTATCGAACAGATCACATAGTAGACCGCCCGCTTTTCCTCTGTTGTAAGATGGGCGGCGCTGTCATAACCGCGCAGAATGTTCTCCAATATTACGGGGAATTTATCATACGCGTTTTCAATGCCGCGCTGCTCGGACAATATTCCCGTGGCACAATAGCAGGGATCCCACAAGCGCACGTTTCGCTCACTGAGTTCAAAGTCGGCAAAGCCGCTCACCTCGCCGCCGCGAAACAAAATGTTGCACGGGTTCGGATCGCGGTGGATCAGCTGTTTGGGCAGTTTTTCATACAGCGCGCCGAAGCCGCTGATATACTCCTCGAAAAAGACGTCGGGTATACCCATATCCCACTGAACGTTTTGCTTCTTCACCTTCGGGAGTGCCCATTCGGTCACATGAGAAAACAAATTCTGCTCAAACGGTCGAATATCCTCCTCCACCGCCGCCAGCGCGCTATGCAGCCGTGCAATGCTTTGCCCATACTTAAAGCCGTATTCTCCGCTGCTTTCGCCAAAGCGTTCGGCTTTTGAAAGCGGCTCGCCCTCTGTTCTGCGTATCAGCACAAAGTTATCCCCGGTGATATCGCCGCCGTCTGCTGTCGGCACGGGAACCTCCGCCGCAAGTCCCTGCGCCGCCATTGCCTTTGCGACCCGAGCGTTCCGCAGCAGCGCCGCCCTATCTCCGGTTTTGAGTATATACTCCCTGCCGATCTGCCAAATATTGTTTGCCGTTTTTGTTCCGTCCACTATCTTAACATTATTGACGGGCAGATCCTGTGGAATGTCCCAATTTTTCAGTACTATTCGTATTTCAGTTTCCGTTAACATAACCGTAACCTCCGATATTGATTTATGTGTTCCGTAAAGTGACAAATATTTTTTCGGAGAACAACCGTACATACGCAAAAAAGCCTTGTAAAACCCGGCATAGCTGTCGAAACCGTAATCCATAGCCGCGTCTATCGCCTTGCGTTCAGCGCTTATTTCCGACAGCGCGCGGTCAAGCCGCCGCCTGATGATATACGCTGCCAACGGCACGCCGACAACCTCCGCAAACAAGCGCTGATAGTGCCATATAGAATAGCCCGCCATACTCGCTAGTTCCTCGGGCGTAATGTCCGCTTTTAGGTTTTGTTCAATGTAAGCGATGCTTTTTCCTATAATCTCTGCGTTCTGCATAAAAGTCCTCCTTCCCGGGATAGTTTCATTATATCATATAAGAGCCGCGAAAACATTTCCTATTATGCTGAAAATTAAAAAATTTAAACAAATATGGAGCTTGCCTATCGTATACAACAAATTCGGGGATCACGACCCCAACGGATTGATGTATGTGCTTAAAAAGGATTCGGAGCGCATCCGGAGAAAAGCAATGGAGCTTTTCGATCTTCCCGTACCGCAGCCATATAAAGAGGTTCAGCCCTTGGTTATTCGGGCGAATGTGGGCGATACCGTCCGGATAAATTTTGAAAACAAGCTGAATCGCCGCGCCTCCATTCATGTACAGGGACTTTCCTACGACGTTCTTACCTCGGACGGAGCAAAATGTCGGGTTTAATCCCGATACCACTACCGACGGTTCTATCCGCTACGTCTGGCACGCCGATAGGGAGGGCGTTTTCCTGTTCGCGGATCTGGCAGACCCGAGAAGCAACGAACAAGGCTCGAATATTCACGGGTTGTTCGGCGCGATAATAGTGGAAGCGGCGGGCTCGTCTTGGTTCGACCCGATAACGGGAGAGCCGATAGACAGCGGATTATTCGCCGACATTTACAATCCCGCGAAACCCGCGTTCCGTGAATATGCCGTATTTTTCCATGACGAGCTGGAGATCAACACAAAGGACGGCGGACAGCCCATTGATCCGCATACGGGACTGCCCGGCGGCACGACCGCGATAAGCTACCGCTCCGAGCCTATGCGCAATCGACTTCCGCTCGATCACCACGGAGATCCCGCCGATACGGACGAGGATATTTCCATGAGCTCGTGGGCTTACGGAGACCCCGCCCCGCCCATTCCCAAAGCGTATGTCGGCGACCCGTCGAAGATCCGCCTGATCCACGGAGGAGTAAAGGAAACGCACGTTTTCCACCTCCATAATCACCAATGGCGGTTAGAGCCGGACGACCCCAAGTCCACGATCATTGATTCCATTTCGGTGAGCCCACAGGAATGTTACACTCTTGATATTCTGTATGGTGCGGGCAGCTTTAATGGAATGATCGGGGACGCCATTTTCCATTGCCATCTTTATCCACATTTCCATGAGGGAATGTGGACGCTGTGGCGCGTATTCGACCGCTTACAGGACGGCACGGGGATGTACCCCGACGGAACTCCCATTGACGCTCTTATGCCGCTTAAAGATCGTCCGCTGCCGCCCGCAAAGGACGATATGCACCCGGGCTATCCCAACTTTATCAACGGAACGTTCGGCGAGTCACCGCTCCAGCCGCCGCTCGGTATTCTCGATAAAAACGGCGACAATAAAATAGACCCCACGCCCTTGGAGGAAGCAAATTTCGTTGAAAATTTCGCGCCGGGCGCTCTGTATACGGATACTTGTCCCTGCTGTACGGACGAGAACATTAAAGTTTTTGAGATCGCGGCGGTCCAGGCAAATATAGTTTATAACCGTTACGGCTGGCACGATCCGCAAGGACGTTTCTTTGTCCTGAAAGAGGACATTGAAAAAGAGGGAACACTGGAAAATTATATCTCAAAGGTGGAATGCGGCGCAATTCGTCCCGAGCCGCTGGTTATTCGTGTAAACGCGGGTGACTGTATTGAAGTGCGGTTCACTAACCTTTTGCCCAAATATATTGAAGCAAGCGCTTTTCAGCTTAAAACATTGACGGACATCGTCGGTTATCATATTCATTTGGTGAAGTTTGATACTATCGTGTCTGACGGCTCGGCGAACGGCTGGAACAACATCGCGGGAGCGAGAAAATGCGAAACGCTGATCGAGCGGTTCTTTGCCAACGAGGAGCTTAATACCGTATTCTTCCACGACCATCTGTTTGCAAACGTTCACCAGCAGCACGGTCTGTTCGGAGCTTTGATCGTCGAGCCTGCCGGTGCGGTCTTCCTTGATCCGAAAACGGGCGGGGAACTTAAAAGCGGTACAAAGGCGGTTATCCGCACCGCCGACGGCAAGTCTTTCAGGGAATTCGCGCTGTTTCTTCACGATTTCGCTCTGCTGTTCGACAAGAACGGCAATCCGCTTAATCCTCCCGAGCACCCCGGCTCGGACGACGACCCCGGCGTTATGGGTATAAATTACCGCTGCGAACCTATGCGGGAGCGGCTTAAAATAAAAAACGATCCCGCCCATATTTTCAGCTCGTTCATATACGGCGACCCCGATACTCCCGTTCTGGAGACTTATCCGGGCGACCCTATCCGTATCTGGCTGTTGGACGGTGCGCACGAGGAGCAGCACGTATTAAATATTACGGGTATGCCGTGGAGAAAGGAAATAGCGGACGTAAAATCTCCGCTTGTGCAGTCGCAGACGATAGGCATATCCGAGGCGTTCAATATTCAGATCAACGAGCCTTACGTGGCGGGCGATTATCTGTATTACTCGGGCGGAATTGACGATCTGTGGCTGGGCTTATGGGGCATAATCAGAGCGTATGCCGTGCCGCATGACTATTTGCTGCCGCTGTGCGGTATGCAGCCGGTCGCTCCTGTAAAAACGCCGCCGCCCGGCGCGGTGATAAGAAAGTTCGATATCGCCGCTATTCAGATGGAGCTTGTTTACAACCGTTTCGGAGATCACGACTCCGAGGGGCTGATCTTTGTCCCGATGAAACACGCGCGTGATATAATGTGCGGCAAAAAAGAGCCGGTGCCGCTTGTTCTTCGGGCGAACGCGGGCGACTGGATAGAAGTGACGCTATACAATTTATTCGACCCGAAAAAGCCGATAAAATATCACGATTATCCCTCCGTACCGTTGGAATTCCCTCATAAACCGAGCAATCGGGTATCGCTCAGTCCACAGTTTTTAAAATACGATCCGGTATGCTCCTCGGGAATAAACGTGGGATATAACGCGGCGGAGCAGACTGTCGCTCCGGGAGAATGTATAAAGTATCTCTGGCACGCCGACCGCGAATACGGAACGGTTCTCCTGAACTCCTTCGGGGACTTGCGCAATCACCGTTATCACGGATTATTCGGGGCAATTATTATTGAACCCACGGGAGCGTTATATTATAACGGCATACGCCAGACCGGTGAGAATTATAACGAAAACGCCGTTATTACCGCGCCCGGCGTGGAAACGTTCAGGGAATTCGTCTTATTCGCTCATAACGGAATTCGACTTCTTGATAAAAACGGCGAGCTTATCAAGACGACGGAGCAGGATCTTACGGGCGAGGAAGCGGGGCATGAAGCTCCCGACCACGAGGACACGGGTGAAAAAGGGTACAACTACCGCTCGGAACGTTTTCTTAATCGTTTGAAGCGAATACCCGCAATATCGAAAATCTTCGATTCCAAGGTGCATGGCGACCCGGCAACGCCGCTTCTTAAATCGTATGTGGGAGAGCGTGTTATTATCCGTCTGCTTATGCCCGCGGATAAGCCGAGAAACATCAGCTTTTTGCTGCACGGTCACAACTGGAGAGCGCAGCCCGACGATCCCTTGAGCAGCATGATTCCCGTGCGGGGCGCGGTAAGCGTGGGCAACGTATTCAACATCGAGCCCGAGCCTACGAAGTGTAAGGGCGATTATCTGTATCGTTCCGGCTCGCTGCGATGGGACGTGGAATCGGGTATGTGGGGAATTTTCCGTGTTATGAACCGCAATCTCCGCTGTCATTGCGAAAATGTCTGCCGCCGTGTAAAGAAATGGTGGAAAAAGGATAAAGACAAGAAGTAAAAACGTTCGGCTCCGTACCGGATAATAACTGAATCCCGTTGATGTTTAATTCTTTTTTCATCGGCGGGATCCTTATTCGGTAAAATACTTTGTGAACACAAGCCGCGCGGCGCGCATATTATATTGGAGGGAAAGAATTTCTTATAACGGAGGGTATGATTATGAATACAAACAACTATGTTGAAAAGTCCTTGGAGCTTCATATGTTTTTCGGGCGGATAATGAAAGAACATTCCTTTTTCCTTAAAGC
>CAYWIP010000053.1:12310-20152 GCA_964458395.1 uncultured Ruminococcus sp.
CGCGGCAAGGTGAAGCAGCTTAACCGGACGGCGCTCAAGCTGCTGGACGGTCTTATCTCCTTTAAGGAAACGATCCTTAAAAAGGTTTTGTGCGGAGAGATGTTTACGGCAAACTATCCGCTTCTGCTCGAGCACATAATCAGAGAGGCAAAGCTATATAGGGAATATGTGGAGTGCCTTGAGAAAGACGGCTTTTTGGACAATCGTTCAATGAAGGACGTCGAGTGCTTCTGGAATCGTATAATGATGGAGCACGCGATGTTCATACGCGGGCTGCTTGATCCGTCGGAAACGGAGCTGTTTAATTCGGCGGATAAATTTGCCTGCGAGTACTGTGAGCTACTGAATAAATGCCGCGACGCGCAAAACAACGCGTTGGGATCGGCTTCTCTTGAATTAACGCAAAAGCTGAGGGATTTCAAAACGGCGGGCGTTCGCGGAATAGAGCAATGCGAGATACGCTCGATCATTTTGCCGCTTCTTGCCGATCATGTGCTGCGTGAGGCTAATCATTATATTCGGTTGTTAAAAAACTGATTTTAGCAGTATAATATACCGGTGATCGTTTTTTCAAACAACCGGATTATATCAAAAAAGGGCTGCAATCCAACTTTTTTTGATTGAATTGCAGCTCTTTATTTATGCGGTTTTTTACAGATTCCCGGTTTTATTCATTCGGGTAAGCGACCTCCGCTCTGCCCCTTTTCATATCAAACGTTATCTCATATCCGTATACGGGATCGTAAAACGTCGTTCCGGATTTATATTCAAAATTCTTTGACGCCTGATACGCTTGCCACCAACTGCCGATACGGCGTCCTTCGGGCGCACTTATGTCAATGATCCACAATCCGCCGCCGGATATACCGTTTTCGTCCTTTGCCGAGCCTAGCTCATACAATTCCATATCGAGAACGTAAAACGTTGCGATAAGCGCTTCCTTCTCATTGTTATATTCGGCAAACTGCATTAACAGATAATATGTTTCGCCGTCCTGCTCCGTTTTGTATATCCGCGTACTGCCGTCGAAAAGACATTCTTCGCTGAGGCGGTGATGTCCGACATTGCCGTTTATCTGGGTCGAAAGTGTTTTTCTGCCCACATCGTCCTTTAAGTAAAGCAAAATGTTTTGGGCGCACAAACATCCGCTGCAATCCTCAGTATGATGACTGCCGTCAAGTTCGCCGTCCGGCAAATGAGTAATATTGTGCGCTACAAGAGAAACGTCCACACCGTCGAGAGAAGCTGAAGAGAGAATTGCGTCGCCGCCTATCTCCGGGGTCTCATATTTGATCGTATCGGGATTCCAGCCGGTTACCCTTTCCGGCGCGCTTTCCGACGATAACCCGTTCTTTTTAATATCGTTCAGCAAATCGTTTTCGTACTTGGATATCAGTTTCTCCAAGCCTGTCGGAGCTGCTGTGGAGTTGCTGCCCGTCTGTTCGCCGCCGGCTGATGCTTCGCCGCCACCGTCAGGCTGAAGCGTGCTGCAAGCTGTGATCGATAATGTGATTGTTGCTGTCAAGAAAAGTGCTGAAATTTTTTGGTTGATTTTCATATGTTATCCTCCATATATTATAAAGTATTCTTACCATTGCCATAAGATATAATCCAGCAGTTATTGCCGTTGTAAGCCAATTTCATCGCGTTATAGAATTCGTTAAATGTCACCGTTCGTTCACCACCGAATCTGCTGTCATAATGCGGATCTACGATCGTTATTTTCTTGTTGTTATAATCTATTTTCGAAATAGCGACATAGTGCGTAAAACGCTCACCGCGATAATAGCTAAAAGCAGACGTATCCGCAACACGCACAAGCGGCACATAATTATTCAACAGGGCTTTTTTTGCATAGTCGATAGCGGAATCGTAACTAAGGTATGTAAAATATCCGACTCCATATGGCGTTCCGGAAACACGTTTGTTTAAAACGGACGCAACCTTTGCGGGTATGGGAGCGCCGTTTTCCTCGGTAACGCCCAATTCGCTCGCAATAGAGTCCTGCATAGCTTTTGATTTGTTCCTTTCCGTGTCGGAAAACACTGCGTTACCTATAAATGCGGCAATAACCGAAGCAGGACAGCAGTACCATGTGGTAGCCTGTTTCACGACAGGTACATCCATCATCGAATAATAAACGCCATTACCGTTGTCGGCATATGTTGAAATCCGATATCTCTGATCAATTGAGTCAATCAAAGTATTTTTCAGAATTTCTATTGCCAATTCTTTATCATACTCATATGTTTCGATAAAGGTTGGATCACACATGGCAACATTAATAACCTCATCAATAAGTTCGACATCATCGGGATATTCGTCCGCGAATTCGGTTCTTAATGATTGAAAACCGCTTAAATTTTCACTAACAACCTCTCCCTCAGCAAAGCTGCTGCATACCATTGAATTTGAAAAAGTCAAAGCTGCAGCTATGCCAATCGCCATTATTTTTTTAATTTTCATAAGTAAACCCTCCGTAAAATGTTTTTTTATATTATATCACATTAGTAGCACTATGTAAATAGTATAAATATACAAAAAAGCAAAATTTTTTTGTTGACTTTTACTGATATTTATATTATACTGTAATAACTGATTTTTTCTTACGGAGGACTTTATGAAACAGACTTTAAACGGAAAATGGCGGCTGTTCAACGGCAAATACGATATAACCGCAGACGTTCCCGGGTCTTTGAAAGTAAAACAAAATTTTACAAAGGGTCTTCTCAAAAACGGTCAACGGGTTTATAATATAATTGACCGAACAAGTCAACATTTTTTTTAAAGCGGGTGATAAAATGAACGAGAAATTCTACTCGCTGCCGGAAGAAAAGCAGCAGAAAATAATTAACGCGGGCTTTCGCGTGTTCTCGCAGAACTCCTATAAAAAAAGCCCGATGAACGAAATTTCCGACCTCGCGGGAATAAGCAAGTCGCTACTGTTTCACTACTTTCACAACAAGCGCGAACTGTATCTTTTTCTGTGGGATAAAGCCTGCAAAATAACAATGGAATACCTTACAAAGTACGGCTGCTACGAGCCGACCGATCTGTTTGAGATGATGGAGCGCGGTATGCGGGCAAAGATACGTATGATGACTAAATACCGCAGCATGACCGCGTTTGTTATCAAGGCGTTCTACGAAAAAGACCCCGAGGTAAATTCGGCGATTCATAACAGCTATCAAAAATATTTTGATGTTAAGGCACAGGACGCGTTGGCTCGTGTCGATCCGAACGATTTTATTGAGGGTCTTGATCTCAAGATGATGTATCGAGAAATGTACCTTGCCTCCGAAGGATATCTCTGGGAAATATTCCAATGGGACGGTGAATTGGACGTTGAAAAGCTCGAAAAGGATTTTGAGGATATGCTGAGCTTCTGGAAGAAGATCTATCTGAAAAAGGGGCAGTGAAGATGAATGCGATTGAAACAAATTCGCTGACGAAATTTTACGGCAAGTCACGCGGAATAAATGATATTGACCTCACGGTCACCGAGGAAGATTTCTTCGGGTTTATCGGTCCGAACGGCGCGGGGAAAAGCACCACTATACGGATACTTATGGGGCTTATTTCCCAAACGAGCGGAACGGCTAAATTATTTGGCAAGGACGCGGGTAAACTCGACACTCTTGCCGATATAGGTTATATGCCGTCCGAGGCGAATTTCTATCACGGAATGAAAGTCCGCGAGGTAATAAAATATTCCGCAAAACTACATAAGCATGACTGCGCAAAAGAAGCCGCGCGGCTCTGTGAAAGACTGGAGCTGGACGTAAACAAAAAAATATCCGAGCTGTCACTTGGAAACCGTAAAAAGGTTTCGATAGTCTGCGCCTTGCAGCATAAACCGCGATTGTGTATTTTGGACGAGCCGACAAGCGGTCTTGATCCGCTTATGCAGCGCGAATTTTACGCGATATTAGAGGAGCGTAATACCGAGGGAGCGACGATTTTTTTATCCTCGCATATTCTCTCTGAGATTCAGAAGTATTGCAAGCACGCCGCCGTTATCCGCGAGGGTCAGCTGCTGGTTTGCGACCGCGTGGAAAATCTCGTGCACACAAACGCGAAAAAGGTCATGCTGTCGGGAATTTCCGAGCCGCCGAAACTGAACGGAATAGGCAATGTCGAGTTTGAAGGAAATACCGTTAAATTTCTGTACGGCGGAGAACCGCGTGAACTGCTGAACGCTCTCGCGCCGGTGCCGATAACGGATATCAATATTACTGAACCCGATCTTGAAGAGATTTTTATGCATTTTTACAAGGAGAATTAAAATGACAATTTTTAAACACGAAATGCGGCAGGGGCGCAATTTGCTAATTATATGGACGGCGGTGATCGCGTTTATGCTGGGCGTTTGTATTCTCATCTACCCCGAAATGTCCAAGCAAATGGACGGCATAAGCGAGGCGTTCGCGAATATGGGCGGATTTTCGGCGGCGTTCGGAATGGACAAATTAAACTTCGGCGAGTTTATCGGATTTTTCGGAGTGGAGTGCGGAAACGTTCTCGGATTGGGCGGCGCGTTTTTTTCGGCGCTGACGGGAATTTCGGCGCTTTCCAAAGAGGAACGCGAACACACCGCTGAGTTCCTGCTGACCCACCCTATAAGCAGACAAAATGTTATAGCGCAAAAGCTATTCTCGGTTATCGTGCAGATAATTATTTTGAATGCGGCTGCTGTCTGCGTTACCGCATTATCCACAATAATGATCGGTGAGGAACCTGATATTAATTCGCTTGCGCTGACGTTCGCAGCGTATCTTGTAATGCAGATCGAAATAGCCGCGATATGCTTCGGGATATCCGCGTTTATCGGTCGAGGCGGTTTGGGTTTGGGATTGGGACTTGCAGCGGCATTCTATTTCTTGAATATAATTGCGAACCTCACCGAAAGCGCGGAATTTCTGAAATACATAACTCCGTTCGGCTACACCGAGGGCGCGGATATTATTGCGGATGGGCAAATTGAAATTAAGTATCTCGCGGTTGGGATAGCGTTTGCGGTTATCGGGATAAGTGCGGCGTTTTGGAAATACGGGCGAAAGGATATTTCCTAATAAAATATTCCTCGCCGTTAAAGCGGTGATTCGTACTTTGGGTCTGAATATCAAACCGTGTAAATGGCAATAATACCCGCATGATAGTGAGGTATTTAAGATAAAATCGGGAAATGCTGATATATATTAGAGCCAAAAGATCGGATCAACGGTGCTTTTGCTTCTGAATAAAGATTGACACGGTTACCCGTAAAATAGCTATGGATTGTTAACATTTTCTTGACATTTCAGACAATAAGTGGTATAATAGTTTCATAGCAAATACATTAAAAACCAATTTGTGTAATTGACCCCTTGTCCGCAAGCAAGGGGTTGATTTTTGTAAATTCTCAACAAATAACAGCAGAACGATTTGTGAATTGATACAAAAAATGCAAAAGAACGCAATACGCTTTAAGAAAAAGTTCCTTATATTATAGGAGGTGATGAAATGGAGGACGCGCAGATAGTAGGACTGTTCTGGGAGCGCAGCGAAAGCGGGATCACGGAGCTTGCTGCGAAATACGGAGGGCTGTGCTTTCGGGTGGCGTACAACATTCTGGAGAACCGAGAGGACTCGGAGGAATGTGTTAACGACACGTATATGAGTGCGTGGGAGAGCATTCCGCCGCCCCATAAACCATTGGCGCTGTCGGCGTTTGCCGCGAAGCTTACGCGGAACAACGCGCTCAACCGCAGACGTTTCGCAGCGCGCGGAAAACGCGGCGGCGGTCGGGCGGATGTGCTTATCTCGGAGCTTGGAGAATGTGTGCCGTCCGCGGATACCGCCGAGGAACGCTTTGACGAAGCGTATGCCGCCGCGATCATCAGCGGATACCTTCGCTCGGTGTCGGAAACAAAGGCGGCTATCTTCGTTCATCGGTATTTTTTCTGCTGCCCGGTGGAGGAGCTTTCGGCGCGGACGGGCTATTCCGCGGCGAAGATAACCTCTATGCTCTTCCGAATGAGAAAAGAACTGCGAAGCCGTCTGGAGAAAGGAGGGGTTGAATTTTGAACGGAGAATTTCTGTTTGAAAGTATCGGAGCGCTTGACGACACGATAATCGAAAAGTCGATAAGGAAAATGGAACGGATAAAGCGTGAAAGGCGCATAAGAATATGTTCCGCGTTTGCCGCGGCGCTGCTTTTGCTGACTGTTCCTTCGGGGATAGCTTACAGCCGCATTATGTCACATAACGCGTTAAATTTCTCGTTGCCGCCGGTTTCGATAGACGGGGAGCTTTACCGTGCGCAGACCGATTATAAAATCCTCGGTCTGCCCGAGCCGTCGGATAAGCTCACGGGGGAATTCCTCGGGGAATACGGAAACGGCGGAGATATTATTCGGGTCTACGCGCCGAAAACGCCCGCCGATCATCTGATAGGCGAGCTTGACGGAATGTATTTTTATCTGGTAAAGGGGGAATAGTTATGAGAGCCAAGAAAATCGTTATACGCGTAATAATAATTTTCGGCGCGGCGGTTATCGAGCTTACGGTGATTTCGGCGGCGACATACGCGTTCGACTGCGCAATGGTAAAGCAGGGGAACGAGCCGATGTTCGCCGGGATCGTAAACGCTGTCAACGACGGCGGAACGCTTATATACTGCGGCTTGGGCTATCATATTATCAAGTGGCACAGCCTGCCGGAGAATGTCGGCTATGATACATCCGCCGGCAAATACGTCTGCGGCTGGGATATCCGCCGCGGTTATGACGTCGGCGGCACATTGAGGAAAGGTCCCGACCCCGCAGACACCTATGAATTGCGTATAGTTTCGGCGGAGCTTTCCGAGGGTCTTGCCGAGTGAATCCGCGACAGAAACGCGTCGAGAAAAAGCGCGGCGAACTTCACGAACAGCGCGTTTTCGCCGCACGGAGTCAACGGGTCGAGGACAAAACACAGCTTCAAAGCCGCCGACAGCGTTCCCATCAAAGCGTTAAGGCGGCTCTTTTTTTCGAGCATAGCCGCCGAGAGCGCGTGCGCGGACATATCAAAATACAGCGTTATCATAGCACACGCGGACAGCTCCCCGATAAGCGCGCCGAAGCACCTCGCCGCGAACGGCAGACCCGCTCCGCACAGCGAGGTTAGTATCCGCACCGCCGCGAAAATTCCGATGACCGCGGCGGTTTTTTGGCAGTATACGTCAAATTCGAGCCGTTTTATTATGTCCATTGTCAGCCTCCCGTTTTGTATGGTGAACATATTTTACCATATTTTAACGGTCGGCGCAAGGGTGATAAATCCACACATTAACGGTGAAGCGCGGACGTTATGCCGAAGCTTGTAAAACGCGGTCGGTCAAAGGGTTATTTTGGATTTGAAACGTCCCTTTTTCCGTCTTTGTACAGAGAAATTTCTTTTGAAAATTCGGCGCGCTGGTTTGTAAACTTCTCGCGGCTGTCATTCGAGAGGAGATATTTTTCCGCCCTTTCGAGCAGCGCAAGCTTTTCGGTCTTGTTGTATAGCGCACAATACGTTTATGCGGCGTGAAATAATGGAAAAAGAAGCAATACGCGCCGCATTTGATCTTGAAAAGCCAAAACAAAAAATTATTCTGCATAGCAACGGCGGAGGACAATATCGATCTTTCGGTTACCACGATGACACTGATGCCGGGGGTATTACTCCGTCGATGTCAAGACCGGGAACTCCAGGAGATAACGCTATGGCTGAGAAATTCTTTTCAATTTTAAAAACTGATGTTGTATAATAAAACTTGACACAATCCGAGGAAAAGGATTATAATAAAAAGAAAAGGAAGGGTCAAGTAATGGGACAAGCAAG
>CAYWIP010000054.1:0-5993 GCA_964458395.1 uncultured Ruminococcus sp.
GAATACTGTATGTATTTCAAGGAAAATGGGCAAAGCATGACAGCAAAAGGGCAAGGCAGACGGTGCTTCGGAAGTTTCCAAGGAGGTCTAATATAAAGAAAGGGAGATTCAACAAATGGCAAACGGAAGATACGGCGATTTCGGCGGACAGTATATCCCCGAAACGCTTATGAACGAAATTCACAAGCTGGAGGAAGCGTATGAGCGCTTCTCCAAAGACCCCGAATTTATCGCGGAGCTGGACAAGCTCAACCGCGAATACGCGGGCAGACCTTCGCTGCTCTACTATGCCGATAAGATGACCAAGGACTTGGGCGGCGCTAAAATCTACTTCAAGCGCGAGGATCTGAACCACACGGGTTCGCATAAGATAAACAACGTTCTCGGACAATGTCTGCTGGCGAAGAAAATGGGCAAATCGCGCATTATCGCCGAGACGGGCGCGGGTCAGCACGGAGTTGCGGCGGCTACTGCGGCGGCGCTTATGGGTCTGGAGTGCGAGGTGTTCATGGGCAAGGAGGACACGATCCGACAGGCGCTGAACGTGTACCGAATGGAGCTTCTCGGGGCTAAGGTTCACCCGGTCACCACCGGAACCATGACCCTTAAAGACGCGGTCAACGAGGCTATGCGCGACTGGACTACGCGCGTTGACGACACGCTGTACGTTCTCGGGTCGGTAATGGGTCCGCACCCGTTCCCGATGATCGTCCGCGATTTCCAGAGCGTTATCTCAAAGGAGGCGCGCGAGCAGATCCTCGAACTGGAGGGCAAGCTCCCGACCGCCGTTATGGCTTGCGTGGGCGGTGGCTCCAACGCTATGGGAATGTTCTACAACTTTATCAACGACAAGGACGTTCGACTTATCGGCTGCGAGGCTGCGGGGCGCGGAGTTGACACGGGCGAGACTGCGGCGACTATCGCGACGGGTTCGCTCGGCATTTTCCACGGAATGAAATCGCTGTTCTGCCAGAACGAATACGGGCAGATAGCTCCCGTTTACTCGATATCGGCGGGTCTTGATTACCCGGGAATAGGTCCGGAGCACGCTCATCTGCATGAGATAGGACGCGCGGAGTACGTTCCCGTTACCGATGACGAGGCGGTTGACGCGTTTGAATATATCGCGCGCACCGAGGGCATCATCTGCGCTATCGAGAGCGCTCACGCGGTCGCTCACATGATGAAGATAGCTCCGACAATGAACAAGGACGACATTATTATTTGCTGTCTGTCGGGGCGCGGCGACAAGGACGTTGCGGCAATCGCAAGATACAGGGGGATAGATCTACATGAATAATTCAAGAATACAGAGCGCTTTCACGGATAAAAAAGCGTTTATCGGCTTTCTGACGGCGGGCGATCCCACTTATGAAAGCTCGTTCGACAACATTATGGCTATGGTAAAGGCGGGCGCGGATCTTATCGAGATCGGCATACCGTTTTCCGACCCGATCGCGGAGGGTCCCGTTATCCAGAACGCGGACGTCCGGGCGCTCAGAGCGGGAATGACTACCGACAAGGCTTTCGAGCTTGCCGCGAGGGTTCGCCGCGAAACGGATATTCCGCTCGTGTTTATGACCTACCTTAACCCCGTGTTCAAATACGGGTACGACAGGTTTTTCGCTAAGTGCGCCGAGATAGGCGTTGACGGGCTTATCTGCCCCGATATGCCGTTTGAGGAGAAGCAGGAGGCTGACGACATCGCAAAGACGCACGGTATCGCGATAATCTCCATGATCGCGCCTACCTCCGAGGAGCGCATAAAGTCCATTGCCGAAAGCGCGGAGGGATTTCTGTACATAGTTTCCTCGCTCGGCGTTACGGGCGTGCGCAGCGAGATAAAGACCGACCTTGCGTCCATTATGGAGAGCGTCAGGAAATACGCGCACGTTCCTGCGGCTATCGGCTTCGGAATCTCCACGCCCGAGCAGGCGGCGAAGATGTCAAAGCTGGCGGACGGCGTTATCGTCGGCTCGGCTATCGTGCGGATAATCGAGAAGTACGGCGAGAATTCTGCGGACGAAATTTACAAGTACGTCAAATCTATGACCGACGCGGTACACTGACGGCTTGCGGTTTCTTGGTTTGGTCGAAGATATACCTTGCGGCGGCGGGCTGTTGGCTTGCTGCCGCTTTTTATCGCTTTGCAGTCATATTCGATTGTCAAGGAGCTGTTTTTGACGCTTGATTCCCCCGTTAAAGGTCGCGGGTTTTCGGTCGGGTATGCGGCGGCTTGTTCGCCTGCTCCGTGTTACGGAACCCCGGTGATCTCGGTTAGCTGTGCCGCGCCGGAGCGGCGAGTCATGTACTCGGTGCGGGGAGTCTTTCTCACAAGGAAAACTTATTGAACTTCGTTCGGGCTGTGCGCCCGCAATTCGCGAAGCGAATTCGACGTGAGCGTTAGCGAACGGCGGTTTTGCGCTTGCGCAAAACGCGGGCGCACAGCGGCTTCGACGAGTGCGCCGCTGCGGGAAACCCCGAGCCCCCAAAGGGTGAGGGGCGACCCGCAGCGGGGCGCGAGGAGAAGCCCTCCGCTTTGCGGCTCTTGCTCTTGTAAACCTCGTACCTCCCTGCAAGTCTTGTTATCCGTGCGCCCTAACCCTCTTAGCTTTTCATGTGTGCGGAGGTTCACGATAGGGATGGCTGCTGAGATGTCTGATAGTCTTTCCCTATGCCGCCGTGCGGTCGATAGCCCGCCTGCTCCCGCGTACGGGGTGGTTCGGACGTACCGGACAGCGGATTGGCTGCTTTTACGGTTTCTTGAAATGCGGTTGGTTCTTCCGTGCATTGATCTTAGATTAGCATTGCGGAAACTGCAAATGACTGCATATTTTCCCGAAAAAAAGCCCGGGAATTTTTTGCGGGCTTTTCATTCTTTATTTATGTATGCCGCGGCTCTCCAGAAGCGCTTTCAGCTCCTCGGCTGATCCCTCCGAATACGTATCGTTATGCACGGCGAAAAATCTTTGGCGGTTATCGACATTCAGTCTTATATAGACCGCGTTGTTCTGCTCAAAGTATTTATCCATTATTGAATACGCGTAACGCTCCTCGCCATCGATCCCGTTCAATGAAATTCTGCAAAGAACGCAGTCGTCCAGAAACTCATACGTTCGGGGAGCTTTTACGCTTGGCAGCTTTGACGCCCTCATGACCGAAAACTTATCGAAAAAAACGCTCCAGCAGACAGACAGCACGCCGAAAATAAACGCTGCCGCTACTGTGACGGCATTGGCGCTTCTGCCCGTGGAGACCGCGTTGTACAGAATTACGCAGCCTAGTATCAGAAGAAGCACTCCGCATAGAGCGACAAGGGCGAGCGCGACAGCGATACGCGGCTCTTTGCGGCTGTGCTTAGCAGAAAATTCCAGATCGGATTTGGTTAATACTGTTTGGTTTATTATCATATTTTGCTCTCCCCGATGTTTTATTCAACGGTTTAATTTTACCATATCGCCGTCAAAAAGTCAAATCCGACGGAAAAACCAAGCTTATGAAAACTATGTAACAATAGCCGAGTTAGTTAAAACTAACCATAATAAAATCCTATTTTTCACCATTTTTTGTGCAAATCCAACAAAAAGGTTGTTAAAAATTCTACAATGAAATAATTCTCAATTTAAGCCTTATTTATAGACTTTTTGTTGAATATATGTTATAATACATAAGGATATATCGTGCTGCGCATAAATAGAATATACGATATACGGTTTGTTTTAAATCCGCCGAAACGGGCGGTAAAATTATTCAAGGAGGCTAAAACATGGCTTTTAAAAAGAGCGCTGTTCCCTTTGCGGGAACGCCCGAGCAGGAGGAAAAGCTCAAAGCGGTCATCGCCGAGCATAAGGACGATCCGGGTGCGCTGATGCCTATTCTTCAGAAGGCTCAGGACATTTACGGCTACCTCCCTATCGAGGTGCAGACTATGATCGCGGACGCAATGGAAATTCCGCTGGAGAAGGTGTACGGAGTGGTTACTTTCTACGCGCAGTTCTCCATTAACCCGAAGGGACAGTACAAAATTTCCGTTTGTCTGGGAACGGCTTGCTATGTAAAGGGTTCCGGCGATATCTTCAACAAGCTTCAGGAGAGGCTCGGTATCGGCAGCGGCGAGATCACTCCCGACGGAAAGTTCTCGCTTGACGCGTGCCGCTGCATCGGCGCGTGCGGACTTGCTCCCGTACTGACCGTCAACGACGACGTTTACGGCAGACTGACTGTGGACGACGTGGATAAGATCCTCGCTAAGTACAACTAATTATAAACAAAGTACTGTCAGGTACATAGAATTCCGATTTTTAGAAAGGAAATCTTTAAGATGAATGTGATCAAAACAATAGACGAGCTTAACGCTATCAAAGCCAAGGCCGCGGAGGTCGTGAACGTCCGCGTCGAGGGCAAGGATAACGGCGTTAAGGACGTTCTGGTCTGCGGCGGTACGGGCTGTACCTCCTCCGGATCTATGAATATCATCAAAAAGCTCGAAGAAGAGATCGAGCTTAATGGGCTGAAAGACAAGGTAAACATCATCAAGACGGGCTGCTTCGGCTTGTGTGCGCTCGGTCCCATCATGATCGTTTACCCCGAGGGTACGTTCTACTCCAAAATGGAGGTGGATCATGTTCCCGAGATCGTTGAGAGCCACCTCAAGAACGGCGTTCCCGTTAAAAAGTATCTTTACGCGGAAACAGTTGACGGAGATACGATAAAGTCGCTTAACGACACCGCTTTCTATGCTAAGCAGCACCGCGTGGCGCTCCGCAACTGCGGTCTTATCTCCCCCGAGCACGTTGAGGAATATATAGCGCGCGACGGTTATCAGGCTTTACATAAGGTGCTTACCTCGATGTCGCAGGACGACGTTATCAACTGCCTGCTGGCTTCGGGGCTGAGGGGACGCGGCGGCGCGGGATTCCCGACGGGACGCAAGTGGCAGTTCGCCAAGGCTTCGCAGAACGAGCAGAAGTACGTTTGCTGCAACGCCGACGAGGGCGATCCCGGCGCGTTTATGGATCGTTCCGTTCTGGAGGGCGATCCGCACAGCGTTATCGAGGCTATGGCTATCGCGGGTTACGCTATCGGCTCTAATCAGGGCTACATCTACGTCCGCGCGGAGTATCCTATCGCCGTTGAGCGTCTGGAGATCGCTATCAGGCAGGCCGAGGAGATCGGTATGCTGGGCGACAATATTTTCGGGACGGGCTTTAAGTTCCACCTCGGTCTGAGACTGGGCGCGGGCGCGTTCGTCTGCGGCGAGGAGACCGCGCTTATGACCTCTATCGAGGGCAACCGCGGCGAGCCGAGATGCAGACCGCCGTTCCCGGCTGTCAAGGGATTGTTCGGCAAGCCCACTATTCTCAACAACGTTGAGACCTACGCAAACGTTGCTCAGATCATTCTCAAGGGTCCGGAGTGGTTCGCTTCCATGGGTACCGAGAAGTCCAAGGGTACTAAGGTATTCGCGCTGGGCGGCAAGATCCACAATACGGGTCTGGTAGAGGTTCCTATGGGTACTACGCTGCGTACCGTTATCGAGGAGATCGGCGGCGGTATCCCGAACGGCAAGAAGTTCAAGGCGGCGCAGACCGGCGGTCCTTCGGGCGGATGTATTCCTCCGCAGCACCTGGATATCCCGATCGACTACGATAACCTTATCTCGATCGGCTCTATGATGGGCTCGGGCGGACTTATCGTTATGGACGAGGACAACTGTATGGTCGATATCGCCAAGTTCTTCCTCGAATTCACCGTTGACGAATCCTGTGGCAAGTGTACTCCCTGCCGTATCGGTACCAAGAGAATGTACGAGATCCTCACCAAGATCACCGAGGGCAAGGCTACTATGGAGGATCTTGACAAGCTTGAGAAGCTCTGCTACTACATCAAGGACAACGCGCTTTGCGGACTCGGTCAGACCGCGCCCAACCCCGTTTTGTCCACTCTGCGTTACTTCAAGGACGAGTACATTGCTCACGTTAAGGACAAGAAGT
>CAYWIP010000054.1:6003-19814 GCA_964458395.1 uncultured Ruminococcus sp.
GCAAGAGCCTGTTGGCGTACAAGATCGATCCCGCAAAGTGCAAGGGCTGCTCGCTCTGCGCTAAGAAGTGCCCCGTCGGAGCTATCAGCGGCGAGCTGAGAAATCCGTTCACCATCGATACGAACAAGTGTATCAAGTGCGGCGTTTGTGCTTCTAACTGTAAGTTTGGCGCTATCAGTAAGGTATAAGAGGGCAGCTGAGCAGCAGGTGATGATGACGTAGTGGAGCGAAGCGAAGCGGAGGAATTATCACCGTTGCAGGACGAACAAAGTTCGTCCGGTGCGAAGCGACTTTAAATAAAGCGCAACAGCCAAAAAGGTGAAGCAGAGCGAACGAAGTGAGCGGTCGTATTGACTGCGTCAACACTCGAACCTTTTTAGCGAGCGTATGCGAGCGTTGCGTTGTTGCGCGCTTTAATAAGGAGTAATAAGATGGTTAATATAAAAATTAACGGCAGGGATTATTCCGTTCCCGAGGGCAGCACCATTCTGGAGGCGGCTCGTTCCGCGGGAATAAAGATCCCCACGCTGTGTTACTTAAAGGACATCAACGCTATCGGCGCCTGCCGTATCTGCGTTGTTGAAGTCAAGGGCGCGAGAAGCCTTGTCGCTGCCTGCGTTTACCCCGTAAACGAGGGCATGGAGGTTTTCACAAATACGCCGAAGGTTCTTGAGAGCCGCAGGACTACGCTGGAGCTTATCGTTTCCAACCACAAGAAAGAGTGCCTGTCGTGTACCCGCAGCGGCACCTGCGAGCTTCAGGCGCTGTGCAACGAATACGGTATTGACGAGAACAAGTTCAGCGGCGAAAATCCCGCTGTCGAGATCGACGATTCCGCGGCGCATATGGTTCGCGACAACTCCAAATGTATTCTCTGCCGCCGCTGTGTGGCCGCGTGCGGAGTTACTCAGGGTATCGGCGTAATCGGTGCTAACGAGCGCGGTTTCGCTACGCAGATCGCGTCGCCGTTCGATATGGGTCTGGCGGATACCGCTTGCGTTTCCTGCGGACAGTGCATTATTGCTTGCCCGACAGGTGCGCTCACCGAAAAGGACGACACTCAGAAAGTTCTCGACGCTATCGCGGATCCCGAGAAGCTCGTTGTCGTTCAGCCCGCTCCCGCGGTTCGCGCGTCGCTTGGCGAGGCGTTCGGCTATCCCGTGGGCACCAACGTTGAGGGCAAGATGATCGCGGCTTTGCGCAGACTTGGCTTCGACAAGGTATTCGACACCAATTTCTCGGCTGACCTCACCATTATGGAGGAGGCTCACGAGTTCCTTGACCGCGTTCAGAACGGCGGCAAGCTGCCGATGATCACGTCCTGCTCGCCCGGCTGGATACGTTACTGCGAGAACTACTTCCCCGACTTTATCCCCAATCTGTCGACATGCAAGTCGCCGCAGCAGATGTTCGGCGCGGTAGTTAAGACCTACTACGCTCAGAAGCTCGGCAAGAATCCCGAGGATATCGTTTCCGTTTCGGTAATGCCGTGTACCGCTAAGAAATACGAGATCAACCGCAAGGATCAGGCTGCTGCCGGAATCCCCGACGTTGACATCACGATAACCACACGCGAGCTTGCGCGCCTTATCGAGAGAGAGGGCATTATGTTCAGCGAACTGCCCGACGAGGAGCCGGATTCTCCGCTCGGCACGGGTACGGGCGCGGCTGTTATCTTCGGCGCGACGGGCGGCGTTATGGAGGCTGCTCTGCGTACCGCGGTCTGGAAGCTCACGGGCGAGAACAGCGATTCTCCTGTCGAGTTTAAGGAGGTTCGCGGCGTTGAGGGCATTAAGGAAGCGTCCTACAACGTTGGCGGCAAGGAGGTCAAGGTCGCTGTCGCAAGCGGTCTGGCGAACGCTAAGGCGCTGCTCAAGAAGATCAGAGCGGGCGAGGCTAACTACGATTTCATCGAGATCATGGCTTGCCCCGGCGGCTGCGTAAACGGCGGCGGACAGATCATTCAGCCCGCGTCGGTGAAGAACTTCATCGACATCAGAGCCGAGCGCGCTAAGGTGCTTTACGGCATCGACGAGGCTAAGACGCTCCGCCGTTCGCACGAAAATCCCGATATTCAGGCGCTTTACAAGGAGTTCTTCGGCGAGCCGAATTCGCATAAGGCTCACGAGATCCTGCACACGACCTACGAGGCTCAGAAGCTTTACAGATAATTAAACAGCGATTCCCCCGCCATATGACGGGGGAATTTTTTGCGCAAATAAAGGCGGCATATACTGCCGCCTTTACGTTGTACCTGCTTTTAAGCTACGCCCGAATTCGCCGCTACAAAGAACCACGGGTTCTCGTTGTCAAGATCCATGCTGCCTTTGTATTCATCGGAGATCGTTACGCTCTCAAAGCGGTTGTCCTGCTCTTCCTCTAAGATGATCTCATTGTTTTCCATATTAGTTGCCCCTTTCTTACTGTCTGTATGTTCTACACGGAGGCTTTTCTTTTTATTTTATATTTATCCGCCTCACACTTATAATATAGCAACTTTTTTTGAAATAGTCAATAGTTTTCTCCCAATTTCGTAGCTTTAAAAAATATTACCCAAAAAATGAGCAAAATATTTAGAGATATTGCACAAGAAAAATGATATTTTTTTATCAATATTGACCGTATATTGAGATTTACTGTTCATTAGGTGCTGTTTGATGTAATTTGCTTTGCTTACTAAAAAATTACAAAAAGGTTACAAATTCTTGCAAAATGGTTACAATAAAATTACAGTTTTGTAACAATGGTTGACATTGAAAAAAAATATGGTAAAATATATGTATGGGATCGGATCACAGCACTATTCTCACTCTACACGGATGCAACATTTGCCTATGTCCCTACTTCCATTTTGGGAGCGGCGCGGATTTTACATATAATACCCTTATGCGACTTTTTTCTCTCTCCACTGTCCGCTATGCTCCGGATAATTTACCCCCGAAAGCCGACTTTCGGGGGTTTTCTTTGCGGAAAAACCGCTTGTCTTGGGCAAGCGGCTTTCTTTTTATTCCTCGTCGTCGCTCTCGGGAGCGTCCCAGTTGTGCCATACGTTCTGCACGTCGTCGTTGTCCTCCATTGCCTCGAGAAGCAGACCCATTTTCTTGAGCTGATCCTCGTCGGTGAGGGTGGTGTAAGTACTCGGAACCTGCTCCGCCTGCGCCGAAAGCACTTCATAACCGCGCTTGGTAAGCTCCGCCGCTACGTTTCCGACCTCGCTAGGGTCGGTGGATATCTCGACGACGCCGTCCTCGAAGCTGAAATCGTCCGCGCCGCTTTCGAGTATGTCCTCCATTGCCTTGTCCTCGTCGATATCGCCGTCCTCGTTGTTCAGCACGATAATGCCCTTAAGCGAGAACATAAAGCTTACGCAGCCCGCCGTTCCCAGATTTCCGCCGAATTTGTCGAAGTAGTGGCGTATCTCGCCCGCGGTGCGGTTGCGGTTATCGGTAAGGCAATCGACGATAACAGCGACTCCGCCGGGTCCGTAGCCCTCATAGACGCAGTTCTCATAGTCGTTCTTCTCCGAGCCGCCCGCCGCTTTTTTCAGCAAGCGGTCTATGTTGTCGTTGGGGATATTGTTGGACTTTGCTTTCTGGACGAGCGTGGCAAGGCGCGAATTGTTCGCGGGATCCGCCGAACCTGTTTCCTTAATGCAGACGAGTATCTCGCGGCTGATCTTGGTGAATACCTTGGCGCGCGCGCCGTCCTTTTCGCCCTTTTTACGCTTGATCGTGCTCCATTTTGAATGTCCTGACATAACTTTTCTCCTTTACGTTAATTCGATTTGTTGACATTTAACGCTAATAATTAGCGAATATAAACTAATTTAATTTGGCAAAGCCCTCTCCGAAAACCTCTCCCGCAGTTGTTGTAACGACAAACGCTTTCGGGTCGATCTCGCGGACTATGCGCTTTACCTTTGAATACGCGCTGCGGTGGACTGCCGTCGCGATCACCTGACGCTCCTCGCCGCTGTACGCGCCCTCGCCTTTAAGCAGCGTTACGCCGTGCGGCTGCTCGATCAGCTTTTGCGCGATCTCGTGCGGGCTTCTTGAGAAGATCAGCAGGAAACGGCTTTCCTGGCTGCCGTAGACCAGCACGTCTATGAATTTCGACTGCACGAAGATCGCCACGACCGCGAACAGAACTACGTTTATGTCCTTGTACACCGCCAGTCCGAGCAGCACTACTACGCCGTCCAGAGCCGCCTGTATTCCGCCGAGCTTCATCTCGGGCAGGAAGCGGTTGATTATCTTGGTGAGGATATCCGTGCCGCCGGACGTGCCCTCGCGCTGATACGTCAAGCCCATTCCCGCGCCCATGAGCGCTCCGCCGAATATCGCCGCCATTATGCCGTTGCCGTTTTCGGCGCTGTAAATCGGCACGAACGCTTCCGCGAGATCGGTCGCAACAGTTATTGCCGCGACGGAGATAAGCGTTTTCACCATGGTCGACTTGTTGAGGAGGAAAAATCCCGCGATGATGAGCGGAATGTTCAGCAGCATTATCAGCGTGCCGACCTGCCAGCCGGTCAGCTCCGAAATGATGATAGCAACGCCCGTCGCGCCGCCCGGGGCTATGTTGTTCGGCGAAATAAAGCAATGGACTCCCAGCGAATAGACCGCCGCGCCGACCAATATCACCAATATATCAAATACCCACCGCAATGCGGCTTTTTTCCTTGAACTCTTTGAATTTTCGATCATAGCGCCCTCCGCGCGGAAAATTATTCGCTCTCTGTCGGCAGCGCGGCGCAGATCGCCTCGAACAGCTCCGCGGCTCGTTCCTCTCTGCCGCAAAGCGCGAGATAGCCGAACAGCGCTTCGAGTGCCGTGGCGCGGCGGTACTCGGACGGCTTGGCGCTCTTCGGGACGGAGATGCCGCCCGCGTTGCGTCCCCGCCGCAGAATATCCGCCTCGCGCTCGTCCAGAAGCGGCTCGATAACGTTCACCGCCTCTGACTGATAGCTCGCCCGAACACGCTCGACCGCAAGCTCATGCAGCCGCCCCGCGTTGGTTTGGTGCTCCTTTACGACGCGTTCGCGCACCATGACCTCGTACACGCTGTCGCCGTAAAACGCGAGGATATTCGCGCTGTATGCCGCCGCTTCCTTTTCGGTCAGTTTCTCTAAAGTCATTTTATTTCTCCAGAATGTAGTAAACGTAGCTGTATTCCTCGCTGTGCAGCTCGAACATATACATCTCCTTGTTGATCTCGCCGATACCCGCCGCCGCTTCGTCGTCCGACGCGCCCTCGTACTTTTTCACAAGCGCGCTCATCGGGCGATAGAAGCCGTTCGTCCAGTCGGTTTTCGGCGCGATGTAGAAGTCGCGTATCTTGAAATGCTGCTCTTTTGCGAACCGCAGAACCGCGTCGAGCTGAACGGGTCTGCCGAAACGGCGCTCGACGTAGCACCGCGTATCGGGCGACGGGTCGATCAGCCAACAGAGCGTTCTGTATACGGCGACCGCGTCCTTTTTCAGGCTGCCGTACAGACGCTCCAGACGCAGCGGAACGCCGTCCGGCTCCGCGCCGCAGTTCAGCCAGACGAACTCCCAGCCGCCCTCCTTTTCGGGCAGCTCGAACGCTCCGACCGTACACGTTTCAAATCCGAGCTTTGCAGCGTCATCGGCGCGGTGCTGCTCGTAGAACGCCGCAAGCGGCTTTACTCCCGTGCTTTCGCTGATTATCTGCGGCGTGACGCTCTCGTCGCCGACGAACAGCGCGCTTTCGCATTTCAACTTGCCGCACAGCTCCATGACCTTGCGGGCGGTGTCCTCGCTGCCCGCCGTGGAACGCTCCATTTCCCGAATTAAGTTACCGATAAAACTCATAGATGTCACCTCCGAGATCCCGCTCCGAGGAAATTTTCTCAATCTTAGAACCTGTCCACATAGCCCGAAATGCTTGGATTTCGAGAAAATTTTGTCGATGGCAAGGAAAAAATTCGCAGGCGTACTGTATGTACGTCAAGAATTTTTGACGCAGTCAGCGGCAAAATTTGCCGAAAGACAAGCGTTGAGCGGCTATGTGGACAGGTTCCTAATTATCGAACATAATTGAACTCAAAATCAAATATCGAGACCAGATCGTCATCCTGTATCCCCTGCCGCTCCAGCTCGTCGATTATTCCGCTTGAACGCAGAACGCGCTGAAAATACTGCAAGCTCTCGTAGTCCTCCATATTGACCGTGGACAATATCGGCGCGAGCCATTCCGCATCGACTATGAACACTCCGTCCACCTTTTCGACCTTGAAGCTGCGCTTCTCCTCGTCGATCCGCGCAAGCTCCTCGAGAGTCAGCGGAACTGCCTCGTAGCGCTTTACGGGCGGCAGCGTGTCCAGCTTCGCCGTGACAGCGTCCATAAGCTTGTCCGTGCCCTCCGTAGTCGCTGCGGATATGCGGAATAACCGAAAGCCCTTATCCGTGATATACTTCTCGAACGCGGCGATCTGCTCCTCGCCCGCGAGATCGCACTTGTTCGCCGCTACTATCTGAGGGCGCTCCGAAAGCTCCTCGGAGAAATTCGCAAGCTCCGCGTTGATCTTCTCGAAGTCCTCGACAGGATCGCGCCCCTCGATACCCGAAACGTCAACGACATGAACTATCAGACGGCAGCGCTCGACGTGACGCAAAAACTCGTGTCCAAGACCCACGCCCTCCGACGCGCCCTCGATAAGCCCGGGTATATCCGCCATTACGAACGACTTCTCGCCGCGCTTTACTACACCCAGCACGGGGGTCAGCGTGGTAAAGTGGTAGTTGGCGATCTTCGGCTTGGCGGCGCTGACTACGCTTATAAGCGTAGATTTTCCGACGTTCGGGAAGCCCACCAGACCTACGTCCGCGAGCAGCTTAAGCTCGAGAACCACGTCGAATTTCTCACCGGGAAATCCCGGCTTCGCAAAGCGCGGTATCTGACGCGTCGGCGTCGCGAAATGCACGTTGCCCTTGCCGCCCTTGCCGCCTTTGGCGACCACTATCGGCTCGTCGTCCGAAACGTCCGCGAGGATTCGCCCCGTGTGCGCGTCCTTGACTATCGTGCCGCGCGGGACCTTGATGACCGTCGGCTCCATTGACCTGCCCGAGCAGCGTTTCGCGCCGCCCGGCTCGCCGTCGGGAGCGATATACTTTTTCTTGTAGCGGAAGTCGATCAGCGTTGACAGGCTGTCGTCCGCAACAAAAACTATATCCGAGCCTTTGCCGCCGTCGCCGCCGTCCGGCCCGCCCGCGTTTACATATTTCTCGCGGTGAAACGACACCGCTCCGTTGCCGCCGCTGCCCGCGCGTATTGATATCTCTACCTTATCGACAAACATTCCCGACCGCCTTTCATAATGCTATTCTTCCCCTGTCAACTCAAAAAATACACAAATAAGCCGGACAGATATCCGGCTTAGGGCTTAAATTTTGCACAAATGTACAAACTTAGTCAGCCGCGTAAACGCTGACCTGCTTTCTGTCACGACCTACGCGCTCAAACTTTACCTTGCCGTCAACGAGCGCGAACAGGGTATCGTCGGAGCCTCTGCCCACATTGTTTCCGGGGTGAATGTGAGTGCCGCGCTGTCTTACGAGAATGTTGCCCGCGAGGACGAACTGTCCGTCAGCGCGCTTAACGCCAAGTCTCTTGGACTCGGAATCGCGTCCGTTCTTGGTGGAACCCATTCCCTTTTTATGAGCGAAATACTGTAAACTAATCTTAATCATCGTTGTTTCCTCCTGTTAATCAATTTCAACCTTTACCCTGCTGTAATCCTCGGCGATCGCCGTCAGATGAGCGAAAAATGCTTCGAGCAGCTTTTCCGCCGCTTCTCCGCCGCTGTCGGGCAGACGCAACGTTATGCGGTTTTCCCCGACGGCTACATCGGCGTTCTCGCCGAAGCTCTCCGTTACCGCGTTGCATACGAGCATAGTGCAGGAGCTTACCGCCGCGCAGACGATATCGTTCCCCCGTGTGCCGTAGCCCGCGTGTCCGCTTATCTCAAAGCCCGAAAATGCGCCGTTCTTCTTATGGAATACAGCTTTAAGCATTACGCGTTGATAGCCTCGATCCTTACCTGGCTGTACGGCTGTCTGTGACCCATTTTTCTCTTAATGTGCTTCTTGGGCTTGTAAGTGAAAACCGTGATCTTCTTAGCCTTGCCGTTCTTCAGGAGCGTTGCCTTTACGGACGCGCCGTTTACATACGGTGCGCCTACGGTAACGCCGTCGTCCTTGCCGACCATGATTACCTTATCGAAGGTGATTTCGCCCTCGGCGTCGAGCTTCTCGATAAAGAGAACGTCGCCCTCTTTTACCTGATACTGCTTTCCGCCTGTTTCAATTACTGCGTACATAGTTTCATACCTCTTTTATATCAGACTCGCTGCGTCGAGGTGAACGGATCTTCGCCCGCTGCTTTCTACCCCACACAAGCGGCTTTATTATTATATCACAACGAAACGCCTTTGTCAAGGGGTTTTCCTCTTTTTTAACCAAATTCCGAGAATTTTTTTGTGGACGGGAAAAAGATAATTCATAAAGTGAGAATTAAAGTTATTTTTTGTCGGATAAACTTATTTTAAGTAATTTACTTAATATTTATTGTTATTATGTTCAATTGCATAAAAGTTATTTTGTATAATATGTCGAAATTGTAAAAAATCACAAAAAGTTGTTGACAAATCAACTTGTCTGTTATATAATATAATCAAACAAAGGAAGCGGAATAACCTCCGTATCATTTGTTTGTTTAGTTGTCTCCTTTCTTTTGTTCTACACATAATTTATAATTTGATTTCCGAGCCTTGTAAAAGGCTCACTTTTTTTGCTCTTTTTCACAAAAAGCTATGGAAAATTTCACAATATTGTGTTATAATTATAAGGTATGGATTTTTACAAATAAATCAAAAGGACTGATTATCATTTTTGAACAGAAACAGATAGGAAACGGCGTTTTCTTTTACAAGTATACGGACGGGCGCTTTAAGACCAACGAGATACAGGTGCTGCTGCATACGGATTTTGACGAGCTTCCGCGCGCGGACTACGCGGCGGCGGAGTATATCCTCGCGGACTGCTGCCGGAAATTCCCGACGCACTCCGAGCTTTCAAAGCGGCTGGCGGATATGTACGGCGCTTCGCTCTACTCGCGGTCAACCATAACATGGTACGGCAGGCGCTGTACGAGCATTACGGGGTCGGTTCTCGATGATCGGTTTGCGCTGAACGGAGAAAATCTCGAAGCGGATATGTGCGATATTATCTGCGAGTGTCTGCTTGATCCCAATGCCGACGGAAACGCGTTCGACAGACAAATAACCGAAACGCAGAGGGCGCAGCTTATCGACGATATCGACAGCGTTATCAACGAAAAGTCAAATTACGCTGTGCAACGCGGAAGTATGGCCGCGTTCAGGGGGGAAGCGTTCGAGCTGCCCGTGACGGGAACTCACGAGGAGGCGGAAAGGGTCACTCCGGAATCGGCTTACGCGGCTTACAGAAAAATGCTGAAAACGGCGCGCATCGACATTCTTTGCTCGGGCGCGAGCGATTTTGCCGAGGCGGAGAGGATATTCACCGAAAGGCTTTCGACGCTCGAACGCGGAGAGATCTGCGAGCTTTCAAAGAAGCCGTCCGCGCTCAAGGACAAGCCCGAAACGTTCGCGGATACGCTGCCTATGCAGCAGGCTATTCTGCGAATGTACTTCAAGGCGCCCGAGCTGGAGGACCGTTACGCGGGATTTCTGTTTTCGTGTATTCTCGGCGGCATGACCACCTCGCGGTTTTTCCTCAACATCCGCGAGAAACAGTCGCTGTGCTATTACTGCAGCACTGCGGGCAACCGTATTCTGCGAACGCTCACCGCGTATGCGGGTATCGAGCCGCAGAATATCGAACGCGTAAAGGAGGCTATTCTCGCGGAGATCAACGATATCTGTGAGAACGGAGTTACCGAGGAGGAGCTTCGCACCGCTAAGCTGGAAATGCACAACACCGCTTCGTCTATGAACGACAATCCCCTGGCGATGATAAGCTGGTATCACAATCAGATTCTGGAGGACAAGATACTCACTCCCGAGGAATACTGCGCGGAAATGGACAAGGTGAGCGCCGAGCGCGTTCGGGAGGCGGCGCGGAAGTACTCGCTCGACACCGTGTACACGCTATGCTCTCCCGACTTTGACGCGGCGGAGAATACCGACGGAGAGGAGGCGGCGGAATGATAGAGAAAATTTACGACGACGTTATAAAGGAGACCTGCCTGAAATACGTTCACGAAAGCGGCGTTCGTGTGTTTATGCTGCCTATGGCGGGGTACTCTACGGCGGTGGCGCAGTTCTCGGCTAAGTTCGGATCGCTGGACAACGCGTTCTCGGTGAACGGCGGCGCGCTTCAAAAGGTTCCCGACGGCACGGCGCATTACCTCGAACATAAGCTGTTTGAGAGCGAGGAAAATGACGCGTTTCGGCTGTTCGCGCAGACGGGAGCCTCCTGCAACGCGGGAACGAGCTTTGACTACACACAGTACTATTTCAGCTGTGCGGGTAACTTCCGGGAAAATCTGGAGATACTGCTCGGGTTCGTTCAGGAGCCGTATTTCACGCCCGAGAACGTTGAAAAGGAGCGCGGGATCATCGGGCAGGAAATTACGATGTACCGCGACAGTCCCGCGTGGAGAGTGTTCACAAATCTGCTGGAGGGCTTGTACAGCGTCAATCCCGTGCGCAACGATATTGCGGGAACGGTGGAGAGCATTTCGGAGATAACCGAAAAAACGCTCTACGACTGCTACAACGCCTACTACAACCCCGCGAATATGTTTCTTTGCGTCGCGGGAAATTTCGACCCGGACGAAGTGGTTTCGGTCTGCGCGGAGAAGCTGAAAAACCGCGAGCCTCTGGACGTGAAAACCGCTGAATTTGACGAGCCGCTTGCCGTCAACAAAAAGCGAATGGAGCTTGTTATGCCCGTCGCCAAGCCGATATTTGAGATAGGCTTTAAGCGTCCGCTTGTTTCGGGACAGGCACAGATCGACGAATATATCTGCTTCAACATACTGTTCGATATGATATTCGGCGGAGTTTCGGAGTTCTTTGAGAGAATGAGGGACAAGGGGCTGATAAACGAGCAGTTCTCGGACGGAGTGTTCAGCGGACGGGGCTTCTGTTTTCCGTTCGCGAGGGGCGAGAGCAGCGACCCGGACGCGGTGCTTTCGGAAATGCAGAGCGTTCTGCGTTCGTACAAGAAGACCCCTCCCAAGCGCGGGGATTTTGAGCGTATCAAACGCGCGACCTACGGCTCGCTGGTGCGCGACTTCACTAACGCGGACTCGGTCGCGAGCACGCTTTCGGAATCGGCGCTGCGGGGAAGCTCTCCGTTCGCCGTTATAGATACCGCCGCCGCGGCAGACTACGAGAAAACGCTGGAGCTGCTGGACGGCTTGGACGAAGAAAATGTGTGTATTTCAATCGTAAAAGGAGAAAATTAAAATGACTTCAATGCTTTTCGCCGCGCAGGAGTCGCTGACCGAAATGGAGGTCGAATTTCCGAATCTGTTCGGCGGCACGGCGATAAACTACTACCGCGGTTTTAACCTGTTCGGCGTGAACATCTACTGGTACGGCGTTATTATCGCGGTCGGCGTGGTGCTTGCGTATTTGTATGCTATGCGCCGCGCTGCCAAAGATTTCGGGCTGGTCAAAGACAGAGTGTTCGACGTGGTGTTCGCGGCGATAATCGGCGGGTTCGTCTGCGCGAGAATTTACTTCTGCGTGTTCACCGAACTGAAAAATCCCGGAACGTACACGTTTGTTACCGTATTTACGGGGATACGCGACGGAGGGCTGGCTATTTACGGCGGCGTTATCGGCGCGTTTATTGTGGGATTTATTTTCTGCAGGATACGCAAGGTCAACTTTTTCGCCATGGCGGATCTGGCTTCGCTCGGATTTCTTATCGGGCAGGCGATAGGACGCTGGGGCAACTTCGTAAATCAGGAGGCGTATGGCGAGGTCTGCGACCCGAACTGGGTGTTCGGCATGAACGGCTCGAAGATCGCTACGGAGGTCGAGGCGGGAGCGCTTGTTCACCCTTGTTTCCTTTACGAGAGCGTGTGGTGTCTGCTCGGATTCGTGCTGCTGCATTTTTACAGCAAAAAGCTTCGGACGTTCGACGGGGAGATCACCCTGATGTATATTTCGTGGTACGGACTGGGGCGGTTCTTTATCGAGGGTCTGCGCACGGACAGCCTATACGCGGGAAGTCTGCGGATATCGCAGATAGTCGCGGGGGCTTCGTTTGTTGTGGGACTTATCTTGTTTATCGTCTTCAAGATAGTTACCGCAAAGAAGGGAATCCCGCTTTATGTGAATACGGACGGCTCTAAGGAGCTTATCGCAAAGGACGCTGCGGCGGACGAGGAGCGCAAGCGGAAAAAAATCGCGAAAAAGGAAAAAGCCGCGCCGAGTATTCTCGGAGATGATGTGGAGTTGGACGACGATTCCGACGCTTTGGCTGACGAGAGCAGCGAAGAAGCTCAGGAGATACCCGAGGAGCCTTTTATACCGGAAGAGTCGGTAATTAACGAAGAAAAAAGCGAAAGCGACAATAAGGAGGAATAATTATGGCTGCAAATATTATTGACGGAAAGGCGATATCCGCCGCCGTAAAGGAACAGGTTCGCGACGAGATAGCGCGCGATAATCTTAAAGTAGGGCTTGCCGTAGTGATAGTCGGCGACGACCCCGCTAGCCGCGTGTACGTCAACAACAAGAAAAAGGCGTGCGAGTTCTGCAGAATAAAGAGCTACGAATACGCGCTCCCCGCCGAGACTACTCAGGAAGAGCTGCTGGAGCTTGTAGATACGCTTAACGCGGACGCGAACGTCAACGGAATTCTGGTTCAGCTGCCGCTGCCCAAGCACCTCGACGAAAAAGCGGTTATCGAGCGCATTTCGCCGAATAAGGACGTTGACGCGTTCCATGAGAGCAACGTCGGGCGCATTATGATCGGCAATTACAGCTTTCTGCCGTGTACTCCCGCAGGTTGTATGGAGCTTATCCACAGCACGGGCGTGGAGGTTTCGGGAAAGGAGTGCGTGGTTATCGGGCGGTCGAATATCGTCGGAAAGCCTATGGCTATGCTGCTGCTTCACGAGAACGGCACGGTCACGGTTTGTCACAGCAAAACGCGCGATCTCGCCGAGGTCTGCCGCAGAGCCGATATTCTCGTTGCTGCGGTGGGTCGTCCGAATTTCGTCACCGCGGATATGGTGAAGCCGGGCGCGGTCGTTATCGACGTGGGGATAAACCGTCTTGACAACGGCAAGCTCTGCGGCGATGTGAAGTTCGATGAGGTAAGCGAGGTCGCGGGGTGGATAACTCCCGTTCCCGGCGGCGTGGGTCCCATGACTATCGCAATGCTTATGCGCAATACCGTCACGGCGGCGAGAATCCAGAAATGAAGAACGCCAAGAGTTTTTTGCGGAGCGCGATAATCCTTACTGTCGCGTTGGTTATTATTTGCGTGTTTATGCCCGAATGGGGAGCTATGCAGATCGTTATCGTGCTGCTGGTGGCGCTGCTTACGGGGTTTCAGTGGTTTTTGTTTTTCTACATAAAAAATGTAAAGTGATGTAAATATGAATTTAGCGCAGCAGCGCTGGGAGTAAAAGATTTTTTGTAATCTGTTGCTTGTTGTGGTTTCGTTTATTTTAAGTAAATTGTTGTCGCACGATTGCGAGAGGACACCCTTCGGGGAGGGGGAAAAAGAAAATCCGACAAAAATGCGGATTTCCCCCTCCCCTACGGGTTTCCTCTCGCGCTC
>CAYWIP010000055.1:0-19406 GCA_964458395.1 uncultured Ruminococcus sp.
ATGCGAGGAGGCGGGCGAGGAGAACAACTACATCTTCGGCGCGCGCGTTGAGGATCTGGCGCAGAGAATGCCGACCTACGACCCGAGAAAGCTCTACTCCGAGAATACACGCATTGCGCGCGTGCTGAATACGCTTATTGACGGCACGTTCTCGGACGGCGGCAGCGGCTCGTTCAGAGAACTGTACTACTCGCTCCTGGACGGCGCTTCATGGCACAGACCCGATCACTACTACCTGCTCGGCGATCTTGAGAATTACGTTCAGGCTAAGCTCAAGGCGAACAGCGACTTCTGCTTCAATCACGACGAATTTATCAAGAAGTGCTGGCTCAATATGACGAGCGCCGGCAAGTTCAGCTCCGACCGCACTATTGCGGACTACGCGAACGATATATGGAAGATCGCTCCCGCGGACGGCAAAAAAATATAATTAAATTCTCCCATCACAAAGATGGGCAGCAATAAGAAAGTTTTCCAAATCGTTATAGGAAAACCCTGCGGAATATGTGATCCCACAGCACTAACAAGGTGCTGTGGGATTTTGCGCTATAATGGTAATTATCCTAAAACAATTTTTAATTTGTTGAATTGCCGGATATAAAGGTCTTATTTTACCGAATAACGACAACTTGGCGGCGCAGTTATTGAACCGCAAGTGCCGCGTAACGGAAGTAAGCAAAATATAAGCCGAGAGCAAAGGCGCTATATGAAAAAGCGGGGCCTGACGTCTCCCGACGAGACGGATTGCGTACTTCCGTTATGTTTACCGGCGCGAATAAAAGAGTGACGGTTCAACTGAAAAGCGTGGTTATACACGCGAACAGACACAACAGGAAGAGAGGTAATTACTATGGCGACAATGACTATTTCCGTTAAATTCGCGGGCGACAATTATGGAGAACACGGCAACTATGAAAGCGGACATTTTGTAACAAATCTGCCCCCGGAACATTTCCCGATAGAAACTGCAAAGGAAATATTAACGAACAGATGAAGCCGCAGATATTTACAACATTTCTAATTAGCGCATTGAGTTTTGTAAGAGGTGATGACGGTTGGAGTTTTAACTTAACGCCGTCAAGTGCAGATGTCAAAAAGTTAATCAAGAGCTTATCTGCGGACAGTGAGTGGACTGTTGCAATTGAAGTCTAAGCCCCGGCGATTTTGCGCGTAGGGGCTCTTTAAGCGACTTTTCCGCGAGGGGGTGATATTTTTTATTGACGTGTGCTTTAAGGCTCGATTTTGGGCAATTACGACGATTTCAGAGAGGATGGATGATAATGTAAAAAATAAATAACGCAAGGATACCCCAAATAACAAGCATATCTATTGCAATACGGCTCTACTACACAAAAACCGAATTATCGAACTGCGACATTAAGACGCTGTTTGGTCAGCTTGCCAATAGCACATTTCTTATTTGGTACACAAGGGTATCAACATTCAAGAGATTGCACGTCGGTTAGGATACGCAGACATCAAGATGATATTGAACACCTACTCACATCTCTACTTGCAAGATGCGGAAAAGGCAGTTGAAGCTTTCAACGAAATAGTCCCGAAATATTTTTGACGTTTCATCGTGGCTATTTCGTGGCTGATATAGAAAAGACCGCATTACAATGCGGTCTTTTGACTATTTGGTGGAGATAAGGGGATTCGAACCCGTAAACAAATGATAAAAAACGCCGTTATTATGCAGAATTTATGTTTTCGTGTTGTATTTCGTGTTGCATAAATTTTGAACTGCTCTCGCGCAGCTTCTCGGCGTATAGTTCCATAGCTGACGGGAATGTGTGCTGATAGACCTTTTCAATCATATCAAGCGAGCTGTGACCCATAAGCTCGGCGGTGTATTTCTGTGGCATTCCCAGCAGCAAACATTTACTGGCGAAATGGTGTCTAAGCGCGTGAAAATTTAAACGGCTGTCCAAATCGTGACGCGTTCGAAACTTCCCCCAACGTGCCGATATCTCACAAGCCGTCAAATTACAAATGCGGTCGCCGTCGGCATTCTCAACGAGGAAGTCATGAAACTCGCGGCTGATCGGGATTTTACGGTATCCCGAAACGGATTTCGGAGCTTTCAGCGCCGCTCCGTCTACACCGTCAACCCGCGCTTGCTTTATCGTGATATACTCTGTATGAACCTCCGTTAATGTCAAGCCACTTATCTCGCTGGCTCTAAGCCCGCATTGAACAGCCAGCAGAAACGGTACCTCGATATCCGTGCCTCTTGCGAGCTCCTTTATTTCTCGTACCTCTTGTTCATCCGGAACATATATTTCACACTTTTGCTTCTGCGGCAGCGTCGTAGCGAGCTGAAGCTCCGGGCGATTTGCTTTCAGCACCGCCGAGATCAAGCCGTGAGCGTTACGACAAGTCTTGGGAGAGTGACTTTTTGCGAAGTCATTAAACGCGATCTGAACACGCTCGGCTGTAATATCCTTTATGCGTTCCGACATAAGCTCCGGAAGATAATTGTTTAACACTACATAATATCCTCTGACCGTTGACGGCGAGAGGATATTTTCTTTTGACTTTATATAGCGCTTTACCGCTTCCGAGAGAAGCATTTCCGAACGGCAGACGTCAATGTTGAGCTGGTTATACTGCGCCGCTAAGAACTCCGCTTCCTTTTTGGTATCGGCGGTGAATGACTTGTACTGCCGCTTCCCATTCGCGTCCTTGCCTGTGTATAGCTGAACTCTCCACGCTCCGCTGGGGAGCTTTTTTGCGGTCGCCATGTGATCACCTCACTTGTTTTAAATATAATTACCAATTCTACTGATATCACCGAAAAACGCGACCTTTCCATTCTTCCCGAAATAATCGCATTTCACGCGCTTATGATTGGATATTCTCAGCCTGCCTTGATTTTTTATTGTAACGGTGAATATTCCGCTTTTCTCAACATATGTACAATCAGCGGCGGAATATTTCGAGCGTATCACATCAATAGCGGTCTGTGCGAGATTTTTGGCGGGCGCGGTTCTCGGGGCTGCGCTCTGCGTAGCGGAACGCGGTGATGTTGGCACCGTTGACACGGTCGGTCTGCTCGGAGGCGTTGTCGGTGCGGGAATATTTTGCGCGGTAGTTCTCGGCATTTGCGGAGCGGACTGCGCTGCCGTTTCCCCGCGCATTTTCAGCGATATTCTCCACTGCTCCGCGTCGGGAATATCGGTAAACTCAACGGTCTTATCGTAATTCTGGCGGATAACCGCCTTGATCTCGTCCAATGTTACATGGAAAAATTCACGGCGGGGATTAACCATATTGACCTTTTTATCCTCGAAAGCGCGGTGCAGCGCGGCTTCGAGCGCGGGCGCGTCGTCGGTGAAGATCATAGCGTGAACGTCGAACGCGAACGGAACGGACGCGTCGCCAAGCTCGTCAACGCGCTCCTGCGGGTCAAGACGGCGCGTCATACCTATTTTATATACATTCTCGCCAAACGCTCCTACGTTGGAAATAACATAGACGTAGCCCGCGCGTTTGTTTGCTTCGCGATAGTCTACGTCCTTGATTGCTTTTTCTGCGTCGGCGATATGCTGCTCCAGCTCCAGACGCTTTTCGTTAAGCTCGGGAGAATTCGGGTTCTGCGCAAGCTGCGTGTTCAGCTTGGCGAGCGCGTTCAGATAATGCGTCTGCTCTTTTTCGAGCCGCTTGCGCTCCTCTTCGATCTCCTTGAGCAGCTTTGCCTCCTCGCGCAGACGAGCACGGGCTTCCTTTTCGGCTTCCTTTTCCTCCTGCTTTTTGATCGCGTATTCGTTGGCGAGGGTAAGCTCGTCGATCTTCATATTTAAATAGGTCTCGGTTATCGAAATGCTCATTATCGCGCCCAGCTTGCTTATAGCGTCGCGCGAGGCACGGATACGCTTTACGGAATTATCGAAATTATTGTACTTGACTTTTTCAACAATATCGTCGCATTCGCTGTTGAACGCGCGCAAAAGCAGCTTCTGCATATCCTTGAGGACTTTTCTGCCCTGCGGCTCGCTGCCGTTTACCGTCCAGCTCTTATTACCCGTAACAGCCGTACCCTCGCTTATCATAATCTTTTGACGCTTGCGTATCTCATCAAGACGTGTCTTGTAGTATTCGGCTTTGGCGAAGTTAAAACGCGGCGTGTACAGACCGAAACTTTCAAACATTATCTGCTCATCAAATGACGTAATCTGCGCACGCTTTGCCTCGATCTCTCCGATAAGCACGGAGACATCTTGGCGGCGGTATGAGATCGTGCGGTTCAACTCTTCAAGCTCGCCGCGCAGACGGACAAGATCTCGGTGCTCGGGAGTGAGGAAAGCTTCGAGTTCGGCAACGCGGGCTTGCAGCTGGCTTTTGGAGTTCTCCAGCTCTTTGATCTGCGTTCTTAACCGCTCGTTTTCATCAGCTTTGAACATATCGCCAAGTCCCATAATATTGTACCTCTTTCTTTTAAATTTTTTATATAGCAAAGAATGCGTCATTTCAAAAGAATACCATTTAATATCCGTACAGTTCCGCTAATGACATTCCCGATATGTTTATGTAAGCTCTATCACTTATTATATCGTAATTGTCCTTAGTAATGTAGTAATGGTCGCTGCTGTTCAAATCAATAACCACATTTGCCATACGATCACTTATATTGAAGCATTCGCATATCTCATCGACTGCTTCAAGTTTATATCCGTCCCGAACAGGAACGGGAGCAAGCACATTACGGGCGAAGCAATTAGCTTCTCTGTCGTGTGCTTCACTATCAAAGGTGTGATCCAATAAAATATGCCCTAACTCGTGCGCTAATGTAAAGCGTATTGTGGTTTCGCACTTCATATCATTATAGTATATTATGCAGCGCCGCTTACCGGGATCATAAACAGTATATCCCAAGTCACTTTCAGCGTAATCGTTGATGAATTCCCACACAGAAATACCCATTCTTCTCGCAACTTCAGAATACTTGTGCACGGAAATGTTTTTTCTGAATTTAAATAAAATATACCAAATATCAATTTGCGGATAATCACCATCATACATTTTTAGCAGTTCATATGCCGCATTTGTCGCACGGTAATAATTGGAACATTCACTCATCAAAATCCTCCTTGAACATGACGCGTGCCATTTCAAGGAGTTTTTTCTGCTTTTCGTGAGACCATTTTTTGGCGTTCCGGTTAAGAATTACTAGCTCCTCTGGCAAACGTTCAAAATTGTCACTTCCTCGTAACAAGTAATCTACTGTTACTCCGAAATATTCTGCTAATTTTAAGAGGGTTTCATAATCCGGCTGTCTTTTTCCGTTTTCATACAAGGACATCGTACTTTCAGCTACGCCCATTTCAGCGCCTAATTCTTTTAACGATACACCTTTTTCTTTTCTTAATTCTCTCAGCTTCTCCATGATACACCCCTCCTTTCAATGCTATTATAACATTTGCAAACCGCAAAGTCAAGTATATTTGCAAATTGTCAAGAAATTTTTAAAAAGTACTTGACAAAACGCAAAGAATATGTTATACTTCAATTACAATCAATTGCAAAATGTAAAGAAGGTGGTAAAAAATGCGTAATTATCTCGTAACTTTGCGAAAAGAAAAGAATTTAACGCAGAAGCAACTGGCAGAAAAACTTGACATTTCGGAAAGCTACTACAATCAAATTGAGAACGGCGAACGTCAAAAGCGTATGGACATCACTGTTATTGATAGGCTGTCTAAAGCACTTGATATATCTGTTGAGGATATTATACGCCGCGAAAATGAAATCAAGGAGGACAAATCATGAACCCATTAACACTTATTAACACGGACGGCGGGGTATACGCCGACAGTCGCGATGTGGCGCAAGCCATTGAAAAAAATCACAGCGATTTACTTCGCACAATTCACAGCTACTGTGAAATTCTTAGCGAAAGCAATTTTGCATTGGCTGACTTTTTCGTCGAGGGCGAATACGAGGACGCTCAAGGTAAACCGCGCCCTTGCTATCTTATCACCCGTAAGGGCTGCGATATGATCGCTAACAAGCTCACAGGAAAAAAGGGTGTACTGTTCACGGCGGCATACGTGACGGCATTTGAGAAGATGACCGAGCAGCTTACGACGACAGGGACGCAGTTCTTCCCGCCGAAAGCAACATCGGCAGGAGAGGTATCGAGCCTTATCAAGAATGTGCGCATCACAATGGAGCGCCAGAACAGCGCGCCGATAAAGGTAGCGCGTCAAACCGAGCTGCTTTTGCGGCACTTCGGTATACCCGTGATTGATGACTTCACCGAAACACCTTCACAATGGGAACAGCCCGTTCTGGAATGAAAGGAGGATCAATAATACCCGACAACACGAACGGCACGGAGCTGATTGAATACGCGGCGGAGCTTTGCCGCGAGATAAACAAGGAGGACAAAAATGCCAAAGGTAATACTTAGCGAACGCCAACGCGCGGGTACGAACCTCTCCCGGAATATCCGAATTCGCGGCGCGCAGCTGGGGTGCTACACATTCAAGGACTTGGGAAAGCGCACGGGGATAGACAGCTCGACGTTCTGTAAAAACGATAAGCACCCTGAGCGTTGGACGTTGAGAAGCCTGTTTATGATCGCGCAAGGTCTTGGCGTACCTATCGAGTGGCTGTTCGGCGATCATACGAAAGTGTAAAAGAGCGGACAAGCTCTTGGAAAGGACAAGCAGTGAAATACGAAGTCTATTTAACGAAAAGCAGCGAGGTAGCGGATATTATCGCGAAAGCGTTCAAGGTTGGCGAGAATGGTGTAAAGTCGATCGGCTACGGAATTTCAACCTTTTTTGGAGAAGTTCCTGCAATGTATCAGAACGATAAGATGTTCTGCTGCGTGGTAAGATACAACAACGACGCGGACATGCAGCCGTATCGGCTGATTATAGCGTGAGGAGGACAAGCATGACTGAAAAAGAAACCAAGCGGCGGCTTATCATCACGAACGTGCTGTTCTGGCTGGGCTTGCTCGTATGTGCCGGCTCGGTAGGACATCTGGACTATCTGACCGAACAGCGCGTCGCATACGGGATCGAGGAGTTCGCGATAACCTCGGGGAGAGGAATTGCCGGGCTGATACTTATGGCGGCGGGGATGTTCGTCGGGCGCAATTTGGAGTTTGAGGACGGGAAAAGCGAGGTGGACGAAGATGAAAATACTGATAGCATGCGAGGAAAGCCAGACGGTATGTAAGGCAATGCGCGAGCGCGGTCACGAGGCTTATAGCGCGGATATTCAGGAGCCGTCGGGCGGTCACCCGGAATGGCATATTCTCGGTGATGTTCTGCCAATTATCAACGGGGAATGCAAGTTCACGACAATGGACGGCTCCGTTCATAAGATTGATGGGAAATGGGATTTGCTGATCGCTCACCCGCCGTGTACATACCTCACATCGGCAGGAGCTTGCCGATTGGTATCAAAAGGCAGATTGAATCAAGAACGTTTACAGAACGGACTTGCGGCAAAGAACTTTTTCCTGAAATTTTATTACGCCGAATGTGACCATATATGCATTGAAAATCCCGCGCCGCTGAAATGCTACTCGCTGCCGCATTATTCCCAGATCGTGCAGCCGTATATGTTCGGCGAAAGGGTTACGAAACGGACGTGCTTATGGTTGATAGGTCTGCCGCTGCTTATACCGACAAATAATGTTGGCAGACCAGAAACGATTATTACACATATCCGAAAAGACGGTAAGCCGTATTATAAATGCTGGACACAGCAACTTTCATCGAGAAAATCACGTTCCAAAACATTCCGCGGTATCGCCGAAGCTATGGCAGACCAGTGGACAAAATAAAAAAACGCCGCCCCGAGCAAACTCGGAAGCGGCAAAGATAATATGTTTACAGTGGTATTATACCACATCAGAAAGGAAATGTCAAGTGGCTAAAGAAATATATAAAAGCCGTGTGTACACGGACAGACCCGCATATGCGGATTGCGATGCTCCCGATAAATTTCAGGCAATACAAGGCATTATCGCTACACGTCTTAGGCAGCACCCAAAAGCTATCTGCTCTTATTCGGGCGGCTCGGACAGCGATATTTTGATTGATTTGATCGAGCGCACGCGGGAAATGTTCCCGTCACTCCCGCCTGTAAAATATGTGTTCTTCAACACGGGGCTGGAGATGAAAGCCATAAAAGATCATGTCCGGGAAACAGCCAAGAAATACGGTGTTGAGATAGAGACGGTTCGTCCGAAGATCGGAATTGTTCAAGCTTCGAGAAAATATGGTATTCCTTTTGTATCTAAAATAATGTCCTCGGGCTTGTCCGAGTGGCAAAAAAAGGGGATTCCGCTGTCCATAGCGGAGGAATACGAGCAAGCCGAAGATAAAGCGAGAAAACGAAAGGAACTGAAGGAACGTTATCCCAAATGCGAAATGTTGATCAACTTTCTTTGCTGCTGCAATTCCGCGGGAGAACCTCGCCCGAATATTCAACTTGTAATCAATTCGTCAAAGTATATGCGTGATTTTATCGGTGAATATCCGCCTGATTTTCAGATAAGCGCGAAATGCTGTGATTACTGTAAAAAGCAAGTCGCGCATAGTGTTCAAAAGGACTACGAAATGATCATCACAGGCGAACGCAGAGCCGAGGGCGGAATGCGTTCCGTGCCGCGCAGCGCAGACTTTTTGAACGATAACAACACAATGTGCTTTTACGAAACCGGAGACGATCAATTCAGGTTCAGACCGTTGTATTATGTTACGGACGCGGACAAGGCTTGGTACAAGGAACGTTATGATATCAAGTACTCCGACACTTACGAGGTCTACGGGCTCACGAGAACGGGCTGCTGCGGGTGCCCGATCTCACATAAAGCGGTTGCCGATCTTGAATTGATACGTCCTTACGAGCCAAATGTCGTCAAAGCTGCGTGGAATATTTTCGGGAAAAGTTACGAGTACCGCGAAAAATATAACGCCTACAAGGCGCGGAGAAAAGCAGCCGAAAGGGCTAATGCGGCGGACGAATTACAAATTACTTTCGATAAACAGGAGGACACGCAATGGTGAAATGCAGAAAATGCCGCCGAAAAGCGGATTACATAGGCTTTGGACTGCGCTATTGCGCGCGGTGCTACGCTAAAATTTACGGAGCGTGGGAGGATTGAAATTGACATACGAAAATTTTATAGCGGAGAAAGCGATAACCGTTGCGGCGAGGGGCTTTGACGTTCCCGCCGATGAGCTTAATCCGCTGCTGTTCGAGTTCCAGCGCGATATCGTCCGCTGGGCGCTCGGACGCGGGCGGGCTGCGATATTCGCGGACTGCGGCGACGGCAAGACGGCTATGCAGCTCGAATGGGCGGAGCAGATACGCCGCCGGACGGGTGGGAACGTTATCGTTATCGCGCCGCTGGCGGTGGCGGCTCAGACCAAGCGCGAGGGTGAAAAATTCGGGATCGCCGTCAATATCTGCGCTTCACAAAGCGATGTGCGCGCGGATATGGTGAACATCACGAATTACGAAAAGCTGGACAAGTTCTCGGCGGAGAGCTTTACGGCGGTAGTGTTGGACGAAAGCTCGATATTGAAGTCGTTCTCGGGAAAGATACGAAATCAGATCATCTCAATGTTCGCGAAAACGCCTTATAAGCTGGCGTGTACGGCTACTCCCGCGCCTAACGATTATATGGAATTGGGCAATCATTCGGAGTTCCTTGGCGTTATGACGCGCGCCGAAATGCTTGCTATGTATTTTGTTCACGACGGCGGAGAAACGTCCAAATGGCGGCTCAAAGGTCACGCGGAGATTTTGTTCTGGAAATGGCTGTCAACGTGGTGTGTGGTTATGGACGACCCGAAAAAGCTCGGCTACGATATCGACGGCTACGATCTTCCCGCGCTGAATGTTCACCAGATAATAGCCGACGGCGATACCGTAACAAACGAGGCGCTGTCGCTCGCGGAACGGCGCGAGGCTCGCCGTGATAGTCTTGAATCACGCTGCAAAGCCGCTGCTGAGCTTGTAAATAATTCAGGCGGGAATTGGCTTGTATGGTGCGATCTGAACGACGAGGCAGCAGCGCTTCATAAACTTATTGACGGCTCTGCGAACGTACAAGGCTCGGACTCTCCCGAATTCAAGTCGCGGTCAATGCTCGATTTTGCGGAGGGAAAGCTGAAATGTTTGATAACAAAGCCGAAAATCGCGGGCTACGGAATGAACTGGCAGAACTGCCACAACATGATATTCGTTGGGCTGTCGGATAGCTTCGAGGCGTATTATCAGGCTGTGCGGCGCTGCTGGAGGTTCGGGCAGAAGAACGCCGTCGACGTGTACATAATCATCTCGGCGCGCGAGGGAGCGGTCAAGGAGAATATCGAGCGCAAGCAAGCCGAAAACGAGCGCATGAAGGTGCAGCTTATCGAGCTTACCCGCGATATCACAAGGCGGGAATTAACGGCGCAGTGCCGTATTTCAACAGCGTACAGCGCGGCGCTGGAAATGCGGCTGCCGAGTTGGGAGGAATTCAAGGTTGGTTAAAGTTTTACATCAGACCATCGCGGAGAATTATTCGCTCTATCACGGCGACAGCTGCGAGGTTGTCAAGGGAATTCCCGACGGGAGCGTTCATTATACGCTGTTTTCGCCGCCGTTCGCGAGTCTGTACACCTACTCGAACAGCGACCGCGATATGGGCAACTGCAAAAACGATGCGGAATTCTTTGAGCATTTCAGGTATCTCGCGGCGGAGCTGTACCGCGTGACGATGCCCGGGCGGCTGCTGTCGTTCCATTGTATGGACTTGCCGCGCATGAAAGAACGCGATGGCGTTATCGGGCTGAAGGACTTCCCTGCGATCGTGCGTCAGGTGTTCGAGGACTGCGGATTTATTTACCATTCCCGGGTAACAATCTGGAAGAACCCTGTTACGGAAATGCAGCGCACAAAAGCTCTGGGACTGCTTCACAAACAAATAAAAAAGGACAGTGCCATGAACCGTCAGGGCATTCCCGATTACATTCTGACAATGCGAAAGCCCGGAGATAATCCCGAAAGGATTTCGCATACCGATGAGACGTTCCCCTGCGATATCTGGCAGAAGTACGCCTCGCCCGTGTGGATGGATATACGGCAGTCTGATACGCTGCAAAAGAATTCCGCGCGCGAGGAAAAGGACGAGCGCCATATCTGTCCGCTTCAGCTTGAAGTAATAAAGCGCTGTATCGAGCTTTGGACTAATCCTAACGACATCGTGCTTGACCCGTTCGGCGGAATCGGCTCCGTGCCGTATGTTGCACGTAAGCTCGGTCGGCGGACGATAGGCTGCGAGCTTAAGGAGAGTTATTATGATCAGATGGTCGCTAACGTCGCCAACGCCGAGCCGATACAAACTGACGCGGTGGGCTGCAGTCAGATAACCTTTGATGATCTGGAGGCGACAAACCAATGACAAGATTCTATTTTGATGACCTCGACGGCACCGTCGACGAGATCGACCCCGAGGAGGAGCTTCACCGCGAGGAAGCCTGCGAGGAGGCTGCCGCCGAGGAATACGAGGCGTTCCTCGAACGGGAATACGCCATGAGCGAGGAGGACAGAGCCGCGAGAGCTCTCTCGGAGCAGAGCGAAGCCGAATACTGGAACGAACTGGAGCGGCATAAATGGGAACTGGCGGGCAAGCTGCTCGAACAGGCTTACGGAGAGGAGGCGGCACAATGAGCAGACCAAGAATCCCGCCGGACGATCCGCTGACCGCCGAGATCGTCCGGCTGTATGAGCGCGGAATGTCAGCACGTGCTATCGCGGCGGTGTGCCATTTCAATAAGGAAGCCGTGCGCAAAAGGCTGAGATCGGCGGGAGTTAAAATGCGGAATCGGGGGAGATATCCTCGTGAAAATACGACGAGAAAGGAATAAGCAATGAATATCTGGGAAATCAACAACGAGATCGCGCGGTTTCTGGCGGAAAACACCGACCCCGAAACAGGCGAGATCACAAACGCGGAGACTCTCGAAGATCTGGCGCTGGAACGCTCGATCAAACTGGAGAGCATTGCGTTGGCGGTGAAAAATTACCGTGCCGAAGCGGAAGCGGTAAAGTCCGAGAAGCTAACGCTCGGCGAACGTCAGAAGCGCCTTGAAAATACGGCGGACAGGCTGTCGGAGATATTGCGGACGGAGCTTGCGGGCGAGAAATTTTCTACCGCGCGTGTGGAGTGCAGCTTCAGGAAAAGCACGGTGACGGAGGTTTTCGATATCGACAAGCTGCCGAAAAAGTATCTCGACCTCAAACCGAGCCCGAACAAGGCGCGCATAAAAGCCGCGATTCAGTCGGGTATCAAGGTGCGCGGAGCAATGCTTGTCGAGCGGAATTCGCTGACAATAAAGTGAGGTGATATTATGGGCTTACCCGTACTTATTTTAGGCGAGAGCGGCAGCGGCAAAAGTACGTCGCTGCGGAACTTCCCCGCCGACAGGATCGGTATTCTGAATGTCGCAAGCAAGCCGCTGCCGTTCAAAAGCGAGCTGAAATGTATCAACAACGCCGATTACAGAACGATAAACAACGTGCTTCGGAAGAACACTCTCAAGGCATACGCGATCGATGACAGCCAGTATTTGTTGTCGTTTGAGCTGTTCAACCGAAGCTCCGAAAAGGGATACGACAAGTTCACGGATATGGCGAAGCAGTTTTATGATATGCTCCAGACCATTATCCGCTGTACGTCGGAGGACACGATCGTGTATTTGCTTCATCATATAGCGACGGAAAACGGCAGGTCGAAAATAAAGACTGTTGGCAAAATGCTTGACGAAAAGCTGACTATCGAGGGGCTTTCGACGATCGTGCTTTACTGCTACGCGGGCGAGGACTACGAGCATTATTTCATCACACAGAGCGATGGCTCAACTACCGCGAAGTCGCCTATGGGAATGTTCGATCTGAAGATCGACAACGACTTATTTTTGGTGGATAAAACTATCCGTGAGTATTACGGAATGAATTAACGGGAGGAAAATTATTATGATAAGAAAATTCAGCGGTTATGAGACCACAAAGGCATACACTCCTCACGAAACAAAGCGTTTCCCTGCCGGAGGATATGAGGCGAAAATTCTGAACGCGGAGGTCGTCCGGAACAAAAACGGCTCGGAAAGCCTTGCGGTGAGCATTGACGTTACGGCGGGCGAATTCAAGGATTTTTTCAAGACGGATTACAGTTCCAATCCGTTTGACAACAAGAAATGGCGCGGTGTTGCGCGGTTCTTTTTGCCGAAGGACGACGGTTCAAAAGATGATGAGCGAACAAAATCGTCGTTCAAGGCAATGACCGAAGCTGTCGAAAAATCAAATCAGAATTACCAATGGAATTGGGATGAACAGTCGCTCAAAGGCTTGAAGGTCGGAATTCTGGTGCGCGACAGGGAATATGAGGCGGGAAAATTCACTCACGATATTTTCGCGTTTACCGATATCAAGATCATAAAGAACGGTGAATTCCCAATTCCCAAGCCCAAATATCTGAACGGTAACGCTCCGAGCGCCGCTCCGTCCGTTCCCGACGCTCCGCCCATGCCCTCCGACAGCGACGCTCCTCCCGCAAACGACGATTACCCGTTCTGATATGGAGTACAGATACGTAATCCCCGATATCCCGCCCAGCAACAACAAATTTCTCGGGCGGGAGAACCGCTGGGAATATCAGAATATAAAGAAGCGGTGGGCGGCGCTGGTCGAAGCGTACTGCCGACCCAAACCGCCCGAGCCGCTGCCGCGCGCGACAGTAACGCTGCTGTATCATTTTAAGGACAAGCGGCGGCGCGACCCGGATAACTATTCCGGCAAGATGATACTCGACGGCTTGACGAGGGCGGGGATTATCGCGGACGACAGCTTTGCCGTTATCGATCTGCGGCTGAAGGCTGTCTGCGATAAGCGCGGAGAGGTGGAGATTTTTGTCGGAACGGAATCCTTGCATTAAAATGCAGTCCGCAATATGTGAAAATACAGAGGAAAGGAGGTGCCGGCTTGACAAAAGACGAAGCACTTGAATACGCGCTGCAAGGCGGCGCAGAGGATGCGGAAGCCGCGGCGGAATACCTCGCGGAAAAGTTCGCGAAAGACATTTGCGAATACACAAAGGACGATTTCCTGGACGGCACGGAGCCTTACGAGTACATATATCTCTACAAGGACGACAAATTCACGCGCGACAGGCTTATCAACAAGATATCCGAGCGCGCCAAGTCCGTCGGCGTGAAGAATTTCCCGACGCTCTTCAAGGCGTTCCTGACGACTAAAACAGCAATAATTCAAAACGACGGCGGCAGCGTTACCGACTTCCCCGATCAGCCGCTGCGGCTTCGGTGCGGGAAATGGCTCTGCGACGAGCGCGGAGTACGCACCGAAACCACCGACAAGGGCACGATATACGCCTGTCCGCACCCGATCATGCCCGTGGAGTACCTTGAAAACGTTGATACGGGCGAATTTAAGGTGAAGCTGGCATATTTCAAGGGGTATTGGAAAACAGCGATATTCGACCGCAGAACGCTGTCGTCGGCTAACAAAATAACCGAGATATCAAGCGCGGGAATATCGGTCACAAGCGAGACCGCACGGTGTCTTGTAAACTATCTGTATGATATGGAACAGCTCAACGGCGATATTATTCCCGAAACGGAATGTGTAACTCATCTGGGTTGGATAGAGCGCGGTAAAGGGCTGGAATTTGTGCCGTACACCAAAAACGTGCTGTTCGACGGCGAAGCGGATTACCGCGAACGCTTCAATTCCGTGGAGGCGGCGGGGAGCTTTGAGGAATGGACAGACTTTATTGACAAGGAGATACGCCGCAATCCCTATCCAATGGCTAGGATAGTATTTGCGGCAAGTCTTGCAAGTCCGTTAATAAAGCTGCTTAACGCCAACTGCTTCTGGATACATCTGTGGGGCGCGACGGGCAGCGCGAAAACAGTGCTTATGATGTGCGCGGCAAGTATCTGGGGACACCCGGAGCGCGGGCGGTTCGTATCCAGTTTTAACTCAACATATGTCGGGAACGAAAAGGGCGCGGCATTCAGCGGCTCAATGCCGTATATGATCGACGAGCTGCAGATACTTGACCGCAAGCGCGACATGGACAGTCTGATATATATGCTCACGGAGGGCTGCGGACGTGCCCGCGGAAATAAACACGGGGGGCTTGACGTTATCCCGAAGTGGAAAAACGCCGTTATTTCAACGGGAGAGCACCCGGTAAACACCTCGCACTCAAGCGGCGGCGCTATGGGTCGAGTTATCGAGGTCGAATGCAAGGATAAATTTTTCGGCAGCGGAGACCATGCCCGCGAAGTCGTCAATTTCATATTCGCTAACCACGGATTTTTCGGGCGGGTATTCTATCTTAAGCTTCGGGAAACGCCGCACGGAGAGCTTGAGGAAATATACAGGCGGCACTACCGCGAGATCGAATCGCGCGGATTTATGGACAAGCAGACCCAGACAGCCGCCGTAATTCTCACTGCCGACGAGCTGGCGTGCGAGTGGCTTTTCGGCAAGGAAACGCAGCTTACTGCGGACGAGATCGCGCCGTTCTTAAAGACGGTCGATGAGGTATCCGCCGACGTGCGCGGCTATGATTATCTGTGTCAGCAGATCGCCGCAAATCAGATGCATTTCATTGAGAGTGACCGACCCATTGAGATATGGGGCGAGCTGAGCGGAGACGGAGTTTATGTAATCAAATCGCAGTTTGACAGATTGTGTACCGACGGCGGCTTCTCACCCGCGCCGCTGCTGTCGTGGCTCGGAGAACGCCGGCTTATCGAGCGCCGCGACAAGCACACCACCGTTCCCAAGCGGATAGGCGGCGTGCTTACTCGGTGCGTTCATATGACAATGAATAATGAAAATAGTTCTTGTGAGAATTGCATAGATGATTTCCCTGATTTTTAGTGACTTTGCACAACAAAAAAATAGGTGGTAACATTTCAAAATTCGCGAGACCGCTTGTAGAGCGGGATTAGACCCGTTACCACTGTTACCACCAAAAACATATACACCTTATATTTAAAAGAATATTTTTATATCTATATTATTCCTTATATATAAGATATATTATTTTGGCGGTAATGGTGGTAACAGGTACTCTAAAGCCGCTTGCAGAGCCGACTTAGCTGTTACCACCCCGGTGGTAACAATGTGGTAACGGGTGGTAACGCCCGAGAAAGGAGATAAAAATGACAGGACAAGAAGCAGCGGAGCTGGCGAGAACGCGTCAGCCGCTTCCCGACGGCGAACATCTCAGCGTTATAATGCTGTACTACTCGCTTCGGGGAATTTACCGTTCCTACTCGGCGGGAGAGCTTACCGAAGAGCAGGCTAAGCACGCAAAGCAGGACGCGCTCCGCGAATATGACAGCCTCGCGCTTTCCGAGCGCTGTCAGATCGAGAACGCACGCCGCTGGTCGGAGATTTGCCGTGTGCTCACCCAAGCCGAGAAGTGCGGCTGCGAGTACTGCAAGGAGATCTCCCGTATCTTCGACGGGCGGCAGAGGAAAGCGCGGTTGGCGTGATCAAGCGCAGAACAGGAGGTCGGAATGACAGCAAAAGAATATCTTGAAAAAATACAGCTCCACGACGAGCGGATAAATCAGAAGCTGCGCGAGCTTGAGGACTTGCAGCAACGTCGCACGGTCATATCGGCGGTCGATTATTCCAAAGAGAAGTCTTCGGGCAGTCGGACGAACGAAGCTCCGTTTGAAAAAATCTCGGACAAAATAGTCGATCTTATCGCCGTAATAAACCGCGAGATCGATTCGTTCGCTGCGGAAAAACACGAGATCATAAATCAGATACAGGGGCTTGGTGACTGTAAATTGATGAAAATCCTTTACAAGCATTATGTTGAATATAAGGATTTAAGAATGATATCTGATGAGATGAATTACTCATACGACTATATACGCGAACTTCACATAAAAGCACTCGAAATTTTTGAAAAAAAACACCTCAATTTCACATAACCCACATAATCCGCTTGACTTTTTTTTGAAGATATGGTATGATGTAGTTGTAAAGGATTACACGGTGATATTTGAAGAATGTACTGAATATATTGTACAGATGTTTTTCCTGAGCAAAAAACATGAGGCAGAGCATCCATTCTCTGCCTCAATACATATGTTAGTGGGATCGGTGCTTAAAACAATAAGCTAAGCAATTTGCTGATCGCGTCAATTGCTGTAGCGGCATTGTTTACGGAGAAAATTCCGATAAGCACAAGCCCTATCAGTCCTATAGCCAAAAGAACCGCCTTTAACAGTGGTTTTTGGGAAAAAGAGGTCTTTGCTTCTTGACTGTTTTCAGATGTTGTCAGCGTCATGTTACAGTCTTGATGCTGGGTCTCTTTTTCGTTGTTTCCGATATAGTACCATGAATTTACACCAGAAGATTCCAGCGGTGGAGTTGCTGTTTCAAGGGTTCCGTCTTTTGCGTACTTGACGCTCAAAAAATCGAAAGAAAACTCGATTTTCGCCTTGCGTTGGTTTTTTCCATTACCTTTCATAAGTAACCTCCTAATAATATCGGTCAGCTTTTGGAATGAATAAAGAATAATGCTGCATGGGAGACACCTCCTCTACAAAATAAATTAATAAAAAAGCTGTTATTGACTAATATGTCATAACAGCAGTTTTTATTCTATCATAATATGCCCGTTACCGTTTCCATAGAATGGAAAGTGCATAAATAAAATCAGTATGCTGTCTTAATAGAGTTTTCATAATTTTTTTCCTAACTTTCAGATATTTTAGTCTTCCTTGATTGAGTGTTATTTTCAAATGCAAGTCCTTTTATAATGATTATAACATAATTCTGGCAAAAATACTAGTGAATTTTTTAACGAATATATATAACATTTTCACAATGGTTTTGTGAAAACTGTATGATTGAGCTGTTTTTTTTTTTTTTTTTAGTTGTATATGATAGCGGACAGGAATGTCCGCTTTTTGTATTTATTTTTAAGAGGTGGTGAGAGTGAATGAGCGCAATCTGATCGTTCCAAGCTCGGAGGAAGCTCGAAAAAACGGGCGCAAGGGCGGTATAAAATCGGGTGAAACGCGCCGCCGCAAAGCCACAATGCGAACGGCTATGCGGCAGCTGTTATCCCTCCCGGTGCAGGATATGGACGCTTGGAACGCGCTTTCCGAGCTGGGCGTTGAGCCGGGGCAAATGGATAATCAGACGGCTCTTTTGGCAGCTGTTCTGGTGAGAGGAATTCGCACGGGCGACGTCAAGGCTATGCAGGCTATCGCGGCGATCATCGGCGAGGACAACGACGCCGAGCGCCTGAAGTTCCAAAAGAAGCAGACTCTTGAGAAAAAGCAGGGCGACGACGGTATGCTCGCGGAGGTTCTCGCGGCGCTGAAAGATGATGATTTAGCAGAGTGAATTGCGTAAAATAAACCTTTTGCGGAGTGGCACGTTGTCAACAAACGGCTTTGTTATGCGATTTGCTGTTGACAAGCATTGTTATACAAATAATTTGCAATGCTAATTCACTATATATTGTGGTCGGGGGTGCGTATCTTTGGTCAAATTTACGGCTAAACAGCGCGGGCTGATTCGGGCTTTCAAGCGCGGAGAACTGCGGCGAATCAACATTCTACAAGGCAGCGTTTCGGCGGGAAAGACGTGGATATCGCTAATATTATGGGCGCTGTGGGTAGCCTCGCGCCCTCCCGAATATCTGTATATGATGTGCGGAAAGTCGCTCCAGACGCTGAAACGCAACTGCCTGCTGCCGCTTCAGGAGCTTATCGGAGAACGGAATTTCACGTTCTCCCTCGCGGCAAAGGAGGGGCGGCTGTTCGGGCGGCGGATAATGCTGGAGGGCGCGAACGACGGGCGCTCCGAGGGAAAAATCCGAGGTATTACGCTTGGCGGCGCTTATTGCGATGAGCTGACGTTATTTCCGAAAGATTTTTTTGTTATGCTGCTTTCGAGACTTCGCGTTCCCGGGGCGAAGCTGATAGCAACAACAAATCCCGACGTGCCGACGCATTGGCTCAAAACGGAATATCTCGATAACGACGCGCTTTGCGATACCTTGCTGAGCGTGTTTTTTCATATCGACGACAACACCACGCTCCCCGCGGAATACGTTGAGAGCCTGAAAAAAGAGTACACGGGCGTGTATTACGACCGCTTTATCCGAGGTGATTGGGTTGTCGCGAACGGTGCGATCTACAGGGTTTTCTCGGACAGCCCCTCCGCTTATAGCGTGGGCGCTGACGGCCTGACGCATTTCGATTATATCAATGTCGGTCTGGACTTCGGCGGAAACGGCTCACAGCACGCGCTTTGCGCGTCGGGGATAACTCACGATATGCGAGAATTATACGCGCTGAAAACCGAGCGCATTCCCGCCGCAG
>CAYWIP010000056.1:0-19208 GCA_964458395.1 uncultured Ruminococcus sp.
TTTGTCGGATTTTGTCTTCCCCCTTCCCCGAAGGGTGTCCTCTCGCAATCGTGCGACAACATTTTACTTAAAATAAACGAAACCACAACAAGCAACAGATTACATAAAATCCCTGCGCATTGCCGCTAATATAAATTCAAATTTACATTATTTAAGACCAGTTCAGGGCAACGCCCTCATAAACGGCGGCTGCCGCGATAATTACCGCGTAGCCGAAAAACGCCAGCGCGTAGCTCCTCCTCGGCGAGGTGTCAAGATACACCGTGCCGCCCTTGGAAAGCCGCAGAAGCGTCTGCGAGAATGCCGCCGACGTCGCCGCCGCGAACGCTGCCGCGCATATTCCCGCCGCCGCGGACGGCAGCAGTACTCCCGTTCCCGAGGCGGCTACCCGAAGCGCCGTACCCATAGCGTAGCACAGCGGCAATATCCACACCAGCCAATCGCCGAGCGCGAAAAATCCGAGAATAAATTCCGCTGCCAGAAACGCCGCGCCGATAATTGCGCTGCGCGTAAAAAGCGTTCCGAATTCCCCCGTAAGCGACTTTGAAAGCGTTTCGAGAACCGCCGGGTCGGCATTCCCCGAAAATGCCGTGACCGCGCCCGCAACCGCTCCGCATACCGCCGTGAATCCCATAAGTATGCGCGTTCCGCTGCGGCGAAGCTCGGGAGTGCGGACGTGCGTGTAGACAAGCGTGTCCTCGGGCTTGTCCGTTTCTGCGGCGGATGATTCGGGCGGCTCGTTTCCCTCGCGTTCCTCGGGCTCGTTCACGCTGTCCGTAATCTGAAGCTCCTCGTAGTCCGAGTTGTCGCGCGGAAGCGCTCCGCGGTTGTGGGGTATGTTTACAATATTTTCCATAGTCCGCTCCTTTACTGTTCCATAGTGGTTGACCTTGTAAAATATATGAGATTTTCATGGATAAAATAACTTAAAAATATTGACAAATTCCGAAATATATGGTAAATTAGTATTATGGTGGATTATATACAAATGTGCAATAAGGGTGATAATTATGAAGTATGATGTAATAATCGTCGGCGCGGGTCCCGCAGGTATTTTTACCGCGATCGAGCTGCTGCGCTGCGGCTCCGAGAAAAAAATACTGATCATCGAAAAGGGACAGCCCGTGGAAAAGCGTCATTGTCCGAAATCGCAGACGGGGCACTGCATGAACTGCAAGCCGAACTGCCATATAACAACAGGATTTTCGGGCGCGGGAGCGTTCTCGGACGGCAAGCTGTCGCTGTCCTGCGAGGTCGGCGGAACTCTGCCCGAGCTTATCGGGGAGCAAAGGGCGCAGGAGCTTATTGACTACACCGACAAGATATATCTCGAATTCGGGGCGGACGAACGCGTTGAAGGTATCTCCGATCCCGACAAGATACGCGGGATACGCAAAAAGGCTATCAACGCCAATCTCAAGCTGGTCGACTGCCCTATCCGTCATCTTGGCACAGAAATGGCTCAGCAGCTTTACGCGCGCATTGAAAAGCATTTGCTTGACAACGGCGTTGAGATAATGTTCGGCACTGCCTGCGACGATATTATTGTCGAGAACGGACGGTGCATGGGCGTGATATGCTCGGGCGAGCCTATCTACGGTTCCAACGTTGTTATCGCGACCGGAAGAAAGGGCGCGGACTGGCTTGAAAAGATATGCGTGGCTCACGGCATTGAGCACCGTTCGGGTACTGTGGATATCGGCGTGCGCGTCGAGGTGCGCAACGAGGTCATGGAGGAGGTCAACGAGGTACTTTACGAGAGCAAGCTGATCGGATACCCCGCGCCGTTCCGCAACAAAGTGCGGACGTTCTGTCAGAATCCCGGCGGATTCGTCGCTCAGGAGAACTACGACGACGGGCTTGCGGTCGTAAACGGACATTCTTACAAAAATTTAAAGAGCGAGAACACAAATCTTGCGATACTCTGTTCGCACAATTTCAGCGTGCCGTTCAACCAGCCGATAGAATACGCGAAAAAGGTCGGCGAGCTTGCGAATATGCTTGGCAACGGTCATATTCTGGTGCAGCGGTACGGTGATATTCTTGACGGAAAGCGCACATGGGAAAAGGAACTGTCGTTCTCGAACGTCAAGCCTACGCTCCCCGACGCGGTGGCGGGAGATATTACGGCGGCTATACCCTACCGCACGATGACAAATATCATCAACTTTATCAAAGCGGTCGACAACGTCGTTCCCGGGTTTGCGAGCCATGAAACGCTGTTGTATTCGCCGGAGCTGAAATTCTACTCCAATCGCGTGACGATGGACAAACATCTGAAAACAAACATCATGGGGCTTCACTGTCTGGGAGATTCAAGCGGCTGGACGCGCGGGCTGATGATGGCGTCGATCATGGGAGTGCTTATGGGAAGGGAGCTTTCAAAATGAACGATAATCCCGAAACGCGCCGCGTCATAATCCCCCAAAGCGGCACTATGAACCTTATGGCGGACAAACCGTATTGGTGGGTCGTGCCGTCGGTAATATTTATCGTGCTTGGTATTGCCGTATTTGTATTGCTTATAAATTTCAGCGACGCGTTTATGCTTTTGGCGGTGCTTGCGGGAATTATCGTCATGCTGCCGGCGGAGTTCCTCTTTCTCGCGGGAAGGACGGGCAGAGCCTGCCGTTTTGAGACCGATGAGGAAAAGCTCGCGATTCACCGCAAGAACGGAGACGATTACTTCTATTTCAGTGAAACTCTGGGCGTAACGTTCGAGCCGTTTGTTATATGGATAGCGTTTTATCCGTTCAACTGCGGATACAAGGTGACGGTTCACACAAAATACAAGGATATCGTGCGGTATTACGCATTCAGCGGAGCATATGGCAAAAATCCTCCGCAGGACACGCCGTTCTGGATATTGGTGATGAATATGCCGGAGGAAAAGGAGAAAAACCGGGAGATCATATCGGGAGAAGAATATTATGCGAATGAGAAGAAAGAAAAACCTTGACGAGCGCCTTGCCGTCTGCAAGCCCGTCATGCTGTATATGCAGTGCCAGAATGAGCACGCAAACGACCCGCTTTCGGAGGAATTTTTTGTAAGCTCCGAAAAAACGTTCGGGAACGACAAGCCGCTCTATCTGGAGATCGGCTGCGGAAAGGGCGGGTTCGCGGTGGAGTTCGCCAAGCGCAATCCCGATATAAACCTTGTCGCGGTCGAGAAAACGCCGAATGTCCTCGTCACGGGCGCGGAGGCTGAAATGGAGCTTGGGCTGCCCAATCTCCGCTTCTGCATGGGGCAGGCGGAGTACCTCGACCATTTGTTTCATGAGCATACGGTCGACAGACTGTTTCTGAATTTCAGTTGTCCGTTCCCGAAAAAGCAGTATGCGAATCATCGGCTTACCCACGCGCGGTTTCTCGAAATTTACCGCCGAGTACTCAAGAATGGCGCGGAAATTCACCAGAAAACCGATAATATGCATTTCTTTGAATTTTCGATAGAGCAATTTTCGCAATGCGGATTTCCGCTGAAAAACGTATCGCTGGACTTACATAACAGCGGATTTGAGGGAAATATAATAACAGAATACGAAAAGCGTTTCAGCGATCTCGGGCAGCCTATCTACCGTCTTGAGGCGGTCTGCGGAGGACTTGATAATGGAAAGTGAGTTTCTGGTGTTCGACAATCTGCCGTTCAAGCTGACGGTGATCGAAGTGCTTATGTACGAGCTGAAGCTCCTCGGCGAGCCGTACAATGCCGCGGACGAGTTCTTTGAGCGGTACAAGTCGGACTATGTCACGGCGTCCGAGGAAGAATCGTTAAGGCGGCTGGAGGAATATATCGAGCGCGGAACGAAATTTTTTACGGAACTGAAAATCCCCCGTTCACTCGCACCGCGGATACGCTATCTGTACACGGGCGAGGAAATGAGCGTCTACGGAAACATCAACCCGCAATGGCTCGATTGGGAGAAATACGAGGACGGTGCGATGTTCGCAATAACCGACATAAGCGAGCGCGAAATAAAGCAGTTCCCGAATCTGGAGGGATTTACGTTCAATATGTATCTTGATCCGCCCGAAAAACTGCTTCGGAAATTAAAGAGCCGGAGAATCGAGATAAACCCACAGGATTAAATTATGGAATACAGAGAATTAAACGCGGCGGAGATCAGCAGAGAATTATTTTCGGGATTTATCCGCCGACAGGTCGTCAACGATTGCCTGCGGCGCGTTGACGGCGAATGGGTCATAAGAAGCGATCCGTTTGTCGACGACTGGAACGAGGAGGACTACGCATTTCTGGTGAAGTGTCTGCGCAATACCGTCACAAGCGGCGGAGTGGTTTACGGAGCGTTCGAGAACGGCATACTTAAAGGCTTCGCGTCGGTCGAGCCGCAAATATTCGGCGGCGAACAGAAATATGCCGACTTAACGAGTATTCACGTTTCGCGGGATATGCGCGGCAGGGGCATAGGGCGCGTGCTGTTCGGAAAAGCGTGCGAATGGGCAAAGGCTCACGGCGCGGAAAAGCTGTACATCTCGTCGCACTCGGCGGTGGAGTCGCAGGCTTTCTACAAGGCTATGGGCTGTGTTGACGCGGAGGTTTACAACGAGGAGCACGTCAGGGCGGAGCCGTTTGATAGACAGCTCGAACGGAAACTATAGGAGGCAATGTGAAAAGAACGAAAATAATGAAGACTCTCCGCAAGTCCTGCGGCACTTACGATTTCTGCCGCTGTTGGTTCGGGTATCACGATTTTTACCGTTACTACTATATTCTCGACTATTCCGAGAAGCTGTTTTTGGGCGCGGTCGAGGACGATTTTATTCTGGACGGGTTTGAGATAAACAGGCTCTCCGATATTGACAGGCTCGAGATCAAGGACGACGGCTGCATTAAGATAAACAGGCGGCTCTGTCTGCTCGACGATATCGAAGCGCCCGAGATAGATCTCACCTCTTGGCGGACGGTTTTCGAGTCACTGGCGAAAACGGATCTTTACGTTATCATACAAAACCGGTACATTGACAGCTACCATATAGGGAAGATCAGGGAGGTACGGAAAAACTCCGTGGTCTTTAAGCATTTTGACGCTTTCGGTGTATGGCAGCACAAGGTGAAGATACCTTTTTCGGAGATCACCTCGGTGCGTTTTGCGGACAGATATTCCACTAACTGGAAAATGTACCTCTGCTCCGATAAATCGACCAAAAAAGGCAAATAATAAAAGTTGGTTATCCGGCAATAAAATAATACGTTAAGGAGAGATTTTATGAAGAAGATCACCGGCACTTTTCCAAGCACGAGCGGACTTTGCGACGTGCATTTCTACATCTACACCCCCGAAAAGCCCAAGGCGCTGGTTATGCTGTCGCACGGTATGTGCGAGTATATCGAGCGCTATGAGGACTTCGCGAAGTTCCTCTGCGGCAATGATATCGCGTTTGCGGGCAACGACCACATCGGTCACGGCAACTCGATACGCGGCGAGAATATGCTCGGCTATTTCGGCGCGGAGCGCGGCTATGTCAATATGGTGCGCGACCTGCACAGAATGAAGACCGTCCTCGAAAAGAAGTTCCCGGATATTCCGCACTTTCTTATGGGACACAGCATGGGAAGCTTTCTGGCAAGGATCTACCTCTCGAAATATTGCAGCGTCACCGTACCGAATAACGACTGCAACGCCTGCGACAACGCCGACGACGCTCTCTGCGAGGACTGCGGCGAGTACAAGGTGCTCTCGGGCGGCGACCGCTGGAACGGCGCGATAATTATGGGAACGGCAGGCGGAATTACGGGTTCCGCGCCCCTGCGCCGCGCTATGGACTTGATAGCGCACAATCACGGCGATCTGTATCGTCACGAGTTCGGCGCGAAAATGGTGTTCGGAATGTTCAACCTCCGCACCGAAAACCGCCGCACGCCCAACGACTGGCTCTCGCGCGACGACGCGAATGTCGACAAATACTGTGCCGACCCGAAGTGCAATTTCACGTTCACCATTGCGGGCTTCCGCGATCTGCTCAACGCATTGCTGTGCGCGAACAGCAAGCCCGTTATCGAGAACACGCCGACCGATCTGCCAATGCTGTTTATGAGCGGCGGAATGGATCCTATCGGCGAATACGGCAACGGAGTCCGCAGCGCCGCGGCAAAATACCTCGAACACGGCTGCGACGTCAATCTGCGCATTTACCGCGAAGCGCGCCACGAGCTTATCTTCGAGCTTAACCGCGACGAGGTAATGAACGACATTCTGGAATTTCTTGTAAAGAGAATTTAAAGCAGCACACAATAACGCCCGCCGTGTAATCAACGGCGGGCGAATTTTTTGTTATAGGTGCTTATCAATATTTGTTGGAATGCGCTTTAACGTACTCAACAACTTCCTCGGCATAGCAGAACGCCATGGAAACGACCGTATCCGCGCAGCCGTAGTAGATCGCGATCCTGCCGGTATCCTTGTCGCAGAGAGCCGCGCACGGGAATGTTACGTTCTGAACATCGCCGATAGTTTCATAAGGCTCACGCGGGTTGATAAGGTACTCGCGGCAGCGGTACTTTACCTTCCAAGGCTGATCCCTGTCGAGAATGCAGGCGCCGAAGCTGTAAACGAAGCCGTTGCAGCTCTCGAGAACGCCGTGGTAGAACACCAGCCAGCCCTCGGAGGTCTCGATCGGAATAGGACCCGCGCCAATCTTCTTGGACTCCCAGCCCTTGTCGGGAGCCATAACGTGTCTGTGCTTGCCCCAGTACATCATATCCTTGGAGTGAGAAAGGTACATATCGCCGAACGGAGTGTGACCGCTGTCGGACGGACGGGAGAACAGAACATACTCGCCGTTGATCTTTCTCGGGAAAAGAACGCCGTTTCTGTTAAAGGGCAGGAATGCGTTCTCGCACTGATGGAACTCCTTGAAGTCTTTCGTCCAGCCCACGCCGATAGTGGGCTTCCAGCCGTATGCGTTGCACCAGGTGATCCAGAATCTGTCCTCGATCCATACGCAGCGGGGGTCGTAGCCGTACTGCCAGGGGTTTGCTTCCTTTGTTGCGGGATCGTCGTTGATCCACTCTACCTTTTCGGGGTTGATATTCCAATGGATACCATCGTCGGAAAAGCCTGCGTGGATAGCCATATTTCTTTCCTTGTCGTCAACACGGAAAACGCCCGCGAACTTGCCCTCAAACGGAACTACTGCGGAATTAAAGATAGAATTGCTGTTCGGCAGCAGGTCGCGCGGAATAATGGGATTTGCGTTATAACGCCAGACAACGTCCTTGCAGCCCTCGGGACGATCCTGCCAGGGCATATTCGGTATGCTCTGACCGATAATTTCTAAACTCATAATTAAGCACCTCTCAAAGTTTTTTTCACGGTATTTTAAAATACCCTATCAACAGTATAACAAATTGTAATCGTTTTTTCAATAGGCTTTTTGGCTAAATATTCCCAACGGTTTTAGTATATATTGCATTAACGCATACATTATATTGTTACTTAATTTATCTTAGCCGTTAGTTTGACGATTATAACCTTTATATAAAGTTATTTTGCTTAATACCAAAAGTCGGGATTCAGCGCGGCGGCTTTTCGTTGACCGATCATATACTTTCCCCGAAAAGCATTGACAAATTACTTAAAATAGGTTATAATTATTGTGATATACATTATTGAAAGGTGAACCGATCATGTTAAAGAAAATTCTGAAGATAACGGCTGCCGTCCTCGCGGCGGGAATGCTGGGCGGCTGCTCAGGAAATACGGCGCAGAGCAGCTCCGATAACGGACAATCCGCTCCGGTGAACAGTTCGCCGAGCGAAAGCTCCGTTGGAGGAACGTCAAGCGAAAGCTCCGAAAGCACAGACAGCTCCTCCGCGAACCCGGAAAGCAGCTCGTCCGATATCTCTTCCCAACCGGAGCAGTCCGAAGCGCCCGAGCCGACAGTCACGCCGATAAACGCAGAACCGGACTACGAATGGGACAAGGTGATAGCGCTGACGTTCGATGACGGTCCGAATACCGAAACGACAAATGAAGTACTGGACGTTCTAGAGAAGCATCAGGTGGTCGCGTCGTTCTTCCTTATCGGGAACAATATCGACGACGAGAGCGCGAAATCCGTTAAGCGCGCCTACGATCTCGGCTGCGAGATCAATAACCACAGCAAGAGCCACGGCTATATGGACAAAATGACCGCCGAGGAGATCAAAGCGGAATATGACTTTGTAGACCAAAAGGTTCTTGAGATAACGGGCGGGCACACAAAATTTTTTCGTCCGCCGTATATCGCGGTCGGCGAGGAGATGTGGGAAAACATAGACGTGCCGTTCATCTCGGGAATAGGCTGCAACGACTGGGACGATAAGGTGACCGCAGAAATGCGCGTCAAGGTCATTGAGAGAAACGTCAAGGACGGCTGCATTATCCTTATGCACGACGCGCAGGGCAATCATATGACCGTGGAGGCTATCGACGAGCTTATCCCCAAGCTGAAGGAGCAGGGCTATAGGTTCACCACGGTGAGCGGACTTTTCGAGGCTAAGGGCATCGAGCCGACCACAAGAATGATCTACTCGAACGTTACTCAGCAGGGAATGTGGGGCTGACGCTTGACAAAACCGCAAACGTGTGATATAATTAAGTCGTTGAGATGTGATCAATGCGGATGGTATTCCATATCTTGGAAACTGTACCGGCATATCATCGCCAACTCCCGGCTCTGCGGGAACACGCGCCGCCATAAGGAAAGGCGGAGATGCGATGAAAATAGGATTTATCGGAGCAGGAAAAGCGGGCTTCTCTTTGGGAAAATACTTTGCCGACGGCGGCGGTATCGTGACAGGCTACTACAGCCTGCATGAAGACTCGGCGCGCGCGGCGGCGGAATTTACGGGTTCGCGGTATTTCGGCGAATTGGGCGAGTTACTGGAAGAGAGCGGCGCGGTCTTTTTGACTGTTCCCGACGGAGCGATACGCTCGGTGTATGACGAGCTGTGCAAATACGATATTACGGGCAGGCAGATATGTCATTGCAGTGGAGTGATGACTGCCGCGGAGGCGTTTCCCGATATTCGCCGCCGCGGCGCATACGGATATTCAATACATCCGCTATTCCCCTTCAACAGCAGGTTGGAGAGCTACGGGAAAATGGCGGGTGCTTTTTTTTGCCTTGAGGGCGATACCGAACATCTTGGCGAATGGCGGAGCTTTCTGGAGGGTATGGGGCTTCGGGCGCAGGTCATTGACGGGGCGAAAAAGGCGCGGTATCATGCTGCGTGTGCGATATCCAGCAATCTGGTATGCGCGTTGGTCGAGGAGAGCGTCGAGCTGCTGACCGGCTGCGGATTTACGCGCAAAACGGCACTTGAAGCGCTTTCTCCGCTGATACGGCAGAATACCGAGAACATACTGCAATTCGGTCCGACAGCGGCGCTTACGGGCGCGGTCGAACGGTGCGATACCGAAACGGTGAAAAAGCACCTTGGCTGCTTTCCGACCGGCAAGGAACGCGAAATATACCGCGCGGTATCGGAAAAGCTGACAAATCTTGCAAAGACAAAAAATCCGCAGATCGATTATTCGGAGCTTGAAAAATTATTGACGGGAGGGCGTTCACAATGAAAAAAAACAATATCGCGAGCCTTATTGAAATGAAAGTGCGCGGCGAGAAAATTTCGCAGATAACCTGTTACGATTACTCAACCGCGCGGATATTCGAGGAAGCGGGCGTAAACTCGATACTCGTCGGCGACAGTCTGGGAATGACTATGCAGGGCTACGAGGACACGCTCCCCGTGACGATGGACGAGATGATAGTATACGCGAGGAGCGTCGGACGGGCGTGTAAGGATACGTTCGTGGTGGTGGATATGCCGTTTATGAGCTATCAGACCTCGGTTGAACAGGCGGTGGAGAACGCAGGGCGGATAATGAAAGAATGCCGCGTCAATGCCGTAAAGCTCGAAGGCGGAAAGTCCGTGTGTCCGCAGATAGCCGCGATAACCGCATGCGGCATACCCGTGTGCGCTCATATCGGAATGACCCCGCAGTCCGTCAACAGCTACGGCGGATTTAAGGTTCAGGGCAAGGGCGAAACCGAGGCGCGGCGCGTTCTCGAGGACGCTCTCGCGGTGGAAAAGGCGGGCGCGTTTATGGCGGTTCTGGAGTGCGTTCCCCCGAAGCTCGCGGCGCTGATAACCAAGAAAACAAAGATGATAACTATCGGCATTGGAGCATGCGCGGGCTGCGACGGTCAGGTGCTGGTGTATCAGGATATGCTCGGAATGTCGGGGGATTTTGTTCCGAAGTTTGTGAAGCGGTTCGCGGATATCGGCGGACAAATGAAGTCGGCGGTTATCGAGTACGATAAGGAAGTCAAATCGGGAGAGTTCCCGTCGGCGGAGCATACTTATCCGAAAAGCGACTGCTCCGATGAGTTTCTGGAGAAGCTGGATAAAGAATACGGAGCGGAGGGTTAAAAAATGATAATTGCACGAACAATAAAAGAAGTACGCGAAAATATAGCAAAATGGCGGCGCGAGGGGTTAAGCATAGGTCTTGTGCCGACTATGGGATATCTCCACGAGGGTCACGCAAGCCTTGTCGACAGGGCGCGCGCGGAGTGCGGCAGGGTGGTCGTTTCGGATTTCGTGAACCCCACGCAGTTCGCGCCTAACGAGGACTTAGAGGCGTATCCGCGCGACTTTGAGCGCGACTGCAAGCTGCTGGAAGAGCACGGATGCGATATGGTGTTTTACCCGTCTGTTGAAGAAATGTACGCGCCGAACGCGGCGACTTACGTTGAAATTCTGGACGAAATGCCGAAGCGGCTTTGCGGAAAAACACGTCCCATACACTTCCGCGGAGTGTGTACGGTAGTGTCGAAGCTGTTCAATATCGTGCAGCCCGACAAGGCGTTTTTCGGGCAGAAGGACGCTCAGCAGCTCGCCGTTATCCGCAGAATGGTGCGCGATTTGTCATACGGGATCGAGATAGTCGGCTGCCCTATAGTCCGCGAGAGCGACGGCTTAGCAAAGTCCTCGCGCAACACCTACCTTAACGCGGAGGAGCGCAGGGCGGCGCTTGTGCTGTCAAAGGCGGTATTCCGCGGCGAGGAGCTGGTGAAGTCGGGAGTTACCGAAAGTGAAAGGGTTCTCGGTGAAATGAGGGCGGTCATTTCCGCAGAGCCGCTTGCGAAAATAGACTACGTTTCGGCGGTGGACGGCGAAACGATGCTGGACGTTTCCGAGATAACCGACGGCGTTCTTGTCGCGGTAGCGGTTTACATCGGAAAAACGCGGCTTATCGACAACTTTATCGCGGGAGGTCTTAAATGACGATCGAAATGCTTAAAGGGAAAATTCACCGCGCCAAGGTCGTGCAGGCGGAGCTTGATTACGTCGGCTCGATAACCGTTGACGAGGACTTGATGGACGCGGCGGGGCTTATCGAGTACGAAAAGGTTCAGGTGGTGGACGTGAATAACGGAAACCGCATTGAAACGTATGTCATCTCGGGCGAACGCGGCAGCGGAATGATATGCCTTAACGGCGCGGCGGCGCGGTGTGTGAGCGTTGGCGACAAGGTAATAATTATGGCTTACGCGCAGATGACCCCCGAGGAGGCTAAGACGCATAAGCCAAAGGTAGTCTTTGTGGACGAGGACAACAGACCCGTACGTATTACAAGCTATGAGAAACACGGGCTGCTTGAGGATATGGAGCGATAACTATGGAGAGTTTAAAGGGCAAGCGCGTATTGATCGGCGTTACGGGCGGTATCGCGGCTTACAAAATGGCTGACGCGGTAAGTATGCTCGTGAAAACGGGCGCGGAGGTCGACGTTATCATTACGAAGAACGCGACGGAATTCATCACGCCGCTGACGTTTGAAACGCTCACTAATCGGTGGTGTATCGCGGATACGTTCGCGAGGGATTTCGAATTTGATGTGAAGCACATCTCGCTTGCAAAGGCGGCGGACATCATTCTGATAGCGCCCGCGACCGCGAACGTTATCGCGAAGCTGGCTCACGGAATAGCCGACGATATGCTTACGACGACCGTTCTCGCGGCGAAATGTCCGAAGCTCGTCGCGCCCTCAATGAACACCGCAATGCTGGAAAATCCGATAACCCGGGACAATATCGCAGCGCTGAAAAAATACGGCTTTGAGATGATCGAGCCGGACAGCGGGCGGCTTGCGTGCGGCGATTCGGGCAGCGGAAAGCTCCCCTCGCCCGATACGCTCGTACAGCATATTCTGCGGCATATCGCGCGCGAGAAAACTCTTCACGGAGTGCGCGTTACCGTGACCGCCGGTCCTACCCGTGAAGCGCTCGACCCCGTGCGTTTTCTGACTAATCACAGCACCGGAAAAATGGGCTACGCGATCGCGCGAGAGGCAATGCTGCGCGGTGCGGAGGTCACGCTGATAAGCGGAGTGACGGAGCTTGCGCCGCCGCCTTTCGTAAACGTTCGGCGCGTGGTCTCGGCGGCGGATATGCTGGCGGCTGTCCGGGAGGAATTGCCGAAAACGGATATTCTGATAAAGTCGGCGGCTGTCGCGGATTACCGCCCGAAAAACGTTTCCGACAACAAAATAAAAAAGCAGGACGGCGAATTCTTCTTGCCGCTGGAGCGCACGGAAGATATTCTTAAATGGGTCGGCGAGAACCGTCATTCGGGGCTGTTCGTCTGCGGTTTTTCAATGGAAACGGAAAATCTTATCGGGAATTCGCGCGAAAAGCTTGTGAAAAAGGGCTTGGATATGATCGCCGCAAATAACCTGAAAACGGAGGGCGCTGGCTTTGGCACAGACACGAACGTCATCACGATAATCACCGCCGACAGCGTGAACGAGCTGCCGCTTATGAGCAAGGCGGACGCGGCGGCGGCGCTGCTTGACGAAATAGAACGGAGAAGAAAATGATACTGACGGTCGATATCGGCAATACCACTATCGCGCTGACGTGTCTGGACGGCGATTACAATGTGCTTGCTGCGGAGAAGATACCGTCCTGCGTGAATTTCAGCGAACCGCTTGGGCGCGTTCTCGGCGGCTTTACGGAAATTGAAAACGCGGTCATGTCGTCGGTAGTTCCGGAGCTTACCGAGCCTGTCCGCCGCGCCGTTGAGCAAAATACGGGCAGTTCTCCGAAAATAATAAATGCCGCTTTTTACCGCGGCATTTTAAATATCGCGCTCCCCGAACCCGAAAAAATCGGTTTGGACAGGATAGCCGACAGCGCGTGGGCTGCATGTCGTTATCCGCTGCCCGCCGTGACGGTCGATATGGGCACGGCAACTACGTTCAACGTTATCGGCGAAGGCGGAGCGTTCCTCGGAGGAATCATCGCGGCGGGGCTTCAGACCTCGCTGAGCGCTCTCTCGGAACGCGCCGCGCAGCTCCCGAAGCTCGCGCCCGCTGTTCCCGGACGGCTTATCGGACGCGATACCGCCGAATGTATGCTCTCGGGCGCGGTTATAGGCGCGGCGGCAATGATAGACGGAATGACCGCGCGCGTCGAAGCGGAGCTTGGAAAGCCCGTAACGCTTATCCTCACGGGCGGCGGCGCCGGGCTTGCCGAGCCGTTCCTGCTGCACCGGTATGTCCGCGAGCCGTATCTGCTCGCCAAAGGACTGGCGCTTGCCGCCGTTTCCGTTTAACGCGCGTCGTTTCGAGGCTCAACGTTAACTACCGTGCTTCTTACAAAAGTCTGCGTATCAAAGGAATTTAACGATCTTATCAATTATCCCGCTGCGGCAAGGGTCTGTGATCCCGAAGTCCTTTTTGCGGTATGTCCACGCGGCTCTGCCTATGCCGAGCTTATCAAAAACACCGGAAATATCGGCGTACCACCGAAGCAGTCTATCATCCGGAACGCGGTCGATAACGCCATATTCGCCGCAGTAAACGGGAACGTCCAATTTCTCGGCGACCTCGACAGCGACCGTCATTTCCCACTCCATATAAGACGCGTCTATCATTTTGCCGCTGAAATTATCAAACATCTGCGCGATATCACCGCCGACATATTCGGCGGATTTCACGCGGTAATACTCTTTGGTATCCGGATAATCAACATCGCAGTCGGTGCGCATATGCTCCACCCACGGAGCTTTCTGGTGCGTAAAAACAAGCGGATTGTAATAGTGGAAGTTGAACACCGTCTTATCGTCACAGGGCTTGTCGAGCAAGGTCAGACCAAAAATGCTGTTCTGGTAGATCCCGCCGATCAATATGTAATTATCGGGAGCGAATCTGCGTATCTCGCGGATTGTCCGCGCGGCAATGCCATTCCAGATTATCGCGTACTTTTTTTCGGTTATTTCGTTCAGCAGCTCGAACGCAACGTGATCCGCCTTGTCCGCATAGTGCTTTGCGATCTCGCTCCACATTGCCAGAAATACGTCCTGATACTGCTCCTCCTCAAAGAAGCCGCTTTCGTTCTCGCCCTTGTCGAAAGAAAAGCCGAGTGTTTTGTGCAGGTCGAGAATAATGTTCAGCTTGTATTTTTCACACCATTCAACACAGCGGTCGAGATATTTGAACGCGTCCTCGCTTACGGTGTTGTCCGCTCCGAGGATTATATTGTAGTCAAACGGCAGTCGAACATGGTCGCAGCCCCAACCGGCTATCCTCTCAATATCCTCCGCGGTTATAAAGCTTTCGAGATGTTCCTTTTCATAGCTCGACTGCGACAGCCAGCCGCCAAGATTTACTCCGTGCTTATAGCCTGTAAACTCTCTCATTCCGCTGTTACCTCCCTGTAGTCGGCAGACTTGTACTCCGCGGTAAGCGGCGTTGTGCCGTCATACGCTTTTAGCCAGCCGTCAACGCCCTTGCCCGGCCATACGTTCATCATTATCTTTCCGGGCGTGGACGGAATATTCTTTTCGGCGGAATAAACCGCTTTACCGTCCACATACCACGTTATTTTATCCGCCTGCCAGTCAAAGCCGTAGGTGTGGAATTCCTCCGACGCGTCGTAGCCCAGGTCGTACAAATACTCGTGGTTACCCTTGCCGTCCGTGTAATAATTGAACTGCACCTTTGTCGTATCCTTGCCGAGGAACTCGATGTCTATCTCGTCCCACGGATTTTGATCGGTAGGTCCGGTGTAGGTAAAAAACGAAGAAACAACGCCGTCGTTTTTGATCGGCTTCATAACGACCTCGTACATTCCGTAGCCGTAAAAATCCTTGCTGCGGAACTCGGCGCCCGAATAAGGAATAGCGCCCTCGCCGTTTCCGTCAAGGTCTATCTTAAGCTTCATAGAGCCGTCCGAAAAATCGACGTTCGCTTTTCTCCATGTGCAGTTGAACATTGAACCGTTCGTCCAGCCGTCCGAACACTCGAATACGCCGCTCACGTCGGCGAGCGTTCCCGTGAGGTCGGCGAGTACGCCGCTGCCGTTATTGCTGCCGGGAGCGCTTTCGGACGTACTGTTTTCCGGAACGCTGTCCGAGCTGTCGGAAACCTCGGAACCGCTCCCGCTGCTTGTGCTTTCCAATATGCTGTCGGTCGTGCTTGAAGAATTCGCGCCGCTGTCGGGAGACGATGTGCCGCCGTTATCGGCGCAGCCGCACAGCGCCGCCGCCATAGCCAGAACCAGCGCGCCTTTTTTCAGATGCTTATACATAATATCACGTTCCTTTCGGTATTTTATAATTTTATTATACCGATTCTGCGGAAAATGATATACAAAAAAGCAATTAAAAATATCGTATTTTTAATCCGAATTTATTTCCACGCCGCCCTTTATTCCCGTTGAGGAATTGTAATATTTTTCGCGGTACTGCTTTGGAGTCAGTCCCGTTTCCAGCTTAAACTTCTGGATAAAATGACTGTGCGAGCTGAACGACAGAAAACTCCCGATCTCCACCGCCTCATAGTCCGAAAACTTGAGCAGCTGACAAGCCGCGTCAATTCGCTTCTTTAATATGTACCTGTTGAGCGTAATGCCTGTTTCCGCGTGGAACAGCTTCGACAGATACTGCACCGACAGGCCCAATTCGGCGGCAATATCGCTCACGACGATCTTTTCGTGCAGATGATTGTAAATATATTCCATGCATTTTGTGACCTGATAGCAATAGCTTGAGCTCTTGTTCAGCTTTGCCATGCGCTCGGTGAAATCCGTGATACACTCCGAATGTATTTCGTTTATTTCCTCGGGAGTTTTGGCGTTGTCGGTCAGACGTATATACAGATCCGAAAGATTGTAGGCGGTTTCGCGCTCCATTCCGCCCTCGACGCAAAAGCGCGTGATGAACGACACGGTTATCACCATATGATATTTTAAATTCCGCAGTTTATCGGTAGACAGCACGCCGAACCCCTCGCCGCCGAGCGGCGTGGAGCTCGCCCGCGCCCCGTCAAGATCTCCGCGCTTGACGCACTCGTAAAAACGCATTTCGTTCTCCACCGGAGAATGGCTCAGGGCGTTTTCACGCATTTCAAATTCTATTTGAGAAAACGCTTTTTGAATACTCATAATTATCCCCCTGTTTAAAACAAGACGCATATACCTTAAATATATTATACAAAAAAATTCCCCAAAAGTCAATATTTTTGGTTAAACCGAAAATAAAAAAGTTAAAAATCTGATATAAACTTTTTTTCAAAAATGCTATAATTTAGTCACAAAGGGCAGAGAGATACGCTCTCACCGAAAAAGGGGATTACCCGTGAACGAAAGGATATACAGTTATGAAAAAGATTATTTCCGTTATTACCTCCGTAGCTGCCGTTGCAGCGCTTTCCGTTACCGCATCCGCATACGCGATCAACACAGACCTCGGCTTTGGCTGGAGTCAGAGTATCGTAGTTCCCGCTGAGGAATTTGCCGATGTGACCGAAAACACCACTATCACCATCACCTATAAGACCAATCCCGCTCTCGCGAATATGCCCGGTCAGGAGTATTGGTGCATCAAGCCCCATCGTCAGGATCTGGAGGCAGGCTGGACGTTTATGGACGACTGGACCGGCGTAACGCTTTCCGAGGGCAAGGACAGCTACACCGTGGATGTTGAAAGCAATCAGATCAAGTTCAGACTTTCGGCTGACAATACTACCGTGAACGGCGAAGAGGTCTGCGGCAGCCTTGAGGCGGCTAAGATCAACGGTATTGCATTTATGGGTCACGGCGTAGAGCTGCTTGAGATGACATTCTCCGACGAACCTCTCGACGCTCCCGCTTCCGGCGACGGCAACGCTGCTTCCACTGACGGCAATGCTGCCTCCACTGACGGCAACGCCGCTCCCGCGAATCCCAATTCCGGCGTTGAAGGTGTTGCAGCCGTAGTCGGCGCAGCGGCTCTGGCACTTGGCACAATGGTTGTTGCCAAGAAGAGGAAGTAAGCGCCCTGTTTGATTTGAAAGGATGATCACTATGAAGCGTTTTAAGAAAATTCTCGCTGCAGTGATGGCTTTGGGCTGTGTAATGACCGTTACCGCCTGCGACGAGGCGGCAGGTCCCGGAACCACGAGCAACAACGAACCGAACGCGGGCACAAACACACCGCCGCAGGTTTCAACCTCGACCTCCACCGCCACCATGAACGAATCGGACGCGCAGGAGGTCGCAAAGATCGACATCGGCGCGAAGAAGCTGGAAAACCCCACCGTCAAGTTCCTCAGCGAATGGGATCTGAATCCCGCCGAGGGTCAGCCGCTTTCCGTAGCGCTTGAAATGTTCCAGACGCAGTTCGGCGGACGCATTGAGTTGGTTCACACCAGCTTTGAGGAGCGCTATACCAAGCTCTCCACAATGGTATCCGCAGACGAATCTCCGGATATGTTCAGCGCAGGAGATATGGACGTTTTCCCTAAGGGCGTGTTAAGCGGATACTTCCAGCCGCTCGACCCGTACATTGATTTTGACAGCGAGCTGTGGAAGCCCATGAGCGCGGTCAACGACCAGTTCTGCGCAAACGGAAAGCATTATGTCGGCGCTATTAACGTAGAGAGCGACTGCGTAATGTTCTACAACAAGAAAACCATTATCAACAACGGACTTGACGATCCCGTCGAGCTTCTCGAACAGGGCAAGTGGGATTGGGACGCGCTCTGGAAAATGATGACACAATTCTGCAACCGTGAAGAACAGAAGTTCGCTACAGACGGCTGGTGGTTTGAGGGCGCGATATCGCTCACAACGGGCAAGCCTTACATAGGGATGGAGAACGGAAAGATCGTCCACAATCTCGACAATCCTATGATCGAAAAGGTGCAGAGCTATATGCTCAAAATGAAGGAAAACGATCTGCCGTTTCCGAAGAGCGAATTTGGATGGAAGGTTATTCCGTCGAACATCAAGGACGGAAAAACGCTGTTTTATCCCGTGGGAGTATACGCGCTCTATCCCTACAACAACATTATCCAGGATTTCGGCGATATGGAAGATGTAATGTTTGTTCCCATGCCCAAATGTCCCGACGCGGACAATTATTATCTTCCGGCGCGCGTTAACGGATTTTCGCTGATAAAGGGCGCTAAAAATCCCGAGGGCGTTGCGGCTTACTTAAATTGCGAAATGGCGTCGCGCGACAGTGAGATCGCCAAGGAGATAGGCAAGCGACAGGCGTTTGACGAATACGGCTGGACTCAGGAGCAGTGGGATATGCTTGAAAAGGTCAATGATATGACAGCGGAGCATCCCTCTATCGAGCTGTACAACGCCGTCACCCAGACGATCGCCGACTACATAAACAACCCCATGAAAGAGGGCTACAACAGCGGCGCAAGCTGGATCCAGACCCGTGATTCCATAAGAGGAGCGGTACAAATGGAGCTTGACAGCGCAAATGCAAAGTTGGCTTCATAGGGTTGAGCCCCCTCCAAGCAATGTAAATCCCCAATATCTTGAAACCGCGGTAATAAGCTTACCGCGGTTAGCTTGTATATAAAGCAGTAATTCACGTGCGGAGGCTCTGCCCCGCGCAGTTTTCGGAAACGGTTATATTTTCGTGCACGACCGTGATCCCGTTCATTCCGAAGCCCATATTAACCCTCTTTCAACGCGTTCATCATTGCCTCTAATATTTCCGTTTCGGTGATCTCATTCTTGACGACGAACGACGATCTCCGGAACTTTTTCACAGCCGACAAAAAAATCCCCTTGTACCGCAAGAGGAATTTTGTATTAAATAAAAAGCCTTCCGCCGTAAGCGAAAGGATCATTGATATGGAGCGGATTACGAGGCTCGAACTCGCTACCTCCACCTTGGCAAGGTGGCGCTC
>CAYWIP010000057.1:0-18753 GCA_964458395.1 uncultured Ruminococcus sp.
TTTGTCGGATTTTGTCTTTCCCCCTCCCCGAAGGGTGTCCTCTCGCAACTGTGCGTCAACATTTTAATTAAAATTTACGAAACCACAACAAGCAACTGATTACATAAAATCCCTGCGCTTTGCCGCTAATATAAATTCAAATTTATCCCTCTTGTCTGGAGCGTATAAGCTCCGCGTAAAAGCCGTCCTTTTCCATAAGCTCCGTGTGCGTTCCCTGTTCGACGATATGCCCCGATTTCATTACAAGAATACAGTCCGCTTCTCTTATCGTCGAAAGCCTGTGTGCGACTACGAAGCTCGTGCGCCCCTGCATTAACTTGTCGAACGCGTTCTGTATTTTCATTTCGGTGCGCGTGTCTATCGAGGACGTAGCCTCGTCGAGTATCAGCATAGGCGGCAGCGAGAGCATTATCCTCGCTATCGACAGCAGCTGCCGCTGACCTTGCGATAATTCCGCGTCGTTGGTTATAACCGTGTCGTAGCCCTGCGGCAGTCGCTTGATAAAGCTGTGCGCGTGAGCGGCTTTGGCGGCGGCGGTTATCTCCTCCAACGTTGCGTCGGGCTTTCCGTAGGCGATGTTGTCGCGCACCGTTCCGCGAAACACCCACGTTTCCTGAAGCACAATTCCGAAATTGCTCCGCAGACTGTTCCGCGTGATGTCCTTGACCGGCAGTCCGCTCACGTCGATCTCACCGCTCACCACGTCGTAGAAACGCATTAACAGGTTGATGAGCGTGGTCTTTCCGCAGCCTGTGGGTCCGACTATCGCGATATGCTGTCCGCTCTTTACATCAAGATTTAGATTCTCAATAAGCGGCTTTTCGGGAACATAAGAGAACGAAACGTCATTAAGCCGGACGCGCCCGTCGCACTTTTCAAGCACCTTCTTGTCCGCGTCGGAGCTTTCGGGCTGCTCGTCTATGAGCGCGAATATTCTCGAAGCGGAAGCCAGCGCATTCTGAAGCTCTGTGACAACTCCCGATATTTCGTTAAACGGCTTGGTGTACTGATTCGCGTACTGCAAAAAGCAGCTCAGGTCGCCGACGGTAAATCCGCCCGACACCGCCCTGACCGCGCTCAGCGCGCCGAACACGCCGACTCCCGCGTATACCAGCGAGTTCACGAAACGCGTACAAGGGTTCGTTAATGCGGAATAAAACTGCGCGCGCCGACCGCAGACATTCAGGCGCTCGTTTATCTCGCCGAACTTTTCCTCCGCGCTCTTTTCAAACCCGAAAGCCTTGACGAGCCGCTGACCGCCGATATGCTCGTCAATATAACCCGTAAGCTCGCCCTTTATCGCGGACTGCTCCTTGAATTTATTGAAGCATAGCTTGGAGATCACTGCCGCGACCGCGAAAGAAAGCGGCGTGATACAAACGACCACAAGCGTTATCTGCCAGTTGAGCGTTACCATAAACACAAGCGTTCCGATTATCGTAACAACGCCCGTGAACAATTGCTGAAAGCCCTGAAGCAAGCCCTCGCTCACCGCGTCCACGTCGTTTACCACACGGCTTATTATGTCGCCGTGGGAGTTCGCGTCGATAAAGCTGAGCGGCAGGTGCTGCAAATGCGCGAAGATGTCCGCGCGAAGCTGCTTTACGGTCTTGTGGGTTATCTTGTTGGTGGAGAAATACATCAGCCACTGGAGCAGCGCGACCGCCGGGATTATAACCGCGATCGTTATCAGAATGGGGATCATTCTCTCGAAATCGACTCCGTTTTCGCTTATGCAGTCCACCGCACGACCTATCAGCACGGTGGTATACAGCGACAGCAGAACGCTCCCCGACGCGCATACTATCGCCAGAACGACAAGCGGTATCTGTCCTTTCATATAGCGGAGGATACGCCCGAGAGCGCCTTTTTTCGTTAATTTTCCGTTACCCATTCAAAGCGCCCCCTTTCGTGCCGTCCTCTTTTTCCTGTTCGAGAAGCTCCTCTTCGGTGTACTGCGTAAGGCATATCTCGTGATAAACCTCGCAGGTTTTCAGCAGCTGTGCGTGAGTGCCTATGCCGGCAGCCTCGCCGTCGTCGAGGACGATTATCTTGTCCGCGTGGCGAATGGAGTTCGCGCGCTGCGATACGATAACGCAGGTCATCGGCAGCGTTTTCAGCGCCTTGCGGAGTTTCGCGTCCGTCGCGTAGTCAAGCGCGGACGAGCTGTCGTCTAGTATCAAAATCTCGGGAGACTGCGCGACCGCTCTGGCTATTGTCAGCCGCTGCTTCTGACCGCCCGAGAGGTTTTTTCCGCCTTGCAGAATACGCGCGTCAAGTCCGCCGTCGAGGTTGTCCGTAAAGTCCTTAGCCTGCGCTATCCCGAGAGCCTTTTGTATCTGTTCGTCGGAAATGTCCGTTCTGCCTAACGTCATATTCTCGCGGAGAGTGCCGCTCAGCAGCTCCGTTTTCTGGGGAACTATTCCGATAAGCCGCCGAAGCTCCTTTGTGGGATAGTCGCGGACATTTGCGCCGTTTACCTTGACCGCGCCGCTGTCCGTATCGTAAAAGCGGCAGAGCAGATTTACGAGCGTGGATTTTCCCGAGCCGGTGCCGCCGATTATTCCGAGAGTCTCGCCGCGTCCGAGAGTAAATGAAATTTTTTCCAGCGAATTTTCTCCGCCCACATAGGAAAAGCTTACGTTGTCAAACTCTATCGCGGGCGCGTTTTTATCTTGCTTGGGAGAGCTTTCCGCGCCGACAACGGAGGGCTGCATATCGAAGATCTCGTTGATACGCGCCGCGGAAGCCGCCGCCTTTGTAAATATCGTCACCAGATTAGCTACCACGACAAGCGCCAGCGATATCTGGGTCATATAGTTGACGAGCGCGATGACCTTGCCCTGCGTAAGCCCGTCGATCCCGCCGTCAACAAAGCCGCCGCCGAGCCATACTATCAGCAGATATGCGGCGTTTACGGCAACGAATATCGCGGGATTGAGCAGCGCGTTAATGCGTCCTGCCTTTACCGCGAATCTGCGGTATTCCTCGGCGGTCTCCTCGAAGCGCTCCTTTTCGTATTCCTGCCGCGAGAACGCTCTCACCACGCGAACGCCCGACAGATTCTCCCGGGTTATCCTCGAAATGCCGTCAAGCGACTTCTGCTGCTTTTTGAACAGCTTTACCGTAACGCGCATTATCGGGTACATAACTCCGACTATCGCCGCCATTGCGCCCAAGAAGATCAGCGACAGCCGCGTCGAGATCGTGAACGCCATTACAGTCGCGCCGATGACCAGAAACGGCGCTCTCACCACAAGACGTATCAGCATGGCGACAGCGGTCTGCACCTGATTTACGTCGTTGGAGATCCGCGTTACCAGCGCCGCCGTGCCGAGCTTGTCAAGCTCTTTGTAGGACAGCGTGTTGATGTGCCTGTACAGATCGTCGCGAAGCCGCGTTCCCACGCCCTGCGAAGCCACGCTCGCCATATACTGACACACCAGCGCGAACGTCAGTCCGCAAACCGCAAGCATCACCAGCGTTATGCCGTGTTTCCAAATATAGTCGGTGTCGCCGTTGGCTATCCCGACGTCGATCATCTCCGCCATTACCAGCGGCACGATAAGCTCAAAAACCGCCTCCGTAAATTTGCAGACCGGTCCGACCGTGACGTTGAGCTTAAATTCTTTCAGATATCTTGCTAATCGGAACAAGTTGTTTTACCCCCTGTTTTATCCTTATCTAATCATTATAATATATTTTTTTTAATTTGTAAAGATATTTCTTGACATTTCGTCCAAAAAGAGGTAAAATATAAATAGCATTTCTTTGAAAGGGGAATTTTTATGGCGAAATTTCAGACAGCATCGATCTTTACCAACGGAATGGTATTGCAGCGCGGCAAGAACATCTGCGTGTTCGGCACGGGCGAGGAGGGCTTGCTCATTCACGGCGAGCTTTGCGGATTCCACTCCTCATGTGTCGTTAAGGACGGAAAATGGAAGATCGTCTTCCCGCCAATGGGAGCCTGCCGCTTCGTTATTTTAAAGCTTTACGACGACGACAACGATCAGGTCGAGCGTATCGAGAACGTCGCCATAGGCGAGGTGTGGCTGGCGGGCGGTCAGTCAAATATGGAGCTGGAGCTTTGCAACTGCAAGGGCGGCAAGGAATGTCTCGAAAACGACGATACTCACGACGTCCGTTACTATTATGTGCCTAAAAAGACGATATACGACGACGATTACGAGGAAAGTATGCGGAACGCTCACTGGACGGATTTCTCCGACAAGGAGAGCGCGGCGCATTGGAGCGCGGTCGGCTACTTCTTCGCCAAGGAAATGTCAAGGCTTCTGGACGTTACAGTCGGCGTTATCGGCTGCAACTGGGGCGGCACGTCCGCGTCGTGCTGGATAAAGCGCGAGTACGCTACGGGCGACGCAAAGGTCTATTTCGATGATTACGACGCGGCGATCGAGGGCAAGGACGTTGACAAGATGATCGCCGAATACCGCGATTACGAGAAGTATCAGCAGGAATGGTGGAACAAGAGCGGCGAATACTATGCCACCGAGGGCGAACATACATGGGAGGGCTGTCTGGAATACTGTATGTCGGTGGGTCCCGACCGTTATCCCGGTCCGGCGGCGCCGTGCAATCCGACTTCGCCCGGGATACTTCACAAGAGCATGGTGGAGCGCGTATTCCCGTATACTCTGGGCGGAGTGCTGTGGTATCAGGGCGAAACCGACGAGAGCCACCCCGACGCGTATTACACGCTGCTCACCCAGCTTATCCGCAACTGGCGCGACGACTGGGAGGACGACGAGCTGCCGTTCATTATCGCGCAGCTGCCGATGTACGCGGGCGGAAATCCCGACGGCGACACCTGGAGCAGAATACGCGAGGCTCAGATGCGCGCTTACAAGACCATAAAGAATACGGGCATAATAGTAACGCTGGACTGCGGCGAGCGCGACAATATCCACCCCGTGGACAAGGAGCCCGTCGGTCACAGGTTCGCAATGCAGGCTATGGAAATGGTTTACGGCGGCTGCGACGGAGCGTTCGCGCCGACGTTCAAAAGCGTTATCTGGCGCGGCGATATGGTGGAGCTGCAGTTCCTGAACGCGCGCGGCGGATTTAAGGTTAAGGGCGAGCCGGAGGGCTTCGAGATCTGCGGCGAGGACGGCGTTTATTATCCCGTATGGGCGGACGTTTCGGGCGAACGTATTTTCCTGTCGTGCGACGAGGTCCCCAATCCCTGCGGAGTGCGCTACCTCTGGAAGAACTACGCGGAGCTGCATATTTTCAGCGGATTCGGTCTGCCGCTCGCGCCGTTCAGGATAAAGAAATAACTCGGCGGTTAGAAAAAACGACCAACATTTAAGGGAGCAGTCAAAGCGGAGCGCAAGCGCCGATGACGACGGAGCGAACGCGAAGCGATAAATCGCACCTGTGAGCGGAGGAGTTATCGGCAGTCTAGGGCGGCAAAGCCGCCCGGTGCGCAGAGCGTTTTCAAATAAATACCGTTTTCGGCGACATCTAGGGAAGAAAAATCCGTTTTTGTCGACAAACAGGAAAGCACGGCTCGCCGAAATTGCGGAGCTTTTAAGAAAGGGTTAATATGATTGCATTGGTTACGGGCGCAAGCTCGGGAATAGGACGCGATATCGCGCGTTCACTCGCAAAACACGGAATAAACGTTATCATCACGGCGCGCCGCCGCGACAGGCTTGTCGAGCTAAAAAACGAGCTTGTGCAAAAGTACGGCGTTAAGGTGATGTGTATCGCCGCCGATCTTTCAAAGGAAAATCAGGTGCTCGCGCTTTATGAAAAGGTGCGCAAGTATAATATCGATATTCTGATAAACAACGCGGGGTACGGCGTTTTCGGCGATTTCACCGAAACGAATCTCGAACGCGAGCTGGATATGCTGGACGTTAACATAAAGGCGTTCCATATACTGTTTAAGCTGTTTCTGCGCGACTTTAAGCGGCGCGACTGCGGGTATATACTGAATACCGCAAGCATGGCGGGATTTATTCCCGGACCGTGGTTCTCGTCGTATTACGCGAGTAAGGGGTATATCGTGCGCATGACGGAGGCTGTCGCGGAGGAGCTGAGAGCTAAGCGCAGTCACGTTCATGTGTCTATGCTTTGCCCGGGGCCCGTCGCTACGGAATTCAGCGAGACGGCGCGCGTGAAGTTCCTTACAGCCGCGTATCCGAGTGAAAAGCTTGCGGAACATGCCGTAAGGGAGATGTTCGGCGGCACGCTGCTGATCACGGAAAACGCCGCTACAAAGACGTTGCTGCTGGCGGCTAAGCTTGTTCCGGACAGAGTTCAGGCGTTTGTGGCGGGGCTGTTTCAATCCAAGCGCGAAAAGTTTTAACGGAGGCGGAAATGTCGAATATTACCGAGATCACGGTACGTTACGCGGAGACCGACTGCATGGGCGTGGTACACCACGCGGTATATCCCGTGTGGTTTGAAATTGCGCGGACGGATTACATCAAGGCGGCGGGCATGAGCTACGCGGATATGGAAAAGGCGGGCGTTATGCTGCCCGTAACGGGAATTTCCTGCCGTTACAGACTTCCCGCGAAATATGACGATACGCTGCTTATCGAGGCGCGTATATCGCGGCTCACTCCGGCAAGAATAGAATTTGAGTATACGGTAACGAAAAAGGGCGAAACGGATGTTCTCGCGACGGGTACAAGCGCACATGGGTTTGTGGATTCGCAGACGTTCAAGCCGTTGAATTTCAAAAAGGCGATGCCGGACTTTTTCGCGGTAATGGAGAAGCGGGCGGAGAGCGATATGGCAAAATAGCGCGGCATAATAAGGGTGCAGGCATAAAGTCTTTTGGCAGCATACAGGGAAGCATACAAACCCGCTATTGTCAGTAAACAGGGGTGCAGTGAGCGGAGCAAAGGCTAACGGAGCAGGGCTCGCCGAAATTGCGTAGCTTTTTAAATAAATACCGTTTTAGTCAACCTTTTAAGGGTGCAGTTAAACCCGATTTTGTCAGCATACAAGGAAGCAGTCGAAGCGGAGCGCAAGCGCCGATGACGACGGCGGGAGCGCGGCGACCAGAGGAGTTATCGGCAGGCTAGCGAACGGAGTGAGCGGTGCGCGCAGCGCTTTTTAAATAAGGGGTCGAAATGGAACGTTGGAGATATCCGCGGTTTTTCACGGAAAATATTACGGAGGACACTGCCGTTGTGAGCGGCGAGGACGTAAGGCATATCACGTCGGTGCTGAGAATGAGGAGCGGCGATCCCGCGGTGCTGTGCGACGGTCACGGCACGGACTATCTCGCGGAGCTTGCGGCTTCGGGCGACGGCTGCTGCGAGTTTAAGATTATGGAAAGCTCTGCCAACAGCGCCGAGCCGAGTATTCATTTAAGGCTTTTTCAGGCTATGCCGAAGGGCGATAAAATGGAGTTTATCGTGCAGAAAGCTGTGGAGTGCGGAGCGGCTGAAATTATTCCGATATTTACCAAGCGGTGCGTTTCGCGTCCGGACGAAAAGCAGATGCGGAAAAAGCTGCCGAGATACCGGAAAATCGCATTGGAGGCGGCAAAGCAGTGCGGACGCGGGATCGTGCCGACGGTCGGCGGGGCGGTGGAATTTACCGAATTGAAGCGGTTCATTTCCGCGGAAAATACGGGAATAATGTTTTATGAATGTTCCGATGTGCCGCTGAAAAGCGCAGTCGGCGAATTCAAGAAAAACGTGGATATCGTTATCGGGAGCGAGGGCGGTTTCGAGCCGGGCGAAGCGGAGGAGCTTCAGCGGCTCGGATTTAAGGCGGCGTCGCTCGGAAAGCGTATTCTGCGGTGCGAAACCGCGCCGATCGCGGCGATATCAATTTTGATGAATATGACAGGAAATATGTAGTCGGTTTGGTGAAAGTTACTAAAATTTTCGCCGCTACTTGCATTTTTTTTGAAAAGGGTATATAATAGATATACAGCATTGAACGCGGCAGCTTTGCCGAAATTTAAGGAGGAAACGGCTATGAAGGCTTTAGGTATTTTTGTGGTGGGCGCATTGGCGGTCGCGGGCGGTATCGCTGCGGCGACTTATATCACCAAGAAGAAGCTCGAAAAGGAAAACGAGGATAACTACTACGACGATTGGGACAGCGACGATATCGACGACGACTGGGATTTCGATTTCGACGAGGATATGGACGTCGAGGACGAGCCGTCGCTCGCGAAAGCTGTCGCGGACGCGGTTCCCGAGAGCAGCGCGACCGAGGCGGCGGAGGAGACTCCGTTCTCGGGCGACGATATTTTCGGCGGCGCGGAGGATTCCGACGAGGAGCTTTGATCCGCAGAATAATGTTAAAGTATGCAGGGCATTGCCGTTTTCAGCGCGGCGGTGCCTTTCTTCTTTTCCGGAATCTTCGGTAAAGGCGCTTTTCCCCTTTATTCGGCGTATGGTTTGCAAAAACATTAAAAATATACAAAAAAATTTTCAATTAGCCCTTGACAAATTGTTCCGAATGTGGTAAAATATTAAAATGTATCATAATGGAGTTATAGGCTATTTGCGCCTGAAATTCCGCGTTATTTAATAAGGAGTGATTAAAGCCGATGGTGAATACAAAGCCTGTGCAGTCGGGAAAAACCACAAGACAGAGCTTCTCGAAGATCAATGAGGTCATCAATATGCCTAACCTCATCGGTATCCAGAAGGATAACTATAAGTGGTTTCTGGACGAAGGAATCAAAGAGGTTTTCAAGGACGTCTCCCCGATCGTTGACTCGAACGGCAAGTTTGAGCTGTCTTTTGTGAATTACCGACTGGAGGAAAACACAAAGTATTCGATCGAGGAGTGCAAGGAGCGCGACGCTACCTATGCCGCACCGTTAAAGGTCACAGCCAGTCTGCTCAACAAGGAAACGGGCGAGATCATCGACAACGAGATCTACATGGGCGATCTGCCGCTTATGACCGAGAGCGGAACCTTTGTCATCAACGGCTCGGAGCGTGTTGTCGTTTCGCAGCTGGTGCGTTCTCCGGGTGTTTACTACGGCTTTGATTACGACAAAACAGGCAAAAAGCTCTTTAAGGCGACCGTTATCCCGAACCGCGGCGCTTGGCTGGAGCTGGAAATGGACGGCTCGGACGTGTTCTATGTGCGTATCGACAAGAACAGAAAGTTTCCGTGTACGACGTTCCTGCGCGCTATCGGACTTTCGACAGATGCGGATCTTGTGAACAAGTTCGGCGAGGATCCCCGTATCACCGTTACCATTGAGAACGGCAAGGACAACACAAAGAATGAGGAGGAGGCTCTTCTCGAGGTTTACAGAAAGCTCCGCCCCGGCGAGCCCGCGACCGTGGATTCGGCGAGGACTACCCTCGACAATCTGTTTTTTGACGCCAAGAGATATGATCTGTCGCGTTTCGGGCGCTACAAATATAATAAGAAGCTCGGCATTGCTCAGCGGCTCATAGGTAAAAAAGCCGCCGAGAACGTTGTTGCGCCTCTTTCGGGCGAACTGCTCGCCGAGGAGGGCGGCGTTATCACCGCCGATATGGCTATGGAGATACAGAACTCGGGCGTTATGGAGGTTTCCGTTTACAAGCCCGAGGGCGAGGGCGTGATGAAGATCGTCGGCAACGGCATGGTCGACATTCATCTGTATACGGGCGATCTGGACGTTGAGGCTCTGGGAATCAACGAGCAGGTCAAGTTCGGCGTACTCGCCGATATCCTTGAGGAGGCGGGCGACGACAGGGAATTGCTCGCTGAGCTCGTCGCAAAGCGTTCCGACGAGCTTATCCCCAAGCATATCACACTGGAGGACATTTTTGCGGTAGTCGGTTATTTCATTAACCTTAACGAGGGCGTGGGCGACATCGACGATATCGACCATCTCGGAAACAGACGTATCCGCTGCGTCGGCGAGCTGCTCCAGAACCAGTTCAGAATAGGCTTCACCCGAATGGAGCGCACTATCCGCGAGAGAATGGGTCTTCAGGCGAACGATACAGAAAAGGTAACGCCGTCGTCGCTCATCAACGCGCGTCAGGTGATCGCGGCCATGAAGGAGTTTTTCGGCTCCTCGCCGCTGTCGCAGTTTATGGATCAGAACAACCCGCTTGCCGAGCTTACCCACAAGCGCCGTCTGTCCTCGCTCGGTCCGGGCGGACTTTCCCGCGACCGCGCGGGCTTTGAGGTTCGTGACGTTCACTACTCGCACTACGGACGTATGTGTCCCATTGAGACCCCCGAAGGTCCCAACATCGGACTTATTTCTTATCTCGCGACGTTTGCGAGAATCAACGTATACGGATTTATCGAAGCGCCCTACCGCAAGGTCGACAAGACCACCGGCAAGGTGCTGGACGAGGTCGTCTATATGACCGCGGACGTTGAGGATAACTATGTTGTTGCACAGGCAAACGAGCCGCTGGACGAGGAGGGTCACTTCGCGAGACCCCGCGTCAACGCGCGCTGCCGCGACTCTATCCTTGAGATCGAACGCGAAAAGGTCGACTATATGGACGTATCGCCGAAAATGGTGGTTTCCGTCGCTACGGCTATGATCCCGTTCCTCGAGAACGACGACGCGAACCGTGCCCTCATGGGCGCGAACATGCAGCGCCAGGCAGTGCCGCTTATGGTAACCGATAACCCTATCGTCGGCACGGGAATGGAGTACAAGGCTGCCGTTGACTCGGGAGTCGTCGTATGCGCAAAGGAGGACGGAATCGTTTCCGAGGTTTCCGCCGACCGCATAATCGTCAAGACCGACGAGGGCAGGGAGCATATGTACAAGCTCATCAAGTTCAAGCGCTCCAACCAGGGCAACTGTGTAAATCAGCGCCCTATCGTCAGCAAGGGCGAGCGCGTTGCAAAGGGTGACGTTATCGCGGACGGTCCCGCTACCAAAATGGGCGAGATCGCTCTCGGAAAGAACGCCCTTATCGGCTTTATGACATGGGAGGGCTACAACTACGAGGACGCCGTTCTCATCAACGAGAAACTGGTTTACAACGACGTGTACACGTCTATCCACATAGAGGAATATGAGCTTGAATGCCGTGAAACAAAGCTCGGTCCGGAGGAGATCACACGCGATATCCCGAACCTCTCGGACGAGGTGCTCAAGGATCTCGACGACCGCGGCATAATCAGAATAGGCGCGGAGGTACATTCAGGCGATATTCTGGTCGGCAAGGTTTCTCCTAAGGGTGAAACGGAGCTTACCGCGGAGGAAAAGCTGCTCCGCGCGATCTTCGGCGAAAAAGCCCGCGAGGTGCGCGACAACTCGCTGCGCGTCGCGCACGGCGAAAGCGGTATCGTCGTAGACGTTAAGGTGTTCAACCGCGAGAACTGCGACGACTTGTCGCCCGGTGTAAACGAAAAGGTACGCGTTTATATCGCGCAGAAGCGCAAGATCTCGGTCGGCGATAAAATGGCGGGCCGTCACGGAAACAAGGGCGTTGTTTCGCGTATCCTTAAGCAAGAGGATATGCCGTTCCTTCCCGACGGAACGCCGCTCGATATCGTTCTGAACCCCCTGGGCGTACCGTCGCGTATGAACATCGGACAGGTGCTTGAGGTTCACCTCGGCTACGTCGCGAAGGCGCTCGGCTGGAAGATTGCTACGCCCGTATTCGACGGCGCTCATGAGCAGGATATCCGCGCGCTGTACGACGAGGCGAGAGGCAAGCGCAAGGAGCTTCTCGGCGAGGGCGGCGCAGGCATCGACTTTACGAAGCTGGCATGGACGAGCGACTGCAAGACGCAGCTCGTCGACGGAAGAACGGGCGAGAAATTCGATTCTCCCGTAACCGTCGGATATATGTACTACCTCAAGCTGCATCACCTGGTCGACGATAAGATCCACGCGCGTTCTACGGGTCCGTACTCGCTCGTTACGCAGCAGCCGCTGGGCGGTAAGGCTCAGTTCGGCGGTCAGCGTTTCGGTGAAATGGAGGTCTGGGCGCTCGAGGCTTACGGCGCGGCGTACACGTTGCAGGAGATCCTGACCGTCAAGTCTGACGATCTTATGGGTCGCCAGAAGACCTACGAGGCTATCGTTAAGGGCGATTCCGTGCCGAAGCCCGGCGTTCCCGAGTCGTTCAAGGTAATGGTGAGCGAGCTTCAGGGTCTGGGTCTGGATATCAGAATACTCGACGAGGCAGGCAAGGAGATCGACCTTAAGGACGACGGCGAGGAGGAAGAGAATACGAGCTATGGCAAGCAGGGCTTCAACGAGGATTACCGTTCCGATGACGCTTCTCTTAACGCCGCGGGCTACGATATTATCGGCGAGGATTCCGGCGAGGGCGGCATTACCTCCGACGATCCGGACGAGATGTTCGACGACGAGGAATACGATGACGAGGACGCTGATTTTGACGACGGTCTGGACGACGAGGAGGAATTCGGCGAGTCGTCCGACCCCGTTGACGACGATTTTGACGAAGAGGAATAATTCCGCGCCGTATGCGGGTTTAACGGTTTAACAAAAGAAAACGAGGTAATAGAATGAGCTTTAGTGTTTTCGAGTCAATGAAGATCGGACTTGCTTCCCCCGACCAGATAAGAGCGTGGTCGCACGGCGAGGTACAGCGCGCCGAGACCATTAACTACCGCAGCCAGAAGCCGGAGAAATTCGGTCTGTTCTGCGAGCGTATCTTCGGGCCGCAGAAGGACTGGGAGTGCAACTGCGGAAAGTACAAGCGTATCCGCTTCAAGGGCAAGATCTGCGAGAAGTGCGGCGTGGAGGTAACGCGCAGCAAGGTTCGCCGCGAGCGTATGGGGCATATCGAGCTTGCCGCTCCGGTATCGCATATCTGGTACTACAAGGGCACTCCGAGCCGTATCGGGCAGGTTCTCGACCTCACTCCGAAGAAGCTGGAGGAGGTACTTTACTTCACTAAATATATCGTTATCGACCCGGGCGAAAAAACGGGTCTGGTAAAGAAGCAGCTGCTCACCGAGGAAGAGTACAGTCAGTATGCCTCCAAGTATTCGGGCATTGACACGTTCCGCGCGGGTATGGGCGCGGAGGCTATCAAGGAGCTGCTCACGGAGATAGATCTGGACGCTCTCGAGGAGGAACTGAAAGCCGAGCTGGAAACCACTTCCGCGGGTCAGAAGCAGGTAAAGCTGCTGCGCAGACTGGACGTTATCGAAGCGTTCAAGAACAGCGGCAACCGTCCCGAATGGATGATCCTGGACGTGATCCCCGTAATTCCGCCCGATATCCGTCCTATGGTACAGTTGGACGGCGGACGCTACGCTACCTCCGACCTTAACGAGCTTTACCGCAAGGTCGTAATGAGAAACAACCGCCTTAAGGATCTTCTCTCAAAGAAAGCGCCCGATCTTATCGTGCGCAACGAAAAGCGTATGCTTCAGGAGGCGGTGGACGCGCTGATAGACAACGGCAGACACGGCAGAGCCTACACCGGCTCGAACAACCGTCCGTTAAAGTCGCTGTCCGATATGCTTAAGGGCAAGCAGGGACGTTTCCGTCAGAACTTGCTCGGCAAGCGCGTCGACTATTCGGGTCGTTCGGTTATCGTCGTAGGTCCCGAGCTTAAAATGGATCAGTGCGGTCTGCCGAAAGAGATGGCGCTTGAGCTGTTCAAACCGTTCGTGCTGAACGATCTGGTGCTCCGCGAGGTTTCGCCGAACATCAAGCAGGCGAAGAAGCTCGTCGAGCGCGCGGACGACAAGGTCTGGGATTCGCTTGAAAACGTCATCAAGGATCACCCCGTACTGCTCAACCGTGCGCCTACGCTGCACAGACTGGGTATTCAGGCGTTCTCGCCGGTGCTGGTGGAGGGACGCGCCATAAAGCTGCACCCTCTCTGCTGTACGGCGTTCAACGCGGACTTCGACGGCGACCAGATGGCAGTGCATCTCCCGCTTTCCAATGAGGCGCAGGAAGAGGCGAGAACGCTTATGCTCGCCGCAAAGAATCTGCTTAAGCCCTCCGACGGAAAGCCCGTTACCGTTCCCACGCAGGATATGGTACTCGGCTCGTACTACCTGACCATCGACAAGGCGGGCGAAAAGGGCGAGGGCAAGGTGTTCCGCGACGCGAACGAGGCTATCATGGCTTATCAGGACGGTATCATCACCATTCACGCGGCTATCAAGGTGCGCGTGACAAAGGATCTGGGCGAAACCGTCATCACAAGAATAGTTCCCACAACGGCGGGACGCATCATCTTCAACGAGCATATTCCGCAGGATCTGGGATACGTTGACAGAACCGATCCCGATCATCAGCTGGATTATGAAATAGGCTTCAAGGTAACGAAGAAAGAGCTTGGACAGATAATCGACCGCTGCCTGAAGATCCACGGCACGGCGACCACGGCGCAGGTCCTCGACAAGATCAAGGCGATGGGCTACAAGTATTCCACGCGCTCGGGAATAACCGTTGCGGTATGCGACGCGGAAATCCCGCCCCAGAAGGCGGAGATACTCGCAGGCGCGGACGCAGCTATCGAGAAGATAAACAAGCAGTTCAGCCGCGGCTTCATCTCCAACGGCGAACGCAAGGAAACGTTCATCAAAATATGGAATAAGGCGACCGACGATGTGTCGACGGCGCTGACGAAGAACCTCGGGCAATACAACAACATCTTTATGATGGCGGATTCGGGAGCGCGTGGTTCTACGGCTCAGATCAGACAGCTCGCGGGAATGCGCGGACTTATCGCGAACACCTCGGGCGCTACGATCGAGATGCCTATCAAGGCAAATTACCGCGAGGGTCTGAACGTCCTCGAGTACTTCATCTCCTCGCGCGGCGCGCGTAAGGGCTTGGCGGATACCGCGCTGCGTACCGCCGACTCGGGTTATCTGACCCGCCGTCTGGTCGATGTTTCGCAGGAGGTAATTATCCGCGGCGACGACTGCGGAACAACGAACGGTATCGAGGTCTACGAGATCCGCGAGGGCAACGAGCTTGTTGAAAAGCTCGCCGAAAGACTTGTCGGACGTTTCCTCGCGGAGGATTTCACCGCGCCGAACGGCTCGTTCACCATTTCAAAGGATAAAATGCTTACCGACAGCGACGCTTCAAAGATCGTCAAGTCGGGCGCGGAGCGCGTCAAGGTGCGTTCGGTACTCACGTGCGAGCTGAGGAACGGCGTCTGCGCGAAGTGCTACGGCGCTTCGCTGGCTAACGGTCAGCTTATAAGCAAGGGCGAGGCTGTGGGCGTTATCGCGGCGCAGTCAATCGGCGAGCCGGGTACGCAGCTCACCATGCGTAACTTCCACACGGGCGGTATCGCGAACGCGGAGGATATCACGCAGGGTCTGCCGCGCGTTGAGGAGCTGTTCGAGAGCCGCCACCCGAAGAACGCGGCGATCATCACAAGAGTTTCGGGCACGGTGAAGTTTGAGGAAATCAAGAAGACGCGTCACGCGGTCATCACCACCGACGACGGCGTCGAGGAGGCTTACGCCGTTCCGTTCGGCTACCGTCCCAAGGTTCAGGACGGCGACCGGGTAGAGGCGGGCGATCCGCTGACCGAGGGTTCGATCAACCCGCCGGACGTGCTTGCCGTCAAGGGCGAAAAGGAAGTTCAGAACTATATTATCAGCGAGGTTCAGAAGGTTTACCGCTTGCAGGGCGTTGATATCAACGACAAGCATATCGAGGTAATCGTTCGTCAGATGATGAGAAAGGTTCGTGTGATTGAGCCGGGCAGCAGTACGCTGCTTGCGGGCGCGGTAGTTGGCAAGAATGAATACGCGGCTGTGTGCGATGAGCTTAAAGAGCGTGAGGCAAACGGCGAAACGGTCGAAATGCCGACCTGTGAGCCGGTTCTGCTCGGTATTACAAAGGCTTCTCTGGCGACCGACAGCTTTATGTCGGCGGCGTCGTTCCAGGAAACAACGAGGGTGCTTACCGAAGCTGCTATACGCGGCAAGGTCGATCCGCTCACCGGTTTGAAAGAGAACATCATTATCGGCAAGCTCATTCCCGCGGGTACCGGTCTGCGCGCTCAGGAGGAGGCTGCCGCGGCTGCTGCGGAGGCGGAAGCCAAGGCTGCGGAGGAGGCTCTCGCTGCCGAGCCGGAGAACGTCGAGCCGGACGATGTGAATGTAAACGTTGAGACTGTTCCCGAAGCCGGAGTAAGCGGAGAGCTTTCCGGTGGTGAAAATGCCTGAACGGACGTTGGTCAAAGTGCACAAAAAGCAATTGAATAGGTAATTTTTTGGCGGCGGTTGTCACAAAGTTTTGAAAAAGACCTTGACAAACGCCGCTTTTTACTGTATAATTTATGAATGTGTGTTAGTATATTTTTCTATTTGGGGAAATAATAATACACAGACTATTTAAAGGTGCAGGATACGCAAGCGGGCTGCGTTGAGCCGGCGCGTATTTTGCCGATCAAAATAAGGAAGAGGTGAAAATAGTGCCTACGTTTAACCAGCTTGTCCGCAAGGGTCGTCAGGTTTCCACGAAGAAATCCAAGGCGCCGGCTCTCCAGAAGGGTATGAACACCCTCCACAAGGAGCAGATCGATCAGCACTCTCCCCAGAAGCGCGGAGTGTGCACCGCTGTAAGAACTCAGACTCCCAAGAAGCCTAACTCCGCAATGAGAAAGGTTGCCAGAGTCAAGATCTCCAACGGCTACGAGGTAACGGCGTATATCCCCGGTATCGGACACAAACTGCAGGAGCACTCCGTCGTACTTATCAGAGGCGGACGTGTTAAGGATCTCCCCGGTGTGCGTTACCACATCGTAAGAGGAACTCTCGACGCGCAGGGCGTTGACAAGAGAATGCAGGGGCGCTCCAAGTACGGAGCTAAGAAGCCCAAGGCAGGCAAGAAGGCTTAATTCTCCTGTAAGCTGACATAGGCATTATTTTGAAATAAAATCATTGCCGATTGTTTGCATTTGCGGAAGATGAAGTGCTTTCGAGTACCTGTGATTTCAATTTTTTGAAGGAGGGAAGTTAAAGTGCCAAGAAGAGGTAATGTCCCCAAGCGTGAGGTTCTGCCGGATCCGCTTTACGGTTCGGAGCTGGTAACAAGACTTATCAACAACATCATGCTTGACGGAAAGAAGGGCGTAGCCCAGAAGATCGTTTACGGCGCGTTCGAGATCGTTGCCGAGAAGACCGGCAAGGACGCTCTCGAGGCTTTCGAGGAGGCAATGGAGAACATTATGCCCCAGCTCGAGGTAAAGGCAAGACGTGTCGGCGGTGCGACCTACCAGGTTCCTATGGAGGTTCGCCCCGAAAGACGCCGCACTCTCGGTCTGCGTTGGATAACCAACTACAGCCGCCAGAGAAGCGAAAAGACGATGAAAGAAAGACTTGCAAACGAGATCTGCGACGCGCTGAACAATCAGGGCGGAGCTTGCAAGAAGCGCGACGATACACATAAGATGGCAGAGGCTAATAAGGCATTTGCTCATTTCAAGTGGTAATCCGAGTTATCAAGATGTATTACGGAGGAATTTATGAAAAGAGACGTTTCTCTTGAAATGACACGTAATATTGGTATCATGGCTCATATCGACGCGGGTAAGACCACCACCACCGAGCGTATCCTGTTCTATACGGGCGTCAACTACAAAATGGGTGAGACGCACGAGGGCGCTTCCACGATGGACTGGATGGATCAGGAGAAGGAGAGAGGCATTACGATCACCTCCGCCGCTACCACCGCGTTCTGGAAAGAGCACCGTATCAATATTATCGACACTCCGGGACACGTTGACTTCACTGTCGAGGTTCAGCGTTCCTTGAGAGTGCTTGACGGCTCTGTTACCGTATTTTGCGCGAAAGGCGGCGTTGAGCCGCAGTCCGAAACAGTTTGGCGTCAGGCAGACAACTATCACGTTCCCAGAATGGCTTATGTAAATAAAATGGACATTATGGGCGCGAATTTTTACAACGTAGTGGATATGATGCACGACAGATTGAAGTGCAACGCTGTTCCGATCCAGCTCCCTATCGGCGCTGAGCAGGACTTCAAGGGCATTATCGACCTTATCGAGATGAATGCCGATATCTACTATGACGACCTCGGCAAGGATATGCGCGTCGAGGAGATCCCCGCGGACATGAAGGAGAAGGCTGAGGAGTACAGAGCCAACCTCCTTGAAAAGGTCGCGGAGCTCGACGATGATCTTATGGAGCGCTACCTCGAAAACGAGGGCGCGGACTTCACTGTCGAGGAGATAAAGAAGGCTATCCGCAAGGGCACGATCGACAATAAGTTCGTTCCCGTTACCTGCGGTACGTCTTACAGAAACAAGGGCGTTCAGAAGCTGCTCGACGCTATCGTCGACTTTATGCCGTCGCCCCTCGATATCCCCGCTATCAAAGGTACAAATCCCGATACTGGCGAGGAAGAGGAGCGTCATCCCGGCGATAAGGAGCCGTTTTCCGCGCTTGCGTTCAAGATCGCGACAGACCCGTTCGTTGGTAAGCTCTGCTTCTTCAGAGTTTATTCCGGTTATGTTGAGGCGGGTACGAGCGTCCTCAACTCCACCAAGGACAAGAACGAGCGTATGGGTCGTATTTTGCAGATGCACTCCAACCACAGACAGGACATCGAGGCTTGTCCGTGCGGAGATATCGCCGCTGTCGTAGGTACAAAGTATACGACTACGGGCGATACGTTCTGCGATCCCGCTCACCCGATAATCCTCGAGTCCATGGACTTCCCGGAGCCCGTTATCGATCTGGCTATCGAGCCTAAGACTAAGGCAGGTCACGAGAAAATGGCTATCGGTATTGCAAAGCTTGCCGAGGAGGATCCGACTTTCAAGACATGGACGAACCAGGAGA
>CAYWIP010000058.1:0-18140 GCA_964458395.1 uncultured Ruminococcus sp.
GATGAATATGCCCACCGAGATGAACACTCCGCCCATGAGTATCATTCCCACAAAATTGCCCCAGAACGTCGCCCACGCGAACTCGCTGCCCGAATTAGCAACAGCCGCGGAAATAAACACTGCGTAAATAAGCAGTATCAGCACCGCGCAGAAGAACACAAAGAACGCCGCGAGGAACTTTCCCATAACCAACCCGAACAGGCTCACCGGGCTTGTCAGCGTGAGCTGGTCGGTTTTCTGACGCTTATCATCCGCCATTGTGCGCATGGTGAGCACGGGGATAAGTATCAGCATTATAAAGAACATCAGCACGAACACGCCCGACATCTCCGCCGAGCCTGTCGCCAGACAATTTATCCATAAAAACAGCCCCGAAAAGCCGTAGAACACCGCCAGGAACACATAGCCGAGCGGCGACGTGAAGTACGATGAAATTTCGCGTTTCATTATTGCGGGCATTACTTCGCACCTCCGTTCTCAATATTTCCGTAAAAGTCGCCGGTGGTGAGCTTTAAGAATATTTCCTCCAGCGTCAGCTCGCTGCTGCGCATAAGCAGTATCGGGAAATTTCTCGCCGCCATACGCTTGAACACCTCGCGGCGCACGTCCGCGCCCTCTTTGGCGTTCAGTTCGTACTCAAACACGCCCTTTTCGACCTCGCGGTTCATATGCACCTCGACCATATCGGGTATCTGCTTTAACAGCGCATGAACGTCCTTGCTTGCACCCTCTATCTGAACCGTCAGCTTGTGATCGGCGGAGAGATTGTGCGAGAGGTTCTCGGTGGTGTCGTTCGCAACTAATTTTCCCTTATCGATGACGACTATACGGTCGCACACTGCCTGTACCTCCGACAGAATATGCGACGACAGAATTACCGTGTGATTCTTGCCGAGCTTCTTTATCAGCGTGCGTATCTCGATTATCTGCTTCGGGTCAAGTCCGACTGTCGGCTCGTCGAGAATAAGCGTGCTCGGATTTCCGACAAGCGCCTGCGCCACGCCGACTCTTTGGCGGTATCCCTTTGACAGATTGCGTATAACGCGCTTCTGCACGTCGGTTATCTTTACGAGCGAGCATATTTCGTTCAGATGCGAACGCTTAGGCAGCTTGCATTTTTTCAGCTCGTACACGAAATTCAAATATTCGTTGACCGTCATATCCAGATACAACGGCGGCTGCTCGGGCAGATACCCTATATTCTTCTTCGCGCCGACTGGGTCTTCGAGCACGTCAATACCGTTAATCAGCGCTTCCCCACCCGACGACGACAGATAGCCCGTAAGCATATTCATCGTCGTGGACTTTCCCGCGCCGTTAGGTCCCAGAAAGCCCAATATCTCGCTTTCGTTGGCGGTAAAGCTGATATTGTCCACGGCTAATTTGCTGCCGTAGCTTTTGCTTAAATTTCTAACTTCAATCATAACGCTCCTATCTAAATGTCAAAAGCTCGCACCGCTCACTTCGCTTCGCTCCGTTCACTAGCCGACGGCAGCTCCTCCGTTCGCTGCGCTCACTCCGTCGTCACCGTCGCTTGCGACTTTTGACCTGCGCAATTTAAAAGCGCTCCGCGCACCGGCTCACTTCGTTCGCCTAGCCGAGCGGCATTGCAGACTTTCCACTCCGCTTCACTTCGTTTCGCTCCGCTGCAAGTCTGCAACGCCACTCGCTTGCGCTCCGCTTTGCTGCTACTTTATAATGTTGTCTTTAACATTATAAATCTTCTTGGTGAAATTTAAGTGTAATGCGTATGAAAATTATTGCGCTGCGGACAAAAGTTCGATACCCTTTCTGATTCGAGCAAGGGAATCCTCCTTGCCGAGTATAACCGAAAGCTCGATTCCGCCGCCCGGAGTGAACTGCTTGCCTGAAAGCGCCACGCGCAGAGGGAACAGGATAACTCCGTTCTTCACGCCCAGCTCCTCTATCAGCTTGAACAGCGCGCCGTGAACGTTCTCCTGCGTGAACTCGTCAATTCTCTCCAAAATGGGGAGTATCTTTTGCAGCGCGTCGAGAGAAGTCTCGGCGTTAGTTTTCATCTTCTTGTTGTTGTACAGCTCGAGCGAATATTCGGGGAGCTTGTCGATAAAGTCCACCTGCTCCGGAATATCCGTGAACAGCTCCGCGCGCGGCTGCAGCACGCTGCACAGCAAATCAAGGTCAACGTCCTCGCGTTTGCAGGTCTGACGGATATACGGCTTTGCGATCTCCGCGAACTTCTCGGGCGCTAACGCGCGCACATAATGCGCGTTGATAGCCTTTAACTTCAGCGGGTCGAAGATAGCGGGCGACTTGGAAATTCCCGAAATGTCGAAATTTTCTATCATCTCGTCCAGCGTGAATATCTCGTTCTCGCCCTTGGGCGCCCAGCCGAGCAGCAGAATATAATTCAGCACAGCCTCGGTCATATAGCCCTTTTCCATAAGATCCTGGAACGACGCGTCGCCGTCGCGCTTGGCGAGCTTGTGCTGCGCGTCCTTCATGATATGCTCGACGTGGATATACATCGGCGGCTCCCACCCGAACGCCTCATACAGCAGATTGTACTTGGGTGCGGAGGAGAGATACTCGTTTCCGCGTACAACGTGAGTTATCTTCATAGTGTGATCGTCGACTACGTTCGCGAAGTTGTAGGTCGGCATACCGTCCGTTTTCAGCAGTATCTGGTCGTCGAGAATGGAATTTTCAACGGTAATATCGCCGTAGATCTCGTCGTGGAATGTCGTCGAGCCCTCCTCGGGGATAGCCTGACGGATAACGTAAGGAACTCCCTCGGCGAGGTTCTTGTCTATTTCCTCCTGCGAGAGATGACGGCAGTGGCGGTCGTACATGGGCATTATGTTGCTGGCTTTCTGCACCGCCGCAAGCTCCTCAAGGCGCTCCTTGGTGCAGAAGCAGTAGTACGCCTTGCCTTTTTTTACCAGTTCCTCGGCGTACCCCTTGAACATACCCATACGCTCGCTCTGAACATACGGACCGTAGTCGCCGCCTACGTCCGGACCCTCGTCCCAGTTAAGTCCGCAGTCGCGGAGGGTCTTGTAGATAACGTCCACAGCGCCCTCCACATAGCGCTCGCGGTCGGTGTCCTCGATACGCAGAATGAACTTGCCGCCGCTCTTTTTTGCGATAAGATATGTGTACAGCGCCGTCCTGAGGTTGCCTATGTGCATATAACCCGTGGGGCTGGGCGCGAATCGTGTTCTTACTTCCATTATTTCCCATTCTCCTCATTATTGTATATTTCCGCGATATCCTTGGCGATATTCTCCCTAAGCTCGTCAAGGCTCGCGAATTTGCGCTCGGGGCGCAGAAATTTCGTCAGCGAAACGGCGACCTTTTCACCGTACAATTCTCCGCCGAAATTCAGTATATGCGTTTCCATGACAGTATCGCCGCCGTTGACAACGGTCGGGCGGATACCGATATTCGTGATGCCGCGGTAATTTCTCCCATGAACGCTCACAAAGCTCGCGTACACTCCAAAGCGCGGTATCACGTTGGTTTTGGGTATTATCTGGTTAATTGTCGGGAACGACAGCGTCCGCGCAATTTTGTTCCCCGGTACGACGGGCAATTTGAATTGCAGCTCGTAGCCGAGCAGCCTGTTCGCCTTCTCGATCTCGCCGCTGCGGATAAGCTCGCGGATACGCGTGGAGCTTATCATCTCGCCGTCAAGGCACACGTCCTCGACTATCTGCACGTCAATGCCGTATTTCGCGCCAAGCTCGGTCAGCCGTTCGGGAGTACCGTAGCCGCCCAACCCGAAGCGGAAGTTCCGTCCGCAGCACGCGAACCCTGCGTTTAGCCGCTTGTGCAGCAATTCGCGAACAAATTCCTCGTCGGTGAGCGTACAGACCTCGGCGAAATCGGGAGCGCAGATGTACTCAACGCCCATTTTTTCCATAAGCTCGCGCTTGTTCTCAAACGAGATGATGTCCTCGGGGCTTCTGAACTTGGGCAGCGTAGTGTCGCAGTTGAACGTAAATACGGCAGGCTTCAGATCTCGCCGCGCCAGCGCCGCGCCTATCACTCCGATATGCCCCAGATGCAGTCCGTCAAAATACCCCAGCGCGACAGCCGTCCTTTCCGACGGTGGAGCGCCGTATGTTATATCAATCAAAATAATTCACCGTCAAAATCGTTTTACCGATATAAGTTCATCGGCTGTTATTTTCGCTATCCCCAGAAATTCCTCCGCGTACACGCGGAACATTTTGCCCTCGGGAGCGTTATGCAGTCTGTTAGCGTCAAGCCGCACTCCGTTCATGTACAGGCGCTTCTGTTCCCCGTCGAGGTGAATTTCGGGATAGCTTTTAAATACGCTCTCGGTCGGCAGCAGCAGGCTTTCAAGCTCATCAAGCGGCTTCGCTTTAAGCTCCGAAAGCGGATATGCCTCGTCAAGCGTAAAACCGCACGCGCGCGTCCGCACAAGGCTCGTCATTACCGCACCCGTGCCGAGCGCTCTGCCGATATCGTCGACGAGCGCGCGGATATACGTTCCCGACGAGCAGTCAATGTCGATAATGCCATCCGCGCCGTTGAATTCAACACGCTCCAGCCGCGATACGGTAATTCTGCGCGGCTGACGTTCGACTTCAATGCCTTGACGCGCAAGATCGCAGAGCTTATGCCCGTTGACTTTCAACGCGGAATACATCGGCGGAATCTGCTCTATCTCGCCGCGGAACTTCTCCAATGCACTTTCCAACGCGCTCTCGGAAACATTCACCGATTGCTGTTCTGAGCATTTCCCCCAGATATCCAGAGTATCCGAGGTAAGCCCCAGACGGAAACCCGCGCGATAGCTTTTACCGCTGTCGGGCAGTATCGCCACCGCCTTGGTCGCCGAGCCGATAAACACGGGCAGAACGCCCGTTGCCATAGGGTCGAGCGTTCCCGAATGACCCACCTTTTTTGTGTGATAACAGCCGCGCATGACAGCGACAACGTCAAACGAGGTGAAGTCCTGCGGCTTGTTCACGACGATCATGCCATTTAACGGGTTCATATAATACCCGCTCTCTTGACCGCTTCGGTCGCCGACCCGGCTATTTTTTCCTCGGCTTCCGCGATAGTTCCGCCGTAGAACGAGCAGCCTGCGGCTCTTTCGTGACCGCCGCCGCCGAACCGGGCACATATCTCCGCGGCGTTTATGCGGTCGCTCGAACGCAGACTCGCCTTGAACTCGCCGTTTTTCTTCTCCTTTACGCAAATGCCGATATCCACGCCCTCAATCTGGCGCGGGATATTTGCCATAGCGCCTACGTCGTCGCTGTCGATATCGGGAATACTCTCCACCAGCGACAGCGGAACGGATATCATAGCGACGTGACCCTCCGCGAAATAGCGGATATTCTTCAGCACCTCCTGCTCAAGACGTATGCGCCCCTGAGTTTTGAGATCGAAATTCACGTAATTTATCATCGCGAACTCCGCGCCGCAGCCGATCATCTCGGCGGCGATAATATGCGTCTGCACGGTCGTATTAGAGTACTTGAAGCAGCCCGTGTCGGTCGCCGTTCCCGTGTAAATGCAGTTGGCAAGCTCACGGTCGAATTCCACGTCCAGCTCCTTTATCACCTCGTACACCAATTCGCACGCCGCAGCGTATTCCGGGCGGACGAGCGTTCTTTTCGCGTACTCGGTATTTGACAAGTGGTGGTCGACGCACAGCTCCGCCTTATCGCCGAGCGCTTTCATCTCGCCGAGAAGCTTAGTGTCGGCAACGTCCACGCAGACGATAGTTTTAGGCTCAAACTTCTGATCCTTCACCGCTTTAAAAAGGTAGTCGAATCGGTGAGGTATCTCCTCGGGACAAACCGCGCGAGCATGCTTTCCCATGCGCTGCAGCGCCCCACAGAGCGCGTGACCGCACCCGAGCGTATCACCGTCGGGGCTTGCGTGCATGAGTATCAGATAATCGTCGTTCTCACGCAGGAAGTCCGCCGCCTGTTTAACGTTGATCTTCATCGGCACCCTCGCTTTCGGAATTATCCTCGACGGGCTTGGGCAGATGCGCAATTATATCCTCAATATGTTCGCTGTATTCAAGCGAATTGTCCGCCTGAAATATAAGCTCGGGGATCTTGCGCATACGTATCCGCGCGGCGATCTGCTTCTTGAAATAGCCGCCCGCCGCCTTCATGCCCTCGACAGCCTTTGCGGTGCGCTCCTCGCCGCCCATACAAGCGACCCACACCTTGCAGTAGCTCATATCGTTCGTGACCTCACAGCGTGTTATCGTCACAAAGCCCTCGGCGACACGCGGGTCTTTAACGCCGCTCACCGCCGCCGATAGCTCCCGGCGAATATCCTCGCTGAGCCGTTTTATATTAAAGTTAGCCAATTGAGCCTCCTTTAGTTAATCTTTGATTTCTTCCATAATATACGCCTCGAAAACGTCACCCTCCTTGATATCGGTGAACTTTTCTAAGCTGATACCACACTCGTAGCCCGCCGCAACTTCCTTGACGGAATCCTTGAACCTCTGCAAACCCGCGATATGATCATCACCGACGATGATACCGTCGCGCACTATGCGTACCTGACCGCTTCTCGCAACCTTTCCGTCGAGAACATATGAGCCTGCGACCTTGCCGACGCCGGTGATGTTGTACACCTGACGTACCTCGACGCGTCCAAGCTGAACCTCGCGGAACTTCGGCGCAAGCATACCCTTCATAGCGGCGGTGATGTCCTCTATCGCGTCGTAGATAACGCGGTACAGGCGAACCTCAACGCCGTTTCTCTTGGCGCTCTCCTCCGCGGACGGGTGCGGTCTTACGTTAAATCCTACGATAATAGCGCCCGAAGCCATTGCGAGCATAATGTCGCTCTCGCTTACCGCGCCTACGCCGCCGTGAATAACACGAACACGCACTTCCTCGTTGGTGATCTTCTCAAGCGACTGCTTGACCGCTTCAACCGAGCCCTGAACATCGCCCTTGACAATGATCGGCAGCTCCTTGACCTCACCCTGCTCTATAGACGAGAACAGGTTGTCAAGCGTTACCTTCTGGTAGGACTTGAACTGCTCCTCCTTAGCCTCGTGCTTGCGCTTTTCAACAAGCTCGCGGGCAAGCTTTTCGTCCTCGACCGCCGCGAACGTATCGCCCGCCGACGGAACCTCCGACAGACCCATTATCTCAACGGGAACGGACGGACCCGCCTCCGTTACGGTCTTGCCCTTGTCGTCGCGCATTACGCGCACACGTCCTACGGACGTTCCCGCAATGAGAATATCGCCCGTATGCAGCGTGCCGTTCTGAACGAGCAGCGTCGCGATTGGTCCTCTGCTTTTGTCAAGCCGAGCCTCGATAACGGCTCCCTTTGCAAGGCGGTCGGGATTTGCCTTAAGCTCCATAACGTCAGCCGTCAAGCCGACCATTTCAAGCAGCGTATCCATTCCCTGTCCGGTCTTTGCCGAAACGGGAACGCAGATAACGTTTCCGCCCCAGTCCTCGCAGACTAGATCGTACTTGGTAAGCTCCTCCTTGACCTTTTCGGGATTTGCGCCCTCTTTATCCATTTTGTTCATAGCGACGATTATCTGAACGCCCGCCGCCTTTGCGTGGTTGATAGCCTCAACGGTCTGTGGCATAATGCCGTCGTCCGCCGCTACAACGAGAATCGCGATATCGGTTATCATAGCGCCGCGCGCTCTCATGGACGTAAAAGCCTCGTGTCCGGGCGTATCCAAAAACGTGATCTCGCGGTCGTCAAGCTGAACGCGGTACGCGCCGATATGCTGCGTAATACCGCCCGCCTCGGTGGTCTGAACGTGCGCGTGTCTGATGTAGTCGAGTATCGAGGTCTTGCCGTGATCGACGTGACCCATTACGACTACAACGGGCGAACGCGGCTTCAGGCTCTCGGGCGCATCCTCCGCATCCTCGAACAGGCGCTCCTCTATCGTGATGATGACTTCCTTTTCCACTTTAGCGCCCAATTCTTCCGCAACGAGCGAAGCGGTATCGAAGTCCACGGTTTCGTTGATATTCGCCATTACGCCGAGACTGAACAGCTTCTTGATCACCTCCGAAGCCGTTACCTTAAGGCGCGCTGCAAGCTCCCCGACTACGATCTCGTCAGGAATCTGAACCTTGAGCTGCTGCTTTCTCGCGCGCTCCAATTCAAGGCGCTTGAGCTTCTGAGCCTCTGTCTCGCGCTGCTTACCGTAGGGCTTGCCCTTCTGCTGGGATTTCTGGTTGATCTTCTGCTTGGAGCGGAAGTTATCGTTATTCATCTTGCTTGCGGGCGCAATGCTCTCGTAGCGCTCGTTGTATTTGTCAAGCTCGACGTAGCTGCCGCGCGTGTCAACGGTCTTGCGAACCTGCTCGCCGCGCTGAACAGCCTCGCCCTTCTGCTTCTGCATGGGCGGGGTATTCACCTTTATCTTGCTTGAATCGATAACGGGCTTAGCCGCCGCGGGCTTCTGCTGAGGCTTGGACGTGTTTGCGTTGTTACGGTCGCCGCGATTGTTGTCACGCTGACGATTATCGCGGTTATCCCTGTTGTCGCGGTTGTCACGATTGTCACGCGGCTTGTTTTCGCGGTTATCGCGCGGCTTGTTATCCCTGTTGTCGCGGTTGTTATCCCTGTTATCACGGTTTTCGCGATTGGGACGGCTGTCCTTGCTGTCCTTGTTGTCATGGTTATCGCGGTTTTCGGGGCGGACATTCTGCTTGGGAGCGCTGCTCTCCTGCTTTTTCTGCTCCGGTTTTGCTTCGGGCTTTACCTCCGCCTTAACGGGTTCCGGCTTGACCTCGGTCTTAGGCTCTTCCCTGACCTCGGGCTTCTTCTCGACCTTTGCCGGCTCGGGCTTGACCTCATGCTTAACCTCGGGCTTTACAGGTTCGGGCTTGACCTCCGATTCCTGCTTTACCTCCGCCTTAACCTCGGGCTTTACGGGCTTAACAGTCTTTACGGGCTTCTCGGAAGCAGGTTTTTCCTCCTTGACGGGAGCTTCTTCCTCCTTTTTGGGAGCCGTCTTTTTCTTGGCGGACTTCTTTTCCGGCTCGGCGGGTTTCTCGGTCTTGATATCCTTGGTGGTAACGAACGCCTTCATAACGTCGTCTACCTCGTGCTTCTTGGTGTATTTTTCGAGAACGTAGCCTACCTCGTCCGAGGTGAGGGAGCTTTGCCCTTTCCTTTGGGTATCGCTCGGAAACGCCTTATCGAGCAGATCGATAAGCTCCGACTTATCGATTTCCAGATCCTTGGCAACGTCCTGAAGTTTATATTTTATCTGTTTACTTGGCAATGTAAAATTCCTCCAAATCAAATCAATTATGTTTCTCAATCTGCTTTCTGACAGAGCCGAACAGTCCCTCGTCGTTCACGAGCAGAACCCCGGCTCTCTTGCCGACCGCGTCCTTTACCTCGTCCATAACGAACGCGGCTTTGACTACCTCTTTGCCCTCCGCCTCGGCGTGAAAGCGGACTTCCTTTTCCGTTTTCGCGGAAACGTCGGCGGCTAAGACAACTCCGCCGAAGCCCTTGGCTTTCAGCTCTCCGACAACGGCGTCAAACCCGATAACGAGCTTTCCCGCGCGTCTGCAAAGGCAAATCGTGGATAACGCGTTATTATTGATCTTCGGTCAGCTCCTTTGCAATGATTTCGTATATTTCCGCGGGAATACGGCACTTGAACGAACGCTCGAGCTTACTGCCTTTTTTCGCAAGCTCCAGACACTTCACATCCTTGCAGATGTACGCGCCTCTCCCCGATTTTTTTCCCGTCGGGTCAACGGAGATGTTTCCGTCCTTATCGCGGACCACACGGACCGCGCCCTTTTTTCCGATCATCTCACCGCACCCCACGCACTTGCGCAGCGGAACGCGCTTTTCGGGCTTATTCTGCATGACCGCTCCTTACTCCGCAGCCGCGTTTTCCGCCGCGGTCTCCTCTGCGGGCTGAACGGCTTCGGGAGCTTCCTCGGTATTCTCCGATTCGGGCTGGACTTCGAGCGGCACTACGACAAAGTCCTCGGGAGTTACGGTGCTCTCCGACTTTATGTCGATCTTAAAGCCCGTAAGCTTAGCCGCGAGCCACGCGTTCTGACCCTTGTTGCCGATAGCCAGCGAGAGCTGATTGTCGGGCACGACCACCTTGCAGGAGCGCTTATCGGGATTAGGGTTGGTGACTACGACCTTCAACACGTCGGCGGGCTTGAGCGACTGCCGGATAAACTCCTCGGGAACATCGCTGTACAGCACCACATCCACCTTTTCGCCCCTGATCTCCTTGGTAACGGCGTTGATACGGCTCTTCTGCGGACCTATGCACGCGCCGACCGCGTCAACGTTCGGGTCGTTGCTGATAACGGCGATCTTGCTGCGGCTTCCGGGCGCGCGGCTCACCGCCTTTATCTCGACCGTGCCGTCGTATATCTCGGGGCACTCCAGCTCGAACAGACGCTTTATCAGCCATTTGTCAATGCGGGAAACCTTGAGGTACTGGTTCTTGTCGCCCTCCTTGTATTCCTTGGAAACTCCGGAAATGTAGACCTTTATAACCTGACCGACCTCGAGAACTTCCCCGGGTATCTGCTCGCTTCTCGGGAGCATTACCTCGTTGCGGTTGATCTCAATTGTCGCGTGACCCGTTTTCGGCTCTATTCTCGTTACCGTAGCGGAAACCGCCTCGTTCTCGTACTGACCCCAGATCTCGCTGAGGTGCTGGCGCTCCGCGTTTGAGAAGCCCTGCTTGATAAGATCCTTCGCGTTCTTCGCGGCAATACGCTTGAAGGTCTTGGTGTCTATCGGACAGCGCACTCGGTCGCCGACCTCGAGCCTCGGGTCGATTTTCCTTGCCTCCTCGAGCACGATCTCCTTTTCCGGCTCGTAGAGCGTATCCACGACCTCGATGACCTCTTTCATTATTGAAACGTCGAACTTTTTGTTCACGATATCAATGTCGACCTGTACGAAATCCTCTTCCTCGTCATCAAAATGAAGATTGGATTTCAAGCTCTTCTCAATCGCGTACTTTATCTTCTCCGCCAGTATCTTGCTGTCTATCCCCTTTTCCTCTGCAAGCAAGGCGAGATTTTCGTAGAAATCGCCGTAATCTTCCCCTTTTGTTGTCTTTCTTTTAGCCATTTTCCTATCCCTCCATCAGTTTATCAAAATCGTCAAAATCGTCGTAATTTATTGCAGAAACCTCGGAAACAGCGACCTCAGCCGTGCCGAAATCTCCTCTGATCGTAATTTTTTCGCCATCGAAGCCCTCCAGAACGCACTTCACGTTCTTCGCGCCCAGACCGTCGACAAGCTTGTAGGTTTTCAGCTTAACACGCTTTCCCACCGACAGCGGAAGCTGCTCAATGCGTCTGACCGCGCGCTCCAGACCCGCCGAGCCTATCTCCAGATAATCGATCTTATCAACGAAATCCTGCTTGTCAATCTCCGCGTTTATCAAACCGTTGATCGAGGTGCAGTCGTCGATTGAAATACCCTCGGGCTTGTCGATAAGGATCCGCAGATACCAACACGCGCCTTCCTTAATGAAAACCACGTCCCACAGCGAGTATCCGTGTTCCTCGACTATCGGGCGAACCACCCTTTCGGCAGCCGCCTCCACCGCGCCGAAGCCTTTAGCCAGCGCCATTTTACCACCTCAGTTCAAAAATTAAACCTAAAGACCGGAGAAATCATCCCCGGTCTTTGTCAACTATCATAGTATATTATACCACAACCGCCGACAAAAATCAAGGGGTTTTTAAAATTTTTTCCTTTAAGAGAGGTTATTTTCGGATAATTCGTCCTCGCGCGGAGGTCGGACGTGCTTTTTCATATCCTCCTCGCAAGCGCCGAATTTCCGGTAGTTCTCTCTGCCCTCGCGGAGCGTAAGCCCATGATTGGCTCCCGACGGCACATCGAGCAGCTCCTCGTCGTAAACCTCACGGTCAACGCGGACGCCCTTTATCTCGCCGTCGCCGATAACAATATACGCGTCGTCCTCCCAGAAGCATACCGGGCAGATATCGTAACCGCCGCGCTCGTCCAGCGTCAAACAGCCGCAGCACGGGCAGGCATATTTTCTCACACATTCACCCCCGAATTTTTAATATGAAAACCGCTCGAATTTCTCCGAGCGGCATAAAATATTCGTTAGTAAAGCGAATTAAACGCCGAATCTCAGCGTGTTGACCTTAACGCCGGGACCCATAGTGGAAGAAACGGTGCAGCTCTTGATATACTGACCCTTTGCAGCCGCGGGCTTAGCCTTAGCTACCGCTTCCATGAGCGCGTTGAAATTCTCCTCAAGCTTGGTCGTACCGAACGAAGCCTTGCCGATAGGACAATGGATAATGTTCGACTTGTCGAGACGATACTCGATCTTACCTGCTTTAGCCTCCTGAACAGCCTTAGCTACATCGGGGGTTACAGTGCCCGCCTTGGGGTTAGGCATAAGACCTCTCGGACCGAGAACCTTACCGAGACGACCGACAACGCCCATCATATCGGGAGTCGCGATAACTACCTCGAAGTCCATCCAGCCGCCCTGAATCTTTGCAACGGTATCGTTGTCCGCAACGTAATCCGCGCCGGCAGCCTTAGCGTCCGCTTCCTTCTCGGGTTTGCAGAATACGAGCGTTCTTACGGTCTTGCCCGTACCGTTGGGCAGAACAACCGCGCCGCGAACCTGCTGATCTGCGTGACGGGAATCAACGCCCAGACGAATATGCAGCTCAACGGTTTCGTCGAACTTAGCCTTTGCGGTCTTGCAAACGAGATCCAGCGCCTCGCCGGATTCGTAAACCTTTGTGGAATCTACGAGCTTTGCGCTCTCAACATACTTCTTTCCGTGTTTCATTTAATATCCTCCTTGTGGTCAAGCGGAAATAATCCTCCCACTGTATTCTCAATCAACAACTTCTACGCCCATCGAACGGCAGGTACCCGCGATCATGGAGATTGCGGTATCGATATTAGCCGCGTTCAGGTCGGGCATCTTGGTTTCGGCGATCTCCTTGAGCTGAGCCTTGGTGATCTTCGCTACCTTGGTCTTGTTCGGAACGCCCGAGCCGCTCTCGATCTTGCAAGCCTTCTTGATGAGTACGCTTGCGGGCGGCGTCTTGGTAATGAACGTAAAGCTTCTGTCTGCGTAAACCGTGATAACAACGGGAATAATAAGACCCGCCTTATCCTTGGTACGCTCGTTGAATTCCTTTGTAAAGGACATAATATTAACGCCGTGCTGACCCAGCGCGGGTCCTACGGGCGGAGCCGGCGTAGCTTTGCCGGCAGGTATCTGCAACTTGATAAATCCTACAACTTTCTGTGCCATGACAAAAAACCTCCATAAATAACTTTTGAACGATAATTAAATCTTCTTCACCGCAGACATATCGAGGTTGGTCGGAGTAACCTCTCCGAACATATTGTTGACCGCAACGACCAACGTTTTCTTGTCCTCGTCTATCTCGGTGATCTCGCCCTCGAAGCCCTCGAGTACGCCCTGCTTGATAGCGACTCTGTCGCCGATCTCAAAGGCTGCCGAGGCTTCGGTTCTGCCGTGCTCTAAGGCTCTTACTTCGTTTTCGCTCAGCGGGGTAGGCTTGCCCTCGGGACCTACAAATCCCGTAACGCCTCTGGTATTGCGGCAAATGTACCACGACTCGTTGGTTTCCACCATTTTCACAAACACATAACTCGGGTAGATCTTCTCCTCGACCTCCTTGGTTTCGCCGTTTTCCTTTTCGACGATCTTGGTCACGGTCGGGATAGTAACGTCCTCGATAAGATGCTGTAAATTTCTGTTTTCAACAAGCTTGGTTATGTCCGCTGCCACCTTGTTCTCATAACCCGAATAGGTGTGCAGAATATACCATTTTGCTTCTGAGTCAGCCATATTTCACCCTCCAAAATCAGTGGAACAGCAGTCCGTTGAGCAATCCGAAAAGCGAATCCATTCCGAAAATGAACAGCGCCGCCACTACGCACATCACAAGCACTACAACGGTGTTATGCGTGGTTTCCTTCGGGGTAGGCCAGACGACCTTCTTGAACTCGGCTCTTGCGTCCTTGAAATACTTCACAATGCCCTTTTTCTTCTTTGCGTTTGCGGGCTTCTGCTTCTTATCCTTGGACTTTTTGTCCGCGGACTTGTCCGAAGCCTTTTCGGGAGAGTTCTTTTCAAGCTCTAAATCTTTAGCCATCCTGACTCCTCCCTATTACTTGGTTTCTTTGTGAAGCGTGTGCTTTTTGCAGAATCTGCAGTACTTGTTCATTTCAATTCTGTCGGGATCGTTCTTCTTGTTCTTCATGGTGTTGTAATTGCGCTGCTTGCACTCTGTACACGCCAATGTAATTTTTACTCTCACTTTCGGCACCTCCTATTTTCTTGCCCTTTCCGGGCATTATTGCCTCCCTCGACGCGGAATTGCGATTTAACGAAGCCATATATTATCCGCATAAAAATGCGCACAAAAAAATAGACCCCATTCGAGGTAACATCATTATACCACACCCGAATATTTTTGTCAAGTGCTTTTTGAAAATTTTTTTCGTTTTTTTAATCGGATATCCCCCTCGCATATGCAGGGGGGACAGCCTTTATTTTGTATTACTGTGTTGGAGGGAACTCTTGTCTTTATCCTGCGCGCGGTGACAGCAGCCGCAGTGAGCGCAGTCTCCGCCGCAGGAGTATCTGCCCGCGCGTTTGTCGCGAACGGCGCTCACGATTATCACCGCGATCACCGCCAGCACTCCCGCGCCGACAAGTATTGAGCCTAAATATTCCTGAATAAACTCAACCATTGCGCACCTCTTTATACCTTGATCTTCTTATTGAGACGCTTGCTCTCCTTGTACGGTCTTGCAAGCATAAATATCATAAACGCCAGAACGATCACCGCGAACAGAAGCCCGATTACGTTGACGTTCCCCGTGAACAGGCAGCCGAACTGATAGATCATCAGCGAGACCGCATACGCGAAGCCACACTGATAGCCTATCGCGAACCATGTCCACTTGGCGCTGTTCATTTCGCGGCGGATAGCTCCGATAGCGGCGAAGCACGGCGCGCACAGCAGGTTGAACACTAAGAACGAGTAACCCGCAAGAGAGGTCATAGCCACAAAGTCAAGCACTCCGAATACGCCGACTACCTCTTCCTTCGCGACCAGTCCCATAATAGTTGCGACAGCCGCCGTAGGATCGCCGAATCCGAGCGGTGCGAATATCCAGCAGATAGCGCTGCCGATCTTTCCGAGAACCGTGTCGGACATTTCAAGCTCTGTGCTGAATCCAAACGCTCCTTCCGTCCAGCCGAACGAATTGCCTAGCCAGATAACTATTGTAGCAAGCAGAATGATCGTGCCCGCTTTCTTTATGAACGACCAACCGCGCTCCCACATCGAACGCATTACACTATTGAAAGTTGGCAGATGATACGAGGGAAGCTCCATTACAAACGGAGCGGGGTCGCCCGAGAACATCTTCGTCTTTTTAAGCATAATTCCCGAAACGATTATTGCCGCCACGCCAACAAAGTACGCCGAGGGTGCTACCCACCAAGCTCCGCCGAACAGAGCCGCCGCGATAAGCGCGACTATCGGCATTTTCGCGCCGCACGGGATAAACGTCGTTGTCATGATAGTCATACGGCGATCGCGCTCGTTCTCGATAGTACGCGACGCCATTATTCCCGGAACACCGCAGCCCGAGCCTATCAGCATAGGTATAAAGCTCTTTCCCGACAGACCGAAACGGCGGAATATCCTGTCCATAACGAACGCGATACGCGCCATATAGCCGCACGCTTCAAGAAATGCTAAGAAAATAAACAGCACCAGCATCTGCGGAACAAATCCGAGAACAGCGCCCACGCCCGCGACAATACCGTCCAGAATAAGGCTCTTAAGCCATTCAACGCAGTTTATGTTATCCAGACCCGCTTCGATAAGCACGGGGATACCGGGCACCCATACGCCGTAGTTTGCGGGGTCTATCTCATCGCCAATAGCTTCAAGCGGCTCGTCGACCATCTCCGCGATGTCGAAGCCCTGCTCCGCCAGTTCCGCGCCGTATGAGCCGTAAGCTTCGTCAAAGTCGCCGAAGCTTCCGTCCTCAATAGCACCCATAACGTCCTCAGCGCCGATTACGCCCGCGTCAACCGCTCTCTGAACCGTTGCGGCAACATCCTCGGTGAAGATATTCTCGGCAGCAAAATCGTCCTGAGCTGCTTCATAATCGCTTGTTCCGATACCGAACAGGTGCCAGCCGTCGCCGAAAAGCCCGTCGTTAGTCCAATCGGTCAGCAGCGTTCCCACACTTGTCCACGAAATATAATAAACAACGATCATTACCAGCGCGAAAATCGGCAGCGCCAACCATCGATTGGTAACAACGCGGTCTATCTTGTCGGAAACCGTCTCGCCCTTGTTCTTTTTCTTGTAGCACTCCTTGATGACCTCGGCTATGTAAATGTAGCGCTCGTTGGTGATTATGCTCTCCGCGTCGTCGTCCATCTCGGTTTCGCAGGCTTTGATATCCTCTTCGATATGCCGCATTGTTTCGGCGGGAATGTTCAGCATTTCGAGAACCTTTTCGTCACGCTCGAATATCTTTATCGCGTACCAGCGCTGCTGCTCGGCGGGCTTTTCGTGGAGGAACGCCTCCTCGATATGTGCCAGAGCGTGCTCCACGCTGCCGCGGAAGCTGTGCTGCGGAATTGTCGGCTTTGCGGACTGAGCCGCCTCTACCGCCATTTTCGCCGCCTCGGAAATTCCCGTGCCTTTAAGCGCGGAAATCTCGCAGACCTTGCAGCCAAGCCGCGCCGAAAGCTGACCGATATTTATCTTGTCGCCGTTCTTGTTTACGACGTCCATCATATTTATCGCGACGACCATTGGTATGCCAAGCTCGGCGAGCTGTGTTGTAAGGTACAGATTACGCTCGAGATTTGTGCCGTCGATAATATTCAGAATCGCGTTCGGGCGCTCATTGATGAGGTAATTTCTCGCCACCACCTCCTCGAGCGTGTATGGCGAAAGCGAATAAATTCCTGGCAGATCCGTAACTGTAACATCCTTATCGCCCTTTAGTCTGCCCTCTTTCTTCTCTACCGTGACTCCGGGCCAGTTCCCGACGAATTGATTTGAACCCGTAAGCGCGTTGAAAAGCGTTGTCTTGCCCGCGTTGGGGTTGCCGGCAAGCGCTATTTTTATCTCCATGTTTCAATGATCTCCTCTCAATATACATTTTCAGAAACAGTTAATCTAACCTAACTACATTAGGCAAAGCTAACGCCAATCCTTTATTTTCGCGGAAACGTCAGATCTCGACCATTTCCGCGTCCTGTTTTCTGAGCGACAGCTCGTAGCCGCGCACCGTTACCTCTATCGGATCTCCCAACGGCGCGACCTTGCGGACATACACCTCCGTGCCCTTTGTAATGCCCATATCCATTATCCTGCGCTTGACCGCGCCCTCGCCGTTGAGCTTCTTCACCGTGACCGTTTCGCCGATCCTCGCGCTTCGCAATGTTGCCATAATAATTCCTCCCGTCCTTTATACCATAATTCTCTGCGCCATTTCCTTTGACACGGCGACGCGCGATTCCTTGACGTTAACGATAACGTTACCGCCAAGCTCGTTTACGATCTTCACCGAGCCGCCGACGACAAATCCCAGATTTTCCAGAAACTGTTTCGTTTCGGGATTTCCGCCGATCTTCTTTATCATACATTCCTCGCCGGTATTTGCAAGTGTAAGCGGCATCATAATTCTCCCTCCCGTTTAAGTTAGAGCTGTCTAACCCACGCTTCAGAAAATGCGGTTAGGATTTTCTAACCAAGAATATAATACCTCTTTTTTCTTCCAAAGTCAAGAGGGTTTCCCGATTTTTTGAGTTAGTTTAGGCTATTTCAGCAATATTCCGATTTCCGCACGCAAAATCGGAGATAACTTTGTGCATTTTTTACAACTTATCCCGATTGAATGTTTGCGCAGAAAGTGCTATAATTATATATGTGCTTTTTGAAAAGCGATAAACAGGAATTTAATGAGATATCGCGCGGCGAGGAAAAATAATGATATACAAATTCAACGAAAAAGTGTCCGCAAAAGCATTGGCGGATCTGCGTGAATCTGTGGGCTGGAACAAAATGGAAAAAGAGTATAATAACCCT
>CAYWIP010000059.1:0-17959 GCA_964458395.1 uncultured Ruminococcus sp.
GCGAGCGTTTACAAAGTGTGCTCCTGCGCGGGTCGCTTCCTCCTTGATGGAATCAGCCGCCTGCTTCTTGGTGCCGACGAAAAGGATCTCGCCGCCGTTTGCTGCGGTCTCGTGAATGAAGTTGTACGCTTCGTCCAGCTTCTTTACGGTCTTCTGAAGGTCGATGATGTAGATGCCGTTCCTCTCGGTAAAGATGTAGGGAGCCATTTTAGGGTTCCAGCGTCTTGTCTGGTGTCCGAAGTGAACGCCCGCCTCCAAAAGCTGCTTCATAGATACTACTGCCATAATTGTTTCCTCCTGATTTTGGTTATTTTACGGCGTTATTGCCGCGTTTCCGCCACGCCGAAACGCTCTTCAAACGCGTTGCCGCGCACCTTAAAGAGCTGTCGCCGTGTGTGTATTTGTGCATTATAACGTATTGATACACGTCCTATTCTGCACATTTACCTAGATATTATACCATATTCAGCCATTATTTTCAAGTACATTACGTTTGTTTATTTAAACAAACTTCCAAAGCCTTTACCGCGCCGATTTGTGCAGCTTGACGGAACATCGCAGGATACCAATATCGTATCCTCTCCGATTACCTCTATATCGCACCATTTGATAAACAGATCGTCCTCGCGCCCGAAAAGCCCGAAGAATTTCGCGCGCCCAAAAACGATAAGTCGGCATATCTTCGCGGTACAATTGTCGAACTCGATATCATCGGGATAGCCAAGCCTTGCCCCCGTTTTGACGTTGATTATCTCTTTGCACTTCAAGTCGTTAAAGCTGTAAACCATAATCCAACCTCACATTCTTGTCTTGATGAATTTTATGTGAAGTTATCCGCGTTTATTCGGCATACGACCGCATAAAAACCTTTTAAAGTATCTTCTGATATATCCTCTGCCCGTGAATTTCGTTAATTAAAGTGTAACCGCACCTTTCGTAAAATTCCCACGCTCTGTCGTCGCTGCCGAGCGTTATGTACTTATATCCGTTATCGGCGGCGTTATGTTCAAGCGCGGCAAGCAGTGCGTGTGTAATTCCCTGTCGGCGATATTCCTCACGGCAGCAACAATATCCAAGCACGACACTCTCATTGTTTTCAGCTCGCGCCAAAGCCGCTGCAACAGGTTTTCCGTCAATCTCCGCGTACAGCAAAAGGCAACCGTTATCAAGCCGCGACTGCCATGCCTCTTCGGAATAGATATCGGTATTCGGCTGCCCGAGAATATCCCAACACATCTCCAATACTGCTTTCAGAGCCGTCTTGTCGGATATTTGCTTTATCAAATATTTCATTAAAATTGCTCCTTAACCCAGATATTTACAGTAAATACGTTTCCCGAATTTCTCCTCCGTGACCTCATAGCCGCACTTCTCGTAAAAGCCCCACGCGCCGTTAAAGCTGGAGAGTGTTATTTTGCAGTAATCGTGCAGCCTTGCGCTGCGCTCAAACGACCGCATAAGCGACCTTGTAACGCCATGCCCGCGGTATTTCTCGACGCACGCTGCAAAGCCTATAACGACGCTGTCGGGGCTTTCCGCTCTGCCAAGCACCGCCGCTATCGGTTCGCCGCCGCAGTCCGCGTACAGCATAAGGTATCCTCTGTCGAGCCGCCTTACCCACGCTTCATAAGAATACAAGCCCTCGTAATGCTCGCCGAGTATCGAGTAGCACATATTCAGCACAGCCCGGAGCGTGCGCTCGTCGGAGATCTGTTTGATCGTATAATCCATAACGGTTATTCGACAATTCTCTCGGCGGCGAATTTTTCCGCGTCTTCTATCGTTCCGCAGTTGAACCCGGAAATGTCGGCGTTATCGGGATTCTCGACAAACTCCGTTACCAGAAAGCTATTTATACCGAGCGACTTGGCGGGCAGTATGTCCTCCCCTACGCTGTTGCCGATCATTATGCACTCGGAGGGCTGTCTGCCAAGCTTTTTCAGCAGCTCCCTGAAATATTTCGGGTTGGGCTTGCAAAACGTGCTGTTGTCGTAATGGGTAATAAACGTGAAGTCGTTCACAGACAACCCAACCCACGCGAGCCTTGTCGCGACGGCGCATTCGGGGAAGATCGGATTTGTGGCGAGCACGATCTCCGCGCCTGCGCTTTTCAGCCGCCCGATCATGGGCTTGTGGTCGGGAACGCGCTTTAAGCACTGCTTTACCGCGTCAAACTCGCCCGTGTAGAACTCATCGCAGAGCACTTTTGCGTCGGGCTTGTCGGGAAACGCCGCTCGGAACGTCTCCCAGAACGCCTCGCTGTTAGTCCGTGAGCCGTCGTTCTTTATCATCGCGCCCGTGCCTTTCCAGACATTTTTGACAACGCCGTCGGGGTCATAGCCGAGCGGCGCGAGCTTTTTGCACAAGCCGCCGAAATAGTACTTTATGAACTCGTCCTGAACGAACGGCAGCAGCGTGCCGTCAAGGTCAAACATTACCGTTTTTACCATTGCTTCCCTCCGCCTTCTTTCTTTCCATTGCCAGCCTGCGGCGCTCCTCGCGCTTTTGCAGCTTAGCTTCGTATGACGCTATATCCTCGTCGTTTGCGGCAAATATCGTCCGCAGAACGGTGTAATTGTGCTCGGTTATCGTGCAGGCTTTCAGCTTGACCAGAAAAGCTTCCTTGCAGCCCGGACAGTCGGCTATCGTTTTGCAGGATTTGCCGTTGCTGAAAAGCCACTGCCGCAGCGTGAGTTTTTCGCCGCATTTCGGGCATTTCAGCTCCACGACGCGCCTGTCAGACACCATTTTCTTTAAGTCCTCGATATCGTTGACCGCATCCTTGAAAAGCGGCTGAGGCACCGCGGCGGTGTACCCGGAATACTCCGCAAGCCCCAGCGTCATATCCAGCCTGCGGCAGACCTCGTAGGTGAGATAAGCGTCGTTGAAAGCGTCGTGAACCTGAACATCAAGCGGAATTTCAAGGCTCTCCGCCGCCGTTGAAAGCGCGCACTGCAAATGCTCGCTTTTGAGCTGACGGTTGTATATGAGCTGCAAATTTATGTAGTCGCTGCCAAAGCTCGGGTCAAGACCGTGCAAAGTGAGGTTATCGGCGAGCATACTGAGGTCGTCGAAGCCCCATGTGATAAAACGGAACTGCTCTCCACCGGCGGGGCTCCCGCTACCTGCGGGGCTCCCGCCGCACCACGACCTGAAGCGTCTGAACGCCTGCGGGAACGTTTCCCCCGCCGTTAGCTGCATATCGGTGATACCCGTTATCTGCGCGACGTGCGGATTCATTTTTTTATAATATTTCGGGCGGACGTTTATCTTTATCTTGTCGATAAGATTGAATTTATCGTCCGTCTTTATCGCGCCGATCTGTATGATCTCGCCGTGCAGCAGAACAGGCTCACGCACCGTTTTCGACGGGTTGAGCGCCTGATTCCATTCCAAGTCCATTATAATGTAGTTCATATGATCATTCTTTCTTTTTACAGCTTCTCAAAAGTTCCAGACCCTTTTTCAGTATTGCGTCCGTTCCGCTTTTCAGATCGTCCGTTGTTTTTTCAACGGGAATATCGGGCGCGATTCCCACGTTTACAAATTCGCTGCCGTCGACAAGCTTGCTCCATGTGGTCGCAAGATACATCGTTCCGCCGAGCGGCAGCTCGCGTATCATAGCCTCCGCACCCGAGCCGTAGGTGGTCGCGCCGACGATCTTCGCTCTGTCCGACATTCTGAAATACGAAACGAAAGCCTCCGCGGCGCAGGCGGTTCCATGATTCGCAAGAACCACGGCGGGCGCGGAAAGTATCGTCGGCTGACTGTCAAAGTCGATAAAGCCGCCGTTCTCGCCGTTGTCCTCCAAGCGCTCGTAGTAGGTGTGAGTGGCTATTTCATAAATTTTGCGCTGCCACGGGTCGGATAAATCGGGGTTATTCATATCAATATACGGCTCTAACGCGTGATATTTCGCGCTGTGAGCGGGAGTTTTCGGGTCGGACTTTACGGGAAATTTTCCGCTTATAAAGTATTTCGCTATCTCGATCGGCGGGTCGCCCATTCCGCCCGAATTGCCGCGAACGTCGATAATGTAGCCGCTGCATTTTTCGAGCAGTCCGATATTCTCTTTAAACTCGTTTACGATCTCCGCGCGGTGAAAATCAAGCAGCTCAATAACCGCGATGTTATCCTCGGTCACGGATATAATCAGGTTCTCCGAGCGAAAACGCTCCGAAAGCGGCTCGGGCGGTTTTACCGAGAGATCGGCATAAACTAACTCGCGCGGCTCGTTCAGCTTGAACCTGAGTTCTCCCTTATCCGTGACTACGGAGACAGGCTCGTCCGCGCCGAAGTTGAACATCAGCGAACATTCGATACAATCAAAGCAATTGAACAGCGTTTCGGGAAGCTCGTGCCAATAAAACGGATATACGTATTTTTCGATATATTCCGTGACCGGCAGCCCTTGTATATGCGTTATTTCCGCGAAAAGCAGCCGCTCATCCGGCGCTGCCGAAAGCAGGAATTTACCGTTCGGGAATATCCCGTTCGCCCGCGTTACTTGAAACGGCACGCTCCTGCCCGAAAGCAGCTCAGGCGGCATAGCAACACAGGTGTGACCGTCGCGGAGCAGCGCGTAGAATTTCATCAGCAGACAATAAAACCCGAAATCGTCCTTTGCCGACATCACGAGCGGCAGAAAGCGCCTGTATTCACCGTCCCAATCAATATCGGGATACTTTGCCCAAAACGCGAAATTGTATTCCGCCTCTTTCCACAAATAGGAAAGCGTGTAAATTCTGTCCTCAACGGTCATAGTCAAATAGACAGTGCCCCTCCAACATTCTCTTTGCGCCACTCTACGTACTCGTCATAGTTGCCTTGACGGTCGTAGCAGCCGTCCTCGGTAATCTCAATTATGCGGTTTGGTACGGTGTCGAGTATCTCGTGGTCGTGCGAAGCAAACAGCACGTTGCCCTTGAACTCGGAAAGCCCGTTGTTGACCGCGGTTATGCTCTCGAGGTCGAGGTGGTTTGTGGGGCGGTCGAGGATAAGGCAGTTGCTGTGGAACAGCATCATTCGCGAGAACATACAGCGCACCTTTTCGCCGCCCGACAGCACCTTTACGGGCTTGTAAACGTCGTCGCCGCTGAACAGCATACGTCCGAGAAATCCGCGCAGAAAGCTCTCGGTCTCGTCGGTCGAGTACTGCCGCATCCAATCGATTATCGACAGCTCGCAGTCGTTGAAGAACGCGCTGTTGTCGTTCGGGAAGTAGCTCGTGGTTATCGTTCCGCCCCACTTGAACGTGCCCTCGTCGGGCTCTGTCTCCTCGGTGAGTATGCGGAACAGCGTTGTGACGGCGATCTCGTTCGCGCCGACAAACGCTATCTTGTCGCCCTTTGCGACGGTGAAGCCCACGTTATTCAGCACCTTAACTCCGTCGACGGTCTTCGACAAGCCCGTGACCTGAAGAATATCCTTGCCAGCCTCGCGCTCCATATCAAAGCCGATATACGGGTACTTACGCGAGCTTGCGGGCATTTCCTCGACGGTCAGTTTGTCGAGCAGCTTGCGGCGCGAGGTCGCCTGCTTGGATTTGGACTTGTTCGCGGAGAAGCGCGCGATAAAGTTCTGAAGCTCCTTGATCTTCTCCTCGGCTTTCTTGTTCTGCTGCTTGATCATGCGCTGGATAAGCTGCGAGGATTCGTACCAGAACTCATAGTTGCCGACGTACATCTTTATCTTGCCGTAGTCGATATCGACGATGTGCGTGCAGACATTGTTCAGGAAGTGGCGGTCGTGCGATACGACTATGACCGTGCCGAAGTAGTCCGCGAGGAAGTCCTCAAGCCACGACACCGCTTCAACGTCGAGGTGGTTCGTAGGCTCGTCCATGAGAATAATTTCGGGGTTGCCGAACAGGCACTGCGCGAGCAGCACCTTGACCTTCTCGTTACCCGTAAGGCTCGACATCTGATTATACAATATCTCCTCGGGAAGTCCCAAGCCCTGTATCAGCTTGGACGCGTCGCTTTCAGCCTCCCAGCCGTTCAGCTCGGCGAATTCCGCTTCAAGGATAGAAGCGCGTTCACCGTCCTCGTCCGAGAAGTCCTCTTTCGCGTAAAGCTCGTCCTTTTCTTTCATTATGTCGTAGAGCTTTTTGTTGCCCATTATTACCGTGTCCTGCACGGTGAACTCGTCGAACGCGTAATGATCCTGACGAAGCACGCTCATCCGCATTTCGGGAGGGCGCGTCACCGTGCCCTTTGTCGGCTCAAGCTCACCGCACAGAACGCGCAGGAACGTGGATTTGCCCGCGCCGTTCGCGCCTATAACGCCGTAGCAGTTCCCGTTTGTGAACTTCAAGTCCACGTCCTTAAATAAAACCTGTCCCCCGAAGCTTACATTTACATCGCTAACCGTAATCAAATCGTTGTCTCCTATCTTTATTCTAGCGTGTCAGCATCTCTGCCGCCTGTTCCTCGTCGGAAACAAAGAACACGTCCTTTCCCTTGTTGCTCTCATAAATAAAGTCTTTAAGCGGCTTGCTTGTATAGTGAGAATAATCACCGTATATTGCTATCCTGCCGCCGTAATTTATATATTTCTGCAATATCTCACCCGCAAGACCCGTGCTGAGAACAAAAAAATCATCCGCTATCAACCGCTTGTCGATAATGATATTCTTGGTATCCGCTTCATACTTCGCGCTCATAAGCAAATCCAAAGCGGACTGCGCGTCCTTTATGACTTTTTTATCGCCGCACACTGCCGCGCATTTTATGCCGTTTTTTTCTATTATCCTGAATGTCATAATGCTTTCTCCTATCTTCGCGAATGTGTTCTCCGGATCTTTTATCGCGCTTTGATCGGAAAATAGTAGTCCATCTGACCGTATCCCATTATCTCCTGTGCGAGCGGCGATGTTATCACATTTCCAAGCTCCGAACGCGATGTATCGCGTTCAAAGCCGCTTTCACTAAGGAACTTATCGATCTCCTTATTCATAAGCTCCTTGTCCGTCTGTTGATCAATATCGGTCGCAACGGCATACAGACCGCCTTGGAAATCAATCAATTCAAACTCCGGCGGGACTGTCATTCCGTCCTCATACATATAAAGCCAGACAAAGCCCTCGCCTGTCCAGTAAAGGAAATCTTTCGGAAACATAGCGCGCTTTTGTAAGGAGAACCATTCTTCAAATTTGCCGAAATTGCCCTCTCCGAACATACCTACCCCCGAAGATACCATTTTACAAACGGGCATTTCATAAATTCTTATGCTTTGCATTTTATTATCCTCCGAACTTATATCTTTGCGAACGCATTCTCCAAATCGGCAATTATATCGTCAACGTTCTCCAGACCTACCGACAATCTGATAAGTCCGCCGTCTATTCCCGCCGCTACAAGCTGCTCGTCGGTAAGCTGTCTGTGCGTCGCGCTTGCTGGGTGGAGAACGCACGTCCGGATATCCGCAACGTGAACCTCGTTGGAAGCAAGCTTCAGCGAATCCATAAACTTGACCGCGTTGTTGCGTCCGCCCTTTATTGAGAACGAAATAACGCCGCTCGTGCCGTTCGGAAGATACTTCTTCGCAAGCTCGTGACCCTTGCTGCCCTCGAGCGCGGGATATGTCACGAACTCCGCCTTACCTGTGTCCTTGATATACTTCGCAACGGTGAGCGCGTTCTCGCAGTACTGCTTCATGCGCACCGCGAGCGTTTCAAGTCCGAGATTGAGCAGGAACGACGAATTCGCCGCGGGATAGCAGCCGAAATCGCGCATAAGCTGCATTCTCGCCTTGACGATATACGGCGCGAACGCGTACTTTTCGGTGTATACGATACCGTGATAGCTCTCGTCCGGCTCGGTCATGCACGGGAATTTCCCGTTAGGGAATAAGCCATCGGCGTTTCCCGTCCAGTCGAACTTGCCGCTGTCGACGATAACGCCGCCTACCTGCACCGCGTGACCGTCCATATACTTGGAGGTCGAGTGAACGACGATATCCGCGCCCCACTCTATCGGGCGGCAGAGTATCGGCGTCGCGAACGTGTTGTCTATTATCAGCGGAACGCCGTGCGCGTGAGCGCATTTCGCCCACATCTCGATATCCAGAACGGTCAGCGCGGGGTTCGCCAGCGTTTCACCGAAAACAGCCTTGGTGTTCGGCTTGAACGCCGCGTTGAGCTGCTCCTCGGTCGCGTCGTGCTCGACCCATATGCACTCTATGCCCATTCTTTTCAAAGTTACTCCGAAAAGGTTGATAGTGCCGCCGTAAATGGACGCGCTCGCGATAAAGCTGTCGCCCGCCTCGCAGATGTTCAGTATTGACAGCAGCGAAGCCGCCTGACCGCTCGACGTGCACATTGCAGCAACTCCGCCCTCGAGCGCCGCGATCTTCTTTTCGACGCAGTCGGTCGTCGGGTTCTCAAAGCGCGAGTAGATGAGCGACTTAGTGGGATCGTCGAACACCGCCGCAACGTCGTCGGTACTGTCGTAAACGTAGGTCGTGCTTTGTACTATCGGCATAACGCGCGGTTCGCCGTTTTTGGGCGTGTAGCCCTCGTGTAAGCATTTGGTTTCGATTTTCATTGTTTATTTCTCCTTAATCAAATTTATTGTTTTTTCGCCACGCTTGCGTACCATTTGTAGATCTCGTTTGCGCGGTCGTCGTTGGCTTCTATCTCCGTCTGCATACGCTCATGAATGGGAAGCGATAAAAGATTTCCGTCTTTATCAAAATACAATCCGTACCATGTTATGTGATCGTATTCAACAGTGGGCACAACCTCGGGGTATACAAGCTCGTATTCCTTGTTTTCGGCGACCTTGAGCAGCTTATCGAAATTTTCCCGCAGCTCGTCAACGTCGCAGGTCGCGGAGGATTTTGTTATGCGCTCGTCGCCCGATTTAAGCTTTTCAATAAGCTCCTCGTTTGAAAGCCCGTATATTTCGCTGTCGGTGGAGCTGTAATAATTTCCGTTTTTGTCAAGAAACGTGAGCAATCTGTCTGAATCGTTTTCATACCGATTATAGACTATACATTTCTTAAACACTATATCGGGCATTTCCGCAGATACGGAAACAACGACAGGATCGTCGTTAGAATCGTCGACAGGATCGGGAAACGCCCCGGAAACGGCTTTTATTGAACAGCCGCTCATAACTAAAGTATATGCTGTGATAATAACCGAGAATATTTTTTTCATGTTGACCTCACTTTATAAATTCGTTTAATGCCTTTATAAGCGCGTCCGTTTCCCCGTCCGTGCCGACGGTTATCCTAAGGTAATTGTCGATACGCGGCTTGTTGAACCACCGCACATAGATATCGCGCGTTTTCAGAAACTCGAAGATCTCCTTCGCGGAATACCTCGGGTGGCTCGCGAACACGAAATTCGTTTGGCTGTCGGGGAGCGTAAAGCCCATTCCCCGAAGCTCCGCCGTGAGCCTGCCGCGCGTCGCGATAACGCGCTTCAAGGTCGCCCGGAAATACTCCTCGTCCTCTATCGCCGCGACGCCCGCCGCCTGCGCTATGCTGTCAACGGGGTAGCTGTTCATGCTGTCCTTTGCCGCGTATATCGCCGAAATTACCTCTCTGCCGCCCATTGCCCAGCCGAGTCTCATTCCCGCCATGCTCCGCGACTTTGAGAACGTCCGCGTGATAACGAGATTGTCATACTCTTTAAGCAACGGCACGGCGGTCGTTCCGCCAAAATCCACATACGCCTCGTCGACTATCACCACGGAATCACTGTTATTGTCGAGTATCTCGCGGATAAAGTCAAGTCCGCGCCCGATAGAGGTAGGAGCGTTCGGGTTCGCGATAACAACGCCGCCGTTGGGTCGGGCATAGTCGGCGGGGTCTATATTAAAGTCCTCGTCAACGGGTATCGTTTCATACGGTATATTCAGAATATCGCACCACACCGTGTTGAACGAGTATGTAATGTCGGGGAAGATTATCGGCTTGTCCGAGTTGAAAAACGCGCGGAAGCACAGCGACAGCACGTCGTCGGTGCCGTTCCCAGCGAACACGTCCTCCGGCAGCAGACCCTCGCGCTTTGCTATCGCGTTGACAAGCGGTACGGCGTTCGCGCTGGGGTACTTTTTCAGATTTTCCGCGTCGTACTCACGAATTGCGGCTATTGCCTTTGGCGACGGCGGATATGGATTTTCGTTCGCGTTCAGCTTTATAAAATCCGTTTTATTCGGCTGTTCGCCCGCGACGTACGGTTCAATTTTTATTAAATTATCCCGCCAGCTCATCTTTAAACCTCCAAAAATTAAAGCCTGTTCTAACGCAAGAGCAGGCTTTATGTCAATTACCGCGCAGAAATACCGCGCAATCAACCAATTACAGCTCTTCAGACTCGTCCTCGTCGAGCTCGAAAACAAGGTGCTTTCCGCAGTTCGGGCAGTCCATTCCGCCCGCGTTTGCCTGCTCGTAATCAAAACGGATAGCGTTTCCGCAGTTGGGACAAACGGTCTCGTACATATCGGCAAGCTCCTCGTCGATATCGTCATAATAATCGTCATCCTCATCGTCCCCGCCGTAAACCTCGTCCTCGAGATCCGCAAGGCTCTCCTCAACGTCGGTCATTACGGAAGCTACGTCGTCCAGCTCCTCGTCGACCTCCGCGAGATTCTCCGCGATATCCGCCAGCACGTCGAGAATACCGTTGACGATTTTGTCATCGGTGTTCAGACCCTCTGCCAGCCCCTTCAAATAAGATACCTTTTCACCAATAGTCATACTTAACTCCTATCTTAAAAGCAAAAGTTCGCTAGCCGAGTGACATTACAGACTTTACACTCCACTTCGCTTCGCTGCAAGTCTGCAACGCCACTCGCTTGCGACTTTTGCCAATGCTACACTAAAATTATTCACGTTTACTTAACGCGCTCCATATATTCGCCTGTACGGGTATCGATTCTGATAACCTCGCCCTCGTTGATAAACAGCGGTACACGGATCTCCGCGCCCGTTTCGAGGGTCGCGGGCTTGGTCGCGTTTGTAGCCGTATTTCCGGCGAAACCGGGATCGGTCTGGGTAACCTGAAGCTCTACAAAGTTGGGCGGCTCAACACCGAACACCTTGCCCTTGTAGGACAGAACCTTGCACATCATCTCTTCCTTGACGAACTTGAAATTTTCTCCGACCTCGCTTGCGTTTACGGGAACGTCCTCGTAGGTCTCCTGATCCATAAAGTGGTACAGCTCGCCGTCGGAGTAGGAATACTGCATATCCTTTCTCTCAACAAAAGCCGTGGGGAACTTTGCGGACGGGTTGTAGGTCTTTTCAACCACAGACCCGGTAATTACGTTCTTGACCTTGGTGCGGACGAACGCAGCGCCCTTGCCCGGTTTAACGTGCTGGAACTCGATAATCTGCATTACGTTTCCGTCCTCTTCAAATGTCATTCCGTTTCTGAAATCTCCCGCTGTAATCATAGCGAACCTCCAAATAGTTTTTAATAATAATTGATTAACCCGAAAACCAAACTCGGGAAATACAAATCTCAATCTATATTGTACCAAATTTCCGACAATATTTCAACCACTTTTTTAAAAAAATATAGAATTTCTTTCATTTTCGGAGAATTGTCGGCAAAACAAAATAATTTGACACACTAAATATGCACCAGATTTTTCGTTGCGGCGGCAAGATCGGCGCAGCCCTCGTCCGTCAGCACCGCGATATCGCCTATCTTAACGCCGAATTTGCCTGTACTTATACCGCAGGCGGTCAAAAGCGCGGTCTTGGCTTTGAGCGTCGCGCCGCTCCCCTGACGCAAAAATGGCGGCTCGACAGCTTCAAGCCCGATCCCGTGCGCGAAATTCACCGAACAGTACTTGTCCACTCCCCACGCGTTGAGCGTTGCCTTTGCGACGCTGTCCGCGACCTTGCCGCCTATCCCCGCGCGCAGCGTCCTCAGTCCGTCCTGAAGCGCGCACGATACGGCATTGTAGGCGTTTTCACGTCTTGAGTCCACAGAGCCGACAGCAACCGTTCTGCACATCGAAGAGCAGTAACCGCCCCACCTCGCGCCGAATTCCAGAATAAGGAAATCGCCCTCGCGTATCTGCCTGTCGGTCGGCTTGGCGCGCTGATCCGCGGTGTTCTCGCCCGAAAGCGCCTTTGTCGGGAATGCAGTCTCCTCCGCGCCGAAATCCATAATGTAAAAGCTAAGCAGCGCCGCTATCTGCCGCTCGGTCATTCCCTTGCGGACAGTTCCGAGAATTCGCTCGTACGCCCTGTCACATATTTTCTGCGCGTTGTAGATAGCGGCGATCTCTCCGTCGGACTTTACCATGCGCATCTGCATCAGCTTTTCGGAAAGCTCCGTCGAAGCGTGAACCTCCGCGTAATGAAGCTGTTCTCTGTAGGTGTCAAACTCCGCGACCGTGATCTTGTCGGCTTCGGTGTAAATGTGTTTGATGCCGTACTTTATCAGCAGATCGAGCATCTGCCGCCCGGAGCTGAGTACCTGAACCGCAAAGCCCTCCGCTTTTCCGTTCGCGTATTCAAAGTCCCTGCCCGTCACGAACAGTATGCTATGCTCGCCGCACACCAGCAGGATGCCGTTCTCCACCGGAAATCCGCACATATACCTCAGCGAAAGCGGCGAGGTTATCAGCGCGGCGCCGTTGTAATCCGGCAGCCATTCCGCGATCCTGTCAATATTGTTCATTTATGTTCACCGAAAAGATAATCCAGAGCATGGAGCGCAAGAAGGTAGCTCACCTTGCCGAAGCCCGCGATACTTCCGCGGCACACGGGCGCGATAACGCTGGTCTTGCGGAACTCGTCGCGGTTGTTGATGTTGCTCAGATGAACCTCGACAACGGGGATTTTTATCGCCGCGATAGCGTCGCGGATAGCGTAGCTGTAATGCGTATACGCGCCCGCGTTGAGGATAACGCCCGCGCAGTCCAGCCGCGCGTCGTGCAGACGGTCGATAATGCTGCCCTCGTTGCTGCTCTGAAAGAAAGCCATATCGTAGCCCATTACCTTCGCTTTTGTAAACAGCTCGTCGTTTATCGACTGAAGCGAATCGCCGCCGTAAACCGCAGGCTCGCGCTCGCCCAGAAGATTTAAATTCGGACCGTTGATAACCAGAATTTTCATAATTTCCTCCGTTTTTTCTATAAGCTCTCGAAGTATTTTTTCATCTCGGCGGCGTCCTCAGCCTGAGTGCCGTCGCTCTCGCAGATTATCGAGGGCTGCAGCTTACGCTTGTGAAGCTCCTCCATAAGCGGCTCATACGCGGGTCCGTACTGCTCGTCCGCAAATGTGAGATGACGCTTCTCGCCGCCGTTGGTGTACTCTATCTTGCTGAAATGGATATGCATATTCGACAGGCGCTCATGACCAAGCTCATTCTCGATCAGGTCAAGCATTTTCGCGTAATCCTCCCGCGTTTTTATGCCGCCGAGCGTTCGCGCGTTGAGATGCCCGAAGTCCACCGTCGGGAGAAATCTCTCGTCAACTCCGCACAGCTCCAGAACCTCCTCGAGCGTGCCGAGCTGATTTATCTTGCCCATGGTTTCGGGGCAGATAATGATATCCGAGAGACCGTTGTCGTCAAGTGCTTTCTGCGACAGCTTTAACGTCTGCTTAGCGAGATAAGTCGCCTCGGCTCTCGTCATTTTAGAGCATGAACCCGAATGGACTACGATCTTCCGCGCGCCGACGGATTTCGCCGCCTTTGCCGACTCAAGTATGTAGTTCGCGCTGTTCAGACGCTTCTCTTCCTCCACGGACGAAAGCGAAATAAAATACGGCGCGTGCAGCGTGACGTAAATGCCGTTCTTCTCCGCAAGACCGGGTAGCTCGCGCACCGCCGCCTCGCTTATGCGCACACCGCGTCCGCACTCGATCTCGTAGCCGTTAAGCCCCAGCTCCTTTAAATACTGCGGCAGATCCGCGGGAAATTTACGCTTTCCCCAGCTGACGGAATTTCCGCCCGGTCCGAATGTAATCATTATTTCAACTCCAGATCATCATAATTTCTGTGGAACACAAGGCTCTCTATCCGCCTTTTCAGCCGGAACGTCCATGTCTTCTCCAGATGAAACGGCTCGACCAGAACCGTCCGTATCCCCGCCAGATTTCCCGCCATAACGTCGGTGAATATCTGATCGCCTATAACAAGCGTTTCGGATTTCTTCGCGCCCATAGCCTTGACCGCCCGGTTCACGCCGAAGGTCAGGGGCTTTGCTCCGTTGGCGGTGTATTCCAATCCGAGAACAGCGGCAAGCGGCTCGACGCGCTTATTGTTATTGTTGGACACAACGCGCATTTTAATTCCCAGACCGCGCATTTTATCCAGCCACTCCATAACTCCGTCCTCGGCGGCGGGGTTTCCGTGCATGGAAAGCGTGTTGTCCATATCGAGAACCATTGCCGAAACGTTGTTCTCATAAAGAAAGTTCTCGTCTATCTGGAGCACGCTTTTCAGCCAGAACGTCGGTTTAAACAGCATTTTTACCCCCGCGCGTAAACTTTATCTGCGAAAAGCCCGAGGCAGCCTCGCGCGCCTTTTCCTCGCCCTTCGCGTAAATGTTCAGCGACAGCAGTTCTCCGTTTGTGAAAAAACCCGCGCCGATACGGTAAACGCCGTCCGCGCCGAGCAGGAAAAACGCCTTGCAGTGCACCTCCGTGATAACGGTTACCTCCTGAGCGTTCTCGGGGATGCTCTTCTCAAATGTTTCTTTCATTATGCGCTCCGGCGTAAGCCCGAGATTGGTTTCCGAATGGAACACGGATGCATACAGCGTGGTTTCGTCCTCGGGGTCCTCCGGAAAAAAGATGTAGCTTCCCGTTTCCTTTTTATCCATATCCCAGTTCTCCGGCACGGCGATCTCCCAGCCGAAATCCAAATTATACGTTTTTAAAGCCATATTTCCTCCCTAAAGTCGTTTTGTTTATTCGGTGATGAAAAGGGCTTAACAGCAATTAAAGCGGACAAAATCTGCCCGCTTCAACCGTTTTTCTGTTAATCAGCGCAAAATCAGAACTTACGCTTGCGAGCAGCTTCGGACTTCTTTTTACGTTTTACCGAAGGCTTTTCGTAATGCTCTCTTTTACGAACTTCAGCAAGAACGCCGTCCCTTGCGCATGAACGCTTGAAACGCTTAAGAGCAGTGTCAAGAGATTCATTTTTACCAAGACGAATTTCTGCCATTTATATTTCCCTCCCTTTGCCATCCGGCATAGGTTTTCCTACAAACTAGTAGATATACATAGAGTATATGAGTTATTATACAACATTACCCTCAATTTGTCAAGGGCTTATTTGGGGAAATTTGTGAACATTTGATTTTTTAGCAATTTTAGCCAAAAACTATCAACATCACTCGGTAATTATCCCCGAAATATCAACCGGCTCGCCGTCCGCCCAAAGGCGCTCAAGCTGATAAAACTCGCGCGTTTCCTCCAGGAAAACATGTACGATAACGTCCACATAATCCAGCACGATCCAGTTGCGGCTCTGAACGCCCTCAACGCTCTTGGGGGTGACCCCCGCCTGCTCCATTCGGTACTCCACCTCGTCGGCGAGCGCCTTGACCTGCGTGGTCGAGGACGCGGACGCTATCACGAAATAGTTGCCGAGTATCGTCAGATCGCCGACCTTTAACGCGGTGATCTTGGTCGCCTTCTTGCTGTCAAGCGCCTTTACGGCTATTTCAAGTTCTTCTCTGTCGGTCATAAACTCTCCTTATTTTTATTGAATTGCAGATAATAGTTATACGCTTCAAACGTTGAAAGCGGAAGCATTCCGCATTTACCGCACACACAGCTTATCTGATAAATAAGCGCAACGGACATTGCCAGATCGAGATCCTTATAGCAATACTCGCGCATTTTTTCAACGCCCTTGTAGCTGCGCTCCTCCGAGATCATGTCGCCAAGATACACGATCTTTTCCAGAACGCTCATTCTCGCGCAGCCGACCGTGTGATAGCGTATAGCGCGAATGATCTCGTCGTCGTCGATCTTCAGCTCCTCGCGGACATAATATCCTCCTGCGACGCCGTGCCAGAGCGCCTTTGCGGCAAGCTCGGCGGGGTCGGGGGATAGTCCGCTGTCGACCGTGTACTGCTTCTGCCTGTCGGGCAGATCCTCTTTCATTATATCGTGCAGCATTCCCGCGAGATAGCACCGCTGCTTGTCCGCGCCGTAACGCTCCGCGAGCCTGAAGCACTCTTCCGCCACGTTCATGCTGTGCTGAAAGCGCTTTTTCGACAGGCGCTCCTTTAACAGCTCCTCGTAGCGGTCGTAATCCACATACTTACTCAACTTCTCAACCTCTGTACAAATCGTTTGCCGCGATATATTCCGCGACGCTCTGCGGCACAAGCTCCGAGATATCCTTACCCGCGGCGAGCTTTTCGCGTATCTCAGTTGACGAAACGTCCACGACGTTCGTCGGCAGAACCTTTACTCTGCCCATTTCCGCCGCGAATTCGAGCATATCCGTGAAATTATCGCCGCCGCGCGCCACAGCGCATACCTTGCTCTCTTTGAGTATGCTCTCGTACTTGTACCACTCCCTGAACGAAAACAGCATATCGCCGCCTATCAGCAGATAGAACTGTGCTTCGGGGCACTGCTTAGCAAGTTCGCGTATCGTATTTATCGTGTAGCTCACGCCGCCCATTTTCCGCTCGATATCGCTCACCGTGATCTCGCACTTGTCCGAGATACCATCGAACGCCAGCCTGCACATCTCCATTCGCGTATCGAACGGCAGCAGCTTAGTCGCCTTATGCGGAGACTCGGACGTCGGGATTATCAGCAGCTTTCTGAGTTTAAGCTGCTCTATCGCCTCCCTTGCAAGGTTGACGTGCCCGTTGTGTACGGGGTTGAACGCTCCGCCGAAAATTCCCGTCTTAGTCAAGCTCGATCACCCTCTTTTTCGGGTCGCGGCTTCTTCTCCAAAGCACGAACTTCCGCCCGATGACCGCGACAACATCCGCTTCGAGCTGCGGCGCGATAATGTCCGCAGCCTCGCGCGCGTTGTGCTCGCAGTTCTCCTGAACCCCTATTTTGATAAGCTCACGCGCGTTTATCGCGTGTTCGAGCTGATTTATTATTTCCTCGGTAATGCCGAGCTTTCCGATATAGAATATCGGATTATAGCTCTGCGCGATTGAACGAAGATGCGCTCTTTGTTTACTTGTCAGCATTTATGAAAATTTCTCCTCCAATATCTTAGAAAGCTGTCCGAACGCGTTTGCGCGGTGGGAGATCTTATTCTTCTCCTCTTCGCCGATAGTCGCCATGCTGTCGTCGTCGTTCAGCATAAAGATCGGGTCGTAGCCGAAGCCGTTCTTTCCCTTGGGCTTTTCGCCTATGTAGCCGCGGACTTCTCCGTTTACGGAATACTCGTCGTCCTCGGCGTATATGAAATAAATCGAGCATACAAATCTCGCGTCGCGAAGCTCCCTCGCAACGCCGTGCATTTCGTCCAGAACCTTTTGGCAGCGTGCCTTGTCGTCGGCGCCCTCGCCTGCGTAACGCGCCGAATACACTCCAGGAGCGCCGTCCAGAAAATCTATCTCCAGACCGCTGTCGTCCGCGATAGTCGGGGTCTTTGTAGCCTCCCAGACCGCGCGCGCCTTGATATGCGCGTTCTCCTCGAACGTGTCGCCGTCCTCGACGATCTCCTCGTCAAAGCCCGCGTCGCGCATTGAGATGACCTCGAACCCGAACGGAGACAAAAGCTCCTTGAATTCACGTATCTTCCCCGCGTTATTCGACGCGATTATCAGACGTTTTCGACTGTCCCCCGGTTCGGGAATAGCGCCTTGTTCTTCACTCGATCGGTGATGTTCCATGATTGAAAATGATCCTTTCATCAAAAATTATTATTGTTTATTATACCACATAATCTTCAAGATGTCAAGTCCTTGACTGCTCTTGCCTGAACTGAGCGTGTTGTGTTACAATAGATGTGAGACAAAAAGTATAGAAAAAGTGGTTGAGATCTGTTAAA
>CAYWIP010000060.1:0-17143 GCA_964458395.1 uncultured Ruminococcus sp.
GGAACGCGTTCGCGAACGCCATACCCGCCATAGTAGCCGCGTTTGCCATTTTCTCGCGAGCCACGTAGTCGGGAGTGGGGTTGGGGTTATCTCTCGAGGGCGCGGAATCGTATGCTCTCGGCAGATAGTCGAAGATGACCTTAAGCGACTGCTTAGCCAAACCGTCGGTGTAGTCGGTTGCCATAACGGAAGCGATAGCCTCCAGATCGTGAGTTACCGCGTCGATACCGGAAGCGGAGGTCAGACCCTTGGGACCCGTTACCATAAGATCGGGATCAACGATAGCCATCTTCGGGAGCAGCTCGTAATCTGCAAGCGGGTACTTAACGCCCGTTTCCTGATCTGTAATTACTGCGAACGGAGTAACCTCGGAGCCGGTACCCGCAGAGGTCGGAACAGCGATAAAGTAAGCCTTGTCGCCCATATGCGGGAAAGTGTAAACTCTCTTGCGGATATCGATAAAGCGCATTGCCATATCCTGGAAGTCCGCCTCGGGATGCTCGTACAGTACCCACATGATCTTGCCCGCGTCCATAGCCGAGCCGCCGCCCATTGCGATAATTACGTCCGGCTCGAACTTGCGCATTGCCTCCGCACCCATCTGCGCGGACTTCAGCGAGGGATCCGGCTCAACGTCGGAGAAGATCGTGTATGTAATTCCCATTTCCTCAAGGCAGTCTGTAATGTGCTTTGTAAAGCCGCTCTTGAACATAAACGAGTCGGTAACTACAAACGCTCTCTTCTTGCCCATAACGTCCTTAAGCTCCTTAAGAGCAACGGGCAGACAGCCCTTCTTGATGTAAACCTTTTCCGGCGCACGGAACCACAGCATATTCTCTCTCCTCTCGGCAACTGTCTTGATATTTAAAAGGTGCTTGACTCCAACGTTTTCGGATACGGAGTTGCCGCCCCACGAGCCGCAGCCCAAAGTGAGCGAAGGAGCAAACTTGAAGTTGTACAGATCGCCGATACCGCCAAGGGACGACGGTGTGTTGATGATGAGACGGCAGGTCTTCATTCTGTGGGAGAATTTAAGCAGCTTCTCTCTCTCGTTGGGGTCGATCCACAGAACGGAGGTATGACCGAGACCGCCGTTGTTGTGCAGCAGAGTATCCGCGATATCAAGCGCGTTGTCGAAATTCTCGGACTTGTACATACCGAGGATAGTGGTGAGCTTCTCGTGACCGAAAGCCTCCTCGCGGTCGGTGGAGGTAGCCTCGCCGATGAGTACCTTAGTCTCCTCGGGAACCTCAAAGCCCGCCATTTTCGCGATAGTTACGGGGCGCTGACCTACTACCTTAGCGTTAAGAGCGCCGTTGATAAGCAGCGTATTGCGGATCTTCTGAGCTTCGTCGGGCTTAAGGAAATAGCAGCCTCTCTTTATGAACTCTTTCTTTACTTCGTTGTATATCTTCTTGTCTGCGATAACGGTCTGCTCGGTAGCGCAGATCATACCGTTGTCGAACGTCTTGGAGTGGATGATAGAGCTTACTGCTTTTACGATATCCGCAGACGGATCAATGATAGCTGAAGCGTTGCCCGCGCCTACGCCGAGAGCGGGAGTACCCGAAGAGTAAGCGGACTTGACCATGCCCGGACCGCCCGTTGCGAGAATGAGGTCGACCTCTTTCATAAGCTGATTGGTAAGGTCGAGCGAGGGAACGTCGATCCACGAGATAATGCCCTCGGGAGCGCCCGCCTTAACGGCAGCCTCATAAACGATTTTAGCAGCCGCGATCGTGCAGTTTTTTGCGCGGGGGTGCGGGCTGATGATGATACCGTTTCTTGTCTTAAGGCAGATAAGGCACTTGAAGATAGAGGTAGAGGTGGGGTTGGTGGTCGGGATAACCGCGCCGACAACGCCGATAGGCTCCGCGATCTTGGTGATACCGTAAGCCTCGTCCTCCTCGATAACGCCGCAGGTCTTTACGTTCTTGTAGGCATTGTAGATATGCTCGGCGGCGTAGTTATTCTTGATAACCTTATCCTCCACGATACCCATTCCGGTCTCCTCGACCGCCATTTTTGCGAGCGGAATTCTCTGCTTGTTAGCGGCGGAAGCGGCAGCAAGGAAGATCTTATCGACCTGTTCCTGGCTGAACTCGGCGAACTTCGCCTGTGCGGCTCTTACTCTCTCGAGCGCAGCGTCAAAGCTTTTTGCGCTGTCAACGATTTCGTAATTCATAGTCATCTTCTCCTTTAATGATATATGTTTGGCTTTCTGCATACGTTTCTTTTCATGCGGATACTCTGAAATAGCCTCTGTTCTCCTTAACGCGGAGACAGCGTCTGAAATGTCAAGCAGCGCTCTGAAAAAACGGTATGCTTTTTTACCTTTTATTACCCGGTGGAAATTCGTGTTTTTGCGATAAAAACCGCGAATTCTCCCCTTGTTAATATTTTAACATATTCCCCGGAATAAGTGAAATGTAAATTCCGCATATACGTTATCAACCTATCACATAGGGGAATAATGTTGAAATTAGAAAAAATTTCCGGAAATGCAATTTATGGAAAACATTTATGCTTTGCGTTGCAGACGTCGGTGATGAATTGCTTGTCAAGCTTCGAGAGCTTGTAGTCCTTGCGGTAGATCAGAACGTCCTTATAGGGCTTTGTATATTGCGGACACTTTCTCATAACCAGTCCGTAATTATCCAGAAGCGACTGCGGCACGGGCGACATCCACATAAAGGTATTCGGGACGTTGCCGAGCAGCATAAACTGCGTGGCGCGCTCGAAAACGAAAATACGTTTGTCAACATGCTCCGACAGCTCCGCCTTTTTAACGTCTATCAGCGGCAGGGAAGGAACGTAAGGATCGCCGTGGGTTATCTCAATGTAGTCCTTTAAATCCTCCATGGAAATAATTTCCTTTGTCGCGAGCGGACTGTCCTTTTTCACCGCCATCTGATATGTGAATTCCGCGACGGTATCGTATTCAAGCTTTTTTTCCGCAAACATTTCCACGAAATATTTCTCAAATGCCGCCTGATAGCGGACTATCCCAAGGTTGAAATCCCCGCGCGTGACGTTGGTAATCGTCCGCATGGAATTTGTTTCCTTGTAAAAAATTTCCGCCGGCTCGGTAAGCGAAATGTGCTTTGAAAACTCCGCCATAGCCACCGAGAAGTAGCTCGCTCTCGGCACGCACACCGAAAACGACTGTTTACGGACGCGTCCGTTGCGGTAGATCTCCTCCACCTCGTCAACCTGCGAAACGATCCGCCGCGCTCTGCGCAGGAACTCGTCGCCGTCGGGGGTGGTCGTAATACCCTTTGAGGTTCGCCTGAAAATGGTGATCCCAAGCGATTCCTCAAGCTCTTTTATCGCGCGTGAAAGGTTCGGCTGACCCATATACAGGTTCTCCGCCGCTTTGCTGATCGATTGGGTCTTCGCGACCTCGACAGCGTATTTAAGGTGCAGAATGTTCATATCAACCGTCCTTTCGTTAGTTTGTCAAGTTAATTGCCGTGCCTGCTCGGGGGTCAGCATAGCGCTGACAGCCGCGTCATAGTTGACGCTTCTGATCGTGTTCTCGGTAGTGCCGAGCGAAATGCGAAGCCCCTTTGTATCGTTTTGCGTGAACGTTCCGTTCTCATAGGTGAACGCCTGACCCGTATCCTGATTGTTTTTCAGTATCATATAATACTTCTCGCAAAGCAGAACGGCATATTTAATATTGCCGCGCCTGTCTGCCAGACTGTCTGTTTTGTCCATTCCGTAAATTTCCTCGGCGGTAAGCTCGTCGCCCATGATAGCGCGGTATTCGCCGTTTACGTTGTCATAGATCATAAAATCGCCCGTGCCGTTCATTCCGAAAGTAGTCACAAAGCAGTCAAGCTTGTAGACCTTGACGCCCAGCGAGTACAGCAGCTTTGGTTTTCCGTCGATAACTCCGACGATTTGCGATTTTGAACTTGTATCCATGCCTCTGTATCCGTTAAATACCAGCTGCTTGCAAAAGCCGTAATCCAGCATTGCCGCTCCGCGCACCGACGACATACTTCCGACAATCTCCGAGAACTCGCCGATATAAACGACATAAGCGGCGGTTTTCCACTCGTTGTTTTTAAATGTCGGGAACGCGACCAGCGCAAAGAATTCCTCCGTGCCGTTGTTGTCAAAATCGTCCTTGTATATCCTGTCAACGGAAGCGGCGGGCGTACCGTCGCCGGAAAGCCAATACCCGTTCTCCCCGGCATCCTCCGAGGACTTGTAGTTTTTGAGGAAGTACTTGTAATCGTCGTTTTCAACAATTGCGTCAAGTGCTTTTTCGGCTATCTCGTCAAAACCGTCACGCCGCGACAGAGTATCGGGGTCTTCGATATAGTTATAGTCCACATAAACCTGTTCGCGCATTTTGTCAACGGGCGTATTCGGTTTAACGGACGAGGCAGTTGAGCTTTCCGTACTGCTTGTAGTGCTTTCGCTTGTGCTGTCGGAGCTTTCGGCGCTGATTTGCGAATCGGCGGGAGCGTTCTGCGAGCTTTCAGAGCTTTCATTCTCAAGATTGCACCCCGATAGCGCCGCGATCGCCAGCAGCAGGGCGATAAGTTTCTTTTTCATTTCGTTACCTTTCAAGTTGTGCGGCTTCATCGGGAGTCAGCATTGAAGCCAGCGCCGCGTCGTAGTCGACGTCGTCCAGCGTATTCAGCGCGTCGCCCGTATATCCCGGGGTTGCGGATTTCCGAATTTTTTTGTCGGAGCGTTCAAACTTGCCGTTTTCATACGTCCACGCACCGTCTACGTTGATAAGGAAGTATTTTCCTCCAAGCAGCAAAGCCTTTACTATGTGATTGTTATACGCGTCTTGTATAACGTTGTCGGTATCCATATCACAAATGACCTCTACGGGGATCTCCTTGCCCTGTATCGCCAGATATTCGCCTTTGTTGATGTCGTAGACCGCAAAATCACCGATAAACTGATTTCCCATAGAGTACAGAAAGCAATCCGTTTTCCAGAAGTCAAGCCGTCCGCCGTAAAGCTTTAGGACTTTACCGTCCTTAACGCCCCAGATATCCGAAGCGTAGTTATCGTATCCCGGCCAACCCTCGGAATCAATAACGATCTGCTTACAGCAGCCGTAATCCAGAATGGCTGTTATTTTCGCGTTGTAGTAGTTCTCAATAAGCACCGCGCGGTTTCCGTCAACGAAGAAAAGATATTCCCGTTCCCACCAGCGATCTTCATTATAATCTTCGCGTATTTTAGTGATTTCGCGTTTTTTAGGGATAGCGATAGACACAAATGTTTCCTCAACACCGTTGCGGTCGAAATCGTCCGTGATTGCCTTTTTGAATATCGGCACAGGTTCGCCGTTCTCATCAAGGTAGTCCTCAACGTTTTCGGTAAGCATTCCGAAAAGCTCCGCGCTCGGAAAATTTTCGGCAAAGCTTTTGTAGTCGTCGGTCTCCTTTAAAACCGCGAGAGCCTTGTCGTAGATATCGCCGAGCAGGGAAACGTCGGTGATAATATCGGGATTTTCATCGAACGTGTAATCCACGAAAACAAAATCGCCGTTGTCAAGAGAACTGATGTAGTCGGATATCTCCTCGGGCATACCCGTTTTCACGGGAGCGCTTTCCTCGGAGCTGTTATTGGTTGAAGCTGCCGAGCTTTCCGGCTGCGGTTCGGAACCAATTTCGGAATTCTGCGCGGTGCTTTGCGGCAGGGAAGAGGAGCTTTCCGAGGAAACGTCAGCACTGTTCGTACTTCCCGTATTCTCGCTATTCTCCGAGCTTACACCGCCCATATCGCACCCGCTGAGTAAAACCGCTGCTAAAACTAAAGCTAAGACTTTTTTGTGCATGTTCAAATTCCTTTCATATTCAATTTTAATCGCGCTCCAGAGCGGTAATTCCCGAGCGCACCATTTTGATAATGCCGAACGGCTTCAAAAGGTCGATAAAGCTGTCGATCTTGACAGGCTCGCCGGTAAGCTCCAGCATAATGGAGTCCGCGCCCACGTCGACGGGTTTCGCGCGGTAGAGGTTCGCGATCTCGATTATCTTGTGGCGATCCTCGGAGGTCTTGCCCGCGCGGATAAGGATATGCTCGCGCGTTACGGCGTCGTCGAGAATTCTCACTTCGTGAACGTCGTAAAGCTTCATAAGCTGATTTTTTATCTGCTCAAGACTTCTGATATCCGCCGCGACTACGATAGTCAGCCGGGAAATGTTTTCTTCCTCGGTCTCCGCGGAGTTAAGGCTCTTTATGCTGAAGCAGCGGCGGCTGAAAAGTCCGCCGATACGCGCGAGAACGCCGATATTGTTGTTCACCTTAACGGAAAGTACGTATTCTCTCATGCTCACGCCTCCAAATCTATCTCGGTGATCGGGTTGATAACGGGTTTGCCCGCGGGTATCATGGGGAGCACGTTAAGGTCGCGGTCTATCCTTACCTCGATCATACAAGGAGCTTTTTTCGAGATCTCCAGCGCCTTTTTGAGCGTAGGTTCGATCTCCTCCGCTTTTGCGATAACGAACGTCTGTATACCGAAGCTTTCGCCGAGCTTTACATAATCAATGTGACGGTTGTCGAGCGTGGTCTGCGAGAAATGCTTCTCGTAGAACAGCCGCTGCCACTGGCGCACCATGCCGAGAACGTTATTGTTTATAACTATTTCGATGATCGGGATATTATGCGCGGACGCGGTTATAAGCTCGTTGAGGTTCATAGCGAAGCTGCCGTCGCCCGCGATGTTGACAACGGTCTTGTCGGGGCAGCCGACCTTAGCGCCTATAGACGCACCAAGTCCGAACCCCATAGTTCCCAGTCCGCCCGAGGAAATGAACGAACGCGGTTCTCTGTACTTGTAGTACTGCGCCGCCCACATCTGGTTCTGACCTACCTCTGTGGAGATGACCGCCTGACCGTCCGTCAGCTCGTCCAGCTTCTCAATTACCGCCTGCGGAGTAACGGGGAACTCGTCCGTACCGTGCTGAACCGGCTCTCCGAAATCGGTGATGAGCATCTTGTCCGTCCAGATGTTCCGCTTCTGCGAAACGCGCTTGCACAATTCGCGGAGCACCGCTTTGACGTCGCCCTTGACCGTTTCGCATACCTCGACGTTCTTGTTGAACTCGGCGGGGTCAATGTCGATATGGATAATTTTGGCGTTTTTCCCGAAGACTGCGGGATCGCCGATAACTCTGTCGGAAAAGCGCGTGCCGATCCCGATGAACAGATCGCAGTCGTTAAGCGCGGCAGCAGCCTTTACCGTACCGTGCATACCAAGCATTCCGATATAGCGGCGGTCGGTCTGGTCGAAAGCGCCCTGACCCATAAGCGAGCAGGACACGGGAGCGTCGCAAAGCTCCGCGAATTCCTTAAGCTCCGCCTCCGCGTTGGAGGAGATAACTCCGCCGCCCGCGTAGATGTACGGCTTCGCGGATTTTTCTATAAGCTCGGCGGCTCTGTCAAGCGTTTCGCCCGGAATGTACGGCTTTGCGGGTTCGACGTTATCCTCAACGCGCGTATACTCGCACTTTGCCGCGGTGATGTCCTTGGGAATATCCACAAGCACGGGTCCCTTTCTGCCGCTGCCCGCGATCCTGAACGCCAAGCGCAGGGTATCGGCTAAGTCGGCGATATCCTTGACGATGAAATTGTGCTTTGTAATGGGAATGGTAACTCCCGTAATGTCAACCTCCTGGAAGCTGTCCAGACCGAGAAGGTTGCACGAAACGTTTCCCGTTATCGCCACAAGCGGAATAGAGTCCATGTAAGCGGTTGCAAGCCCCGTAGTGAGGTTGGTTGCTCCGGGACCCGAGGTCGCGATAACAACGCCCGTTCTGCCCGTAGCGCGCGCGAACCCGTCGGCGGCATGGCAGGCGCCCTGCTCGTGCGAGGTGATTATATGACGAATTTTGTCGCTGTACTTGTACAGACTGTCGTAAATATTCAGAACAGCGCCGCCCGGATATCCGAAAACGGTATCCGCACCCTGTTCCAGCAGACACTCGACAATTATGTCAGAACCCGATAATATCATTTCATATCCCTTTCCTTTGTATTGTGATTTATTTTTATCAATACCTTATTATATTTTACCACATATCTGCTATGTTGTCAACGACATAATGCCTTATTTTTTAATGTGAAAACCGTTGAAAATGCGTTTTTCGGCGTTTTGGCATAAGATGTCAAAAGTTTTTGTGCAATTTACCGATAATGATTTGCCAATAAAAAATCCCCGAACTGCACAAAATACTTTCGAGGTGAAATTATGGGGCAATTTTTTAAGGGAACTCTATGCGGATTTCTGAACGGTTTTTTCGGTTCGGGCGGCGGTGTAGTCGCCGTGCCGATTCTGGAAAAAGAGGGCTGTCCGCCGAATGAAGCTCACGCGACGTCGGTAGCGCTGATATTCCTGCTAAGCCTGGTAACGGCAGCATTTTACGGCTTTTCGGGAGTACTTGACTTCGCGGGTGCGTGGAAGTATGTGCCGTGGGGAGTTATCGGCGCGGTTACCGGCTCGATCTTTCTGAAAAAGATAAAAGCTCAATGGCTTAAGCGGCTTTTCGGCGGAGTTGTCACAGCCGCGGCGGTTAGGATGTTGTTTTCATGATGGAAGCGCTGATAGGTTTTCTTACGGGCGTTATGGCGTCAATGGGGCTTGGAGGCGGTTTCGTTCTGGTGGTGTGGCTGACACTTTTTGCGGACGTTCAGCAGAGAACCGCACAGGGGATAAATGTGCTGTTCTTTCTGCCGATAGCGTTTGTTTCGCTGATAATGCACCTGAAAAACGGCTTGGTGAACAAGCAGCTTGTAAAAAAACTCGCTCTAGGCGGATTGCTGGGCGCGGCAGTCGGAACGCTCGTTTCACAGGCTATCGCGAACGATCTGCTCCGAAAGCTGTTCGCGCTGTTTCTTCTGGCGTTCGGGCTAAAGGAGCTGTTCTCGAAAAACGAGAAGCTCACGTCCACTTCACAAAATAGCCAATGATATTTTCGGTGTGTAGGTTATACGGACGCACGCCTTTAAACTCCGCGTGCTTCCTGAACCCCCTGTAACGCGGAGATTTTTTGGCAATATCCTCCGTATTGACGGTGTTCACCCAATCGACCGCGTCCTTGCCGCTGCCGATAAATCCGCACCACTCCCGCCAATTATCAAGAATTTTCCGTGCGCCGGTGTCGCTGACGGGAGTGAGGTAGTAGAAATCCGTGTATTCGTCCTCCCGCTCCGAGAAAACGCGTTCATAAACGCAGTATTCGCCGTTGAACGTGCAAAGCCCCAGCAAAGGTCCGTCCCACCAGTTGTCAAGCGTTAATACCTTATCCATTGCAAGGGCTTTGTTTTTCTCGTAACATTTGTTTTCACATACAAATTCCGCCAGAGCCAGCGCGATATCAAAATGTCCCGAATCGTGCTGGGTGTCCCTAATTTCGCCCTTTTCATGCCGAGGATCCCATTCGGGAGCGTCAAGCAGATCGCCGCTTGTAAAGAACGTGTAAAACTCAGGTCCGCGAAAGCCGCACATAGCCTGAAGCGCGGCGCACTCCATTTCCACGGAAATACACCCGTCCGCCTTGCGCTTTTTGAAATTATCCGCCGTTTCCCTGTAAAACGCGTCGGTAGTCCACGTTTTTCCCATAATGTACGGTATTCCGTTATCCTCCATAAACCGCGCCACCACCGCGGAGTTCTTCACCTCAATATAATCGGACGGGGGAGCGTAGTGGTAGGAAGTTCCCTCGTCGCGGTAAGCCTCTGTCGGCACCATTACCTTTCCGTGAGCGATTTCCTTATTCAGACAGCCCGCGCCGCCGAACACGACGTATCTTCTCGTTTTTATCACGGAGAACGAATCCTCGACCGTTCCCACACAGGCGGGCGCGCCGATAATCGTCTTGTAAAACGCGAACCGTCTGTCGTTATGCTCAATCTGATAAACGGGAGTATCATGCGTTGCGCAGTTGAACCGTCCGATCTCCTTGCAGCCGTAATTTTGCAGCACGGCGCGCTTGATCTTGTCCGAGAACGTCAGAATGCACGCGTCAACTTGCGGCGCGTTTTCGTTTACATACGGGTTGATTATCGCTTTTGAATTACTGTCAAAGCTGTCCGTTATCATAATTCAATGCTCCTTTCGCGATTTATCTATCTGCTCGATCTTTGAAATTATCTTCTCCGTCCACATATCGTCGTCCTCGCCGACAATAAGCACCCGAAAGCCGTATGTGTCGCCGTTCTGCCTAACGGAGATATCGTCGTCGATATGCAGGTCGATACGGTATTTCGATGGGTATTTTGAAGGCAAGCCATCGTGACTGTTCCGCTGAACCTCCTCGGCGTGACGCGCACCGTTTACGACCTCACAAAGCCGTATTCCGTAGCACAAAAACAGTCCGCGGATATAGCGCTCCGATCGGTAAGACGTGGTGTAGATCCACGCTTCGATATCATGCTCACGCAGATATCTGAACAGCCCGACAGTTCCGAGCCGCAGCCGCTCACGAAAAATACAGCGAAGAGGGAATATGAGCGCCTTTTCCGTCTTGAACTTTTCGGGATCGACAAACAAGGTATCGTCAAGGTCAAATGAAACGCGCATATTATTTCTCCGTTCGCCGTAAAAACTCGTCAAGCTGCCGCTGATTTTTCAGCACCGTGACCTTGTCGGGGTACTTGTCACAAATGGCTTTGTAGTCCGCTTTCTTCTTTTTTGTACGTCCATCATGCAGAACCCATCGGACGAATTCAAAGTCCAGCTTCTCAATACACCCCTCGCCCATATCGGGGCGGGTCTTGCCCCTGAAGCGTCGATAGCGTTTTATAACGCGCCATAAGCAGCTGAATCGATCAAACAGCATCAAAACGATCATATCCGCCTGCTCCAGCCGTTTCTCGCGGAATTGTGCCGAATAGTTCCCGTCGATGATCCAGCCGTCGTTATCTCGCATAAAATCCGCGACTATCCTCCGCTTTTCGGATAGCTCGCGTTCTTTCCACCCGGGCAGAAAATGGACGGTGTCCAGATGAAGCACGGGCAAGCCGTACAGTTCTCCGAGCCGAGCCGCGAGAGTTGATTTTCCCGCGCCGGAATAACCTAAAACAGCGATCTTCATATGGTGATCTCCATTTCAATGCAGTTCCAAGTCTCACCAAGGCAGCAATAGCTTTCAACGTGATCTCTTTTAACGACCTTAAACCCGACCGCCTTATAGCATTGAAGCGCGGTAGTATTATTTTCAAAAACACCCAGCGATATCTTCCCGACTTTAAGGAATTCGATTGCGAACTTCACCGCAAGAGAAAGCATTTCTTTTCCGTAACCCCTGCCGCGCTTTTCGCAGTCAACGATAACGAACCCGAAGCGCACCTCGTCAAATCCGTCGCGGGAAAAACGCATTGTCAGATGTCCGACAACTCCCGTTTCGTCAAAAGCCGTCAAGCCATAAATTTCCAAGTTGTCATAGAGCCTGTTCATATCCTCGGCGGTAATCGGGAATTCCGGGTATCGGTCGGCGCTCCATTGCCTGAACGCGTATTCGTCCTTACACCATTTCACGATATGCTCCGCGTCGCCGGGCTTGTATGGTCGTAATCTCAGCATAATGCACTCCGTTTCTCCAGATAAACAAATTCCAAGTTGTCGTCAATTCTCTTTACTGTGAAAATTTTATAGCCCAACCGTTCATAAAGAGCAATATTCCCCGCGCTTTTGCTCCCCGTAAACAGCTCGTATCTTTGATCGGGATAATGCGCTTCAATTTCCGAAAGCAGCGCTGTTCCGATACCTTGCCTCTGCCGCTTCGGGTGAACTATCAGCTTTCCGATATAAACGCTGCCGTTTTCGCAGAACGCCCTCACCGAGCCGATAATTTTTCCGCTTTCGTCCGTCGCTTTCAGTATAACGCCCTTGTCGAATTCACGCTCAACCTCCTCCAAAGTCTGCATCAGAGGAGGTATATTATAGTCGTTATATATCTCGGCTTCGCTTTGGTATGCGAGATATTGCAAATCGAGAATATCACGCAGATCCTCTCTTTTCGCCCGTGTAATGTTCATAAAAATTCCTTTCAACGCAGATTTTTTGAAAGATACAGTACCAGATCGTCGTCGTTTGCACATTCGGTATGCGGCTCGCAGACGCGGTCCTTGTACCACACTCCCGACCCGTCGGGAATATACCCGCGCTTTACATACATTCGCTGAGCCGAGCCGTAGCCGCTGTGAAGCCCCACTCCGAGATACACGGTATCGGAGTAGCTCCCCGCGATAGTTTCCGCCGCGTCCATTAACCGCGAACCAACCCCGTGCCGCCTGAACTTCTCCAGCACGGCGAAATCGACGATCTCGGGATAGCCCATTCCCCCGAATGCGCCCCAAGTGTTGGCGGGGTATACGCTGACGTAGCCGGCGGGCTGCCCGTTGAACTCGGCGGCGATAGCAATGGCGCGCCCTTCCTCAACGTCCTTTAGCCGCGTAAGCAGCTTTTCGGGAGTGCTGTCCCAGCCTTGAGCGTTTTCGCCGTCGACGAAGATATCAACGTCGCCGCGCTCCAGATCGCGTATAAGTACTTCGCCGTCATTGTAATAAATCATCTGAACCTCCGTTATATCCACCACTCGGGAGTAATCTCCCCGAGCGTGATCGTCCGTTCATTTTCATAGTCGAGCAGTATCTCGATATCCTTGTAATTATCGGGCATTAGCTGCACCATAAGCTCGCGGCAGGCTCCGCAGGGCGCGCCGCTCCTGCCGTCGGGCATTATCGCAAGCACTCTCGAGATCTCGCTCTCGCCGTTTGTGATCATATTGAATATCGCGTTGCGCTCGGCGCAGATACCGAGCGTTGAGCAGGTGTCTATGCACACGCCCGTGTATATTTTCCCGGATTTGGACAGCACAGCCGCCGCAACTCCTCCCGCGTCCACATAGTCGGATATTTTGCGTTCGTTTTGTACAGCCTTTGCCGCTTCATACATTTCGTTCCATATTTTATCCATTGTTATTCTCCAAGTTCTTGTACATAATTATTTCCGTAACTTCCCCGGGCAAAATCAGCGAGCCGCAGTCGCGATACCCCCGCTTGCGGTAGAAGAACTGTCCTTGCTCGTCCGACAGGGTAGAGGTAAGCGCGAGCGTGCAGCCCGTTTCCCTCATATCGTTTTCCCAGAACTCGCATAGCGCCGTGCCAAGTCCTTTTCCGCGCTCACTGTCGATAATATACAGCATATTCATAAACGGCAGATTATCCCAGAACAGCCCGTAACGAAGCCAGCCGTTTATCCTTCCGTTTACTGTTGAAACGATAACGCGCTGAAGCTTAACGCAGTTATAAAGCTCCACTGCGGAAATATGCCTGTCAAGCTCCATAAGAGCGTCTAAGTCATCCTCGGAAGCAAACCGTATCATTCTATCACCGTAACCTTAAATCCCGCGTTATCAACGGCGCTTGTTATTTCGTCTGAATCGGGGCATTCTCCGTGTTTTACGAAAACCTCCGCCCAACCCTTGTCAAGCCGCACGTCAACGCGCTCCGTGCCGCCGAGCACCTCCAGAGCCGCTTTGACCTTAGCCGCGCACTTTTCGCACTTCATTCCGTCGATCCTCACGACAAGATAGTCCTGGCGCTCTATTCTGAAAATAACGGGGCGCGTTCCGTCGTTGCAGCAGGCGATCATCATACGCTCGTCGTTAGTCCAGTTCCGCATAATGCTGCCGCCCTGAAGTGCCGTGTATATGTAGCGGCTTATGCAGTCCCATGCCTCGGCACATTGTGTGCCGTTGCCCTCGCGCCAGAACGTGTCCTCATCGCCGTAGCGCTCGAAAATAAACTCGTCGCCGACGTTGTAAAACGGACACACTCCCGATTTCGGGTCGGCGAGATACCGCTCCTGCAAATCGGTAAAGCATTTCTTGTCAATGACTGTGACCTTGCATTTGTATTGCATAACGTAACCCCCTATAATTCTATTCCGAACACCTCTTTAAGGCGTTCCTTGTTGATACCGTCGCGCGCCCGCCACATATTAAGCGGATAGTCCGCCTCGCTGTATTGCAGACAGGTCATTTCCTCGTAACCGACAAACTTCTCCTCAAACGACGGATATTCGCGGTTGTTGATAATGCCGCAGATACTGAGCGAGTTAAGCAGCTTATCCACCTCATATTGGTTGGTCTTGATCAGCTTTTCGTGAATGACTGCCTTTACAAGCTTAGGCGATTTATCGTTACCGCCCGTGAGCAGCTTTGCGCAGCCGAGTATCCTTTTCAGTATCTCATAATCCTCGGGAGCCGGCGTGACCTCGGGCAGCTTTACAAACTGCTCCAGATCGAACAAAACCTCGTTAAGAGCCAAACGCACCCCGCCGTATTTGTAGCGGCAGTAGTTGACATAGCTCAGCCCGTCGCATTTGTAGGAAGTGTTCCATTGACCGAAACCGCAGACGGTGCAGGTGTTATAACCGTTAGGGGAGAATTCATGCTCGGGAATTGCAATGGCGAAATAATAGCTCCCAAGAGCCGAGCGGTACTCCAATCTCCGTGTCGACAAGCTGTACAGAAACGCGTCCGCGACCGTTTTGCGGCTTATTTTCGGCAGAACCTCCGCAAGCCGTGCCATTGTCTCCTCATGGGATACCGACTGCGGAGGGTCGAACATATACCCCTCGCGCTTTGCGTTTTCGATCTCCGCAAGCTGCTCTTCGGTGAGCGGCTTGCGGCTGAATTTTCCGTCGTAGCGGAAGTATTCCAGAAGCGTTTTCAATCCCTTGTCCATAGTTATTCACCCACAATGTATTCAAAGTTTTCCGTATCTTCGTCCTCAAGAAAACCGAAATTGTCGACTATCCGGTCGGTGTTGAATTTGATAAAGTCGTCCTTGAATTTAGGGTCATATTCGATAATTTCCATTGTACAGTCCTCCTGAAATTACTTTGATAACCTTATTTTATCATAATTGCCACTGATTGTCAATAAAAGGGAAGTGCTCATTTAAGTTTTTTCAGCAGCTCTCTTCCGTGTTCCTCCGAGCTTTTGACCTCCGAAAGCAGCGCGTTGTAAAATTCCTCGGCGGCGCGCCGTCTGCTTAACGCAATCTCTCTGCCGCGTTCGGTAAAGAATTTCCCGTAAATGTTTTTCAGTTTAAAGTGATATTCTCTGAAAAACGACGGCTCGTCGGTATCGCTGCCGTCGCTGATAGTTCCGTCCGGGTTAAGAGTATAAAGCGGCTCGCCGACCGCGCTGCGGTACATCAGCGAACGCGCCATTCCCACAGCCCCCGAAACGTCGATCTTGTCCGCGTCAAAGAGTATCTTAGCCTCAATGCTCTGCGGAGGGTTTTCGCTTCTGAAACGGTGAGTATACACGCAGTCGCGGACGTGATCGGCGCGTTCCTCCGTCCACCCGATCCCGATAAGGAATTCGTAAGCTTTTTTACTCCCGACCTCCGCATGGCACAATTCGGGGTTAGCGAACTGTTCCGGTCTGCCGATATCGTGCAGCAGACAAGCTGCCGTCAAAATTTCAAGATTGGCGGAGGGTTCGCTTTCGGCTATATCGAGCGCCGTATAAAAAACGCGGTATATATGTTCGCGGTCATGAGCCGAATCGCGCATACATTCCAGCATATACGCTTCAATTTTATCGTAGTCTTTCACCTCAGCCCTCTTTCACGTCTATTTGTCTGATAACGCGGCAGGGATTTCCCGCGGCAATACTGTTTGCGGGGATATCCCGAGTTACCACGCTTCCCGCTCCGATAACACAGTTATCGCCGATAGTCACGCCGCCGCAGATAGTAACGTTGCTCGCTATCCAGCAGTCATTTCCGACGGTAATGGGCTTTCCATGCTCGATATCATAAGGCGAGCCGTCCTCGGCAGTACGCATACGGCGCTCAACGGGATCGAGAAAATGCAGCGCCGTCGCGAAAGTTACATTCGGACCGCAGAAAACATTGTCGCCGATAACGACAGGGCAGGTGTCCAGAACAACAAAATTAAAATTAGCGTAAAAATTCTCGCCTACAGTCGTGAACACACCGTAGTCAAACTGAATGGGACCTTGCAGAAAACAGTTGTTTCCGTGATTGGGCAGCAGCTTGTCAAGTATTACGGCGCGCTTTTCGATTTCGGTGTCATAGGTCGCGTTGTAGTCCTGCGAAAGCCTGTGCGCCAGCGCCCTGAGCTCGGCGAGCTCTTTGTCGGCGGCATTATACGGTTCACCGCGCAGCATTTTTTCCTTTTCGTTCATCATAATCAAATCCTCCTAAAAACAAAAACCGCCCCTGACCATAATCAAGAGCGGTTTAATGTCTGCGTTTAAACGTTAAGCGAGTTTAATTACTTAAGCTCAATCTTAGCGCCTGCCTCTTCGAGCTTAGCCTTGAGCTCTTCAGCCTCAGCCTTAGCAACGCCTTCCTTGATAGCCTTAGGAGCGGACTCAACCAGCTCCTTAGCCTCCTTCAGACCGAGACCGCATACATCCTTAACAGCCTTGATAACAGCCATCTTAGCATCGCCGAAGGAAGTGAGGACAACGTCAAATTCGGTCTTTTCCTCGGCAGCAGCGCCTGCAGCAGCGCCGCCCGCAGCGGGAGCAGCAGCAACAGCGGCAGCGGATACGCCGAACTCTTCCTCAAGTGCCTTTACCAGTTCGTTAAGCTCAAGAACAGACAGTTCCTTAACTTCGTCAATAATTTTTGTGATCTTCTCAGAAGCCATTTTATTTACCTCCATAATATGTTTTGTTTTCATTGATTACGCGGCGTTTCGTTCAAGCCGCACGTGTAAACGAACGATCAAGCGGACGCTTCGTCGTTCTTCTTTGCGATCTCGTTGATAGCGATCGCAAAGCGCTGGATCGGAGACTGCAGCATAAATACGAGCTGAGAGAGCAGAGTTTCCTTGGACGGGAGCTTAGCGTAAGCCTCAACCTCTTCCTTGGAAATGACCTGACCGTCTACAAAGCCTTTCTTGATGCTGAAAGTACCGTTGGAACCCTCCGCCTTCTTGTTCAGAATTTTCGGGGCAACGATAATATCCTCCGCGGACAGCGCAACAGCGGTAGTTCCGCTGAGAACGTCGTCCAGACCCTCAAGACCCGCAATATCGCAAGCGCGCTTGAGCAGGGTGTTCTTGACAACAAAGTAATCAACGCCGGCTTCACGCAGCTCTTTTCTGAGC
>CAYWIP010000061.1:0-16027 GCA_964458395.1 uncultured Ruminococcus sp.
TCGCAACCGTGAGACAACATTTTAATTAAAATTAACGAAACCACAACAAGCAACAAATTACAAAAAAGCACCACCGCCACTGCGTTAAACAATAATTTACTGCAAAACAAAGGGGCAAGTTCGCCCTGCCCCTTTGTATTTCAAAGCCCAAAGCTGACGGATAACGCGTCGTTTACCTGCTGCATGGAGCTGCTGTCAAGCTCGCCCATGCGCTCCTTTAAACGGCGTTTATCCAATGTACGCACCTGCTCCAGAAGTACCACCGAGTCCTTTGCCAAGCCGCAGGACGACGCTGCCACGGATATATGTGTCGGGAGCTGGGATTTTTCTTTCTTGCTCGTTATCGCCGCCGCTATTACCGTCGGTGAGTGCTTGTTCCCGACGTCGTTCTGGACTATCAGCACGGGACGTATGCCGCCCTGTTCCGAGCCTACCACGGGGCTTAGATCGGCATAATATATTTCACCGCGTTTTACTAACATTAAAACCATTCCTTTCATTATTATCGGCGGATATGTCAGTCCGCACTTCCCTGTCGAGAATATTATTGACTGTGTGCTTTTGATTATTCAAGAATTTTCCGACATTATATTTTATTCCGAAATGCTTATTATTGCTATCGGAGAACGGAGTTTTTATGTTTACTTGGGACAAACTGCTCTGCGCTAAGCGCGAACGCGAGCACTCCTCACCTAACCCGAACGATGTGCGCACCGAATTCCGCAAGGACTACCACCGCATTATAGGCAGCGCGTCGTTCAGGCGGCTTCAGGACAAGGCGCAGGTCTATCCGCTCAACCGCGGCGACTTCGTGCGGACGCGCCTTACGCACTCGCTGGAGGTAAGCTCGTTTGCGGGTTCGCTCGGCGATACGGTATTCCGTCGGCTGATCGGCGAAAAAAAGCCCGGTATCGACGAGATCGTCCGCGAGAACTGCTGCGATATTCTGGAATGTGCGGGGCTGGTTCACGATATCGGAAATCCGCCGTTCGGGCATTTCGGGGAATTTTCCATTCGGCAATGGTTTGAGGAGAATTTTCCGAAGCTCATGTTTAAAGGAAAGCCTGTGGCGGAGCTGCTTACCGAGCAGATGAGGAGCGATTTTCTCAACTTCGAGGGTAACGCACAGGCGCTTCGGGTGCTGACGCGGCTGCACTGCCTTATGGATATGGACACGGGAATGAACCTCACCTACGCGCTGCTGAACACTATCGTCAAGTATCCCGTAAGTTCGACGGGCATCGACAAGAAAAGCGGCGATATCCGCACCAAAAAAATGGGATACTACCTTTCGGAGGAGCCGCTTTTCCGCGATATTACCGAACGGACGGGCGTCGGCGACAGGCGTTATCCGCTGACGTTTATTCTCGAGGCGGCGGACGACATCGCGTACAAGACCGCCGACATCGAGGACGCGGCGGTCAAGGGACATCTGGACTATCACAGGATACTCGCGGAGCTTCGGAACGCGAAATTCACCGAAAAATGCGGCTCTCCCGAGGAGCTTGAAATGCTGGAAAGGGCTGCCGGAGAGCTTGAGGGGAATTACAATTCCGCAAAGGATTTCAATATGCGCGACCCGCAGTTAAAGGCTGTTCAACGGTGGATAGTCAAGCTTCAGAATATGCTTATTTACGCAGCTTCGGACGCGTTCTGCGAAAATTACGAGGACATTATGCACGGAGAATTCAAGAGCGAGCTGCTGACGGAAAGCCCCGCGAGCGTACTTGCTTACGCGCTCGGCGATATTGCTTACCGATACGCGTTCCGCTCGTCCGCGATAGTGCGCAGCGAGCTTGCCGAAAATTCAATGATGACGCTTTTGCTGGACAAGATAGTCGGCGCGGCGCTTCGGTTCGATACGGACGGGCAGCGTATTTTTGACCGCGATCTCACCGAGGTATTGTCCGAGAATTATCTGGAGATATGCAAGCGCGCGTGCGTCGGAAAATCGGACGCGGAGCAATGCTACCGCCGTCTGTTGTTCGCGACGGACTGCGTCTGCGGAATGACCGACAGCTACGCCGAGGAATTCTACCGTATGCTCAGCGGAAACGAGGTGTGAGATGATGTACAAGGTCTTTCTTGCGGAGGACGATGACGGCATTGCCAATTCAATAATAAAGCGGCTCTCCGAGTGGGAATTCGAGGTGCGGCGCGCGGACGACTACCGCGACGTTCTCAAGGAATTCAAGGAATATGACCCGCATATCGTGCTGTTGGATATCTCGCTGCCGTTTTATAACGGATTCCATTGGTGCAGCGAGATACGCGCGGTCAGCAAGTGCCCGGTGGTGTTTATTTCGTCCGCGTCGGATAATCTGAATATTGTAACGGCTATGAATATGGGCGGCGATGATTTTATCGCAAAGCCGTTCGATCTGAGCGTTATGGTCGCGAAGGTTCAGGCTATTCTGCGGCGGAGCTATGACTTCGCGGAGAATATTGGCGTTATCAAGCATAAGGGAGCGGTTCTCAACACGACGAACGCGACACTTACATTCAACGGAGAGAAGATCGATCTCACGAAAAACGAATACCGCATTATGGAAACGCTGCTCGAAAACAAGGGGAAGGTGGTCAGCCGTGAGCTGCTGATGAACAAGCTCTGGGAAACCGACAGCTTTGTGGACGAGAACACGCTTTCCGTCAACGTCGCGCGGCTGAGAAAAAAACTGGAGCAGTCGGGGCTGCATGATTATATCGGCACTAAAGTGGGAATGGGGTATATCGTATAATAAAAAGGCTGCGCGGCTCTGGCCGCACAGCATTATTTAGTGTCGATAAACCTTGCCGTTATACAATGTCAAAAGCTTTTTCCACGGTGAGACGTTCGTTAGAGAAATTGCCCAATGACGGAATGTCGGAGAAATCAAACGAGTATTTTATGCCCGCCGTTTCATCAATAAGCGTTTTCTTGTCGGCAACCTTGATATCATTCCCGCACAATACGGATGGCCAACCGAAAACGGTTTCGCTGTTTGTAACGATCTCTACCTTGTCGGACGGCTCGGTATCAAAGACGATGCCAAGACCCGCTTCGCAGCTCCCCGTTAAACTTACGGCACTGTTTCTGTTCGGCAGAATCATCGCGAACCGAACCGTCTCGGATATATCGTCGGCTACATATTCGGGCGTATCATCCAGATAATACCGCATGGCGACGATCGGATACTCCAGATCGTATATGTCGAGATAAGTGCCTATTCTCTCGGGAAATATCCGGTATTCGGGCTTGAATACCCCTTGTCCGAGGAGCGTCGGAGCGTAAAATATTTTGCCGTCGTTTCCCGAAAGCGGTGACTTTTCGTTTTCAATTTCAATGTAAAGGTGTCGCGCGTAAATCGTGCCGGGAAAATTTTCCTCGTCTGTTCTCACATATTGCCCCACAAGCTTCACGGTATAATCGCCGAATGTACGCGTTTCAAAAACCATACTTTCAAGGCCGATCGGCGTTACCTGAATAGGTCTTACGCTTCCCTGCGCGTCAACGTTGTCACATGGGATATCGGGTATCCCGGTCTCGCCGTAAACGCCCTCTATGTCCGCGTAGTAACATTCCGCGCCGCGGCATGCCGCTGTCACCGGATACATACCATCGCCGGAGTTAACGTCGGCAGCGTCGTTTTTAACATCATCGGAACTGTAATCAGCAGAAAACATAACGTTTTTGTCAGCCACAGAACTCGAATTACCGCTTTCGGAGGACGACGGAGCTTGACTATCCTGCCGGCTTTCGGGAACGCTTCTTTCACACGCCGTAAAGGCGGCAAGAATAAATGCTGTTGTGATTATTGACGCAATTTTCTTCTTCATAATGGTACTCCTGTTCTGTGAATATGTATTACTTTAACCGCGCATATATGCTATAATATAAAATTCCTCTGTATTAAGACACATCTCCTTAAATATTGTTAGCGCTGATAAAATTTTAACCAATTTGATTTTCATAATAATCGTCTTCCCGAAAAAATAGTATAATTCATCAAATCTGTGAACTACACCTATATTATACACTATTGAACCAGTATTGTCAAGGGGGAAAAAAATTTTTTTAAAATGTCGGAAATTTGAATTTATCACAGTAACACTGCGCCGGGCTTTTGGGAGATTGTTTTTGGTCGGTTGATCTGCTTTGTTTCGTTAAGCTGACGCACGGCGTAAGGAGAAAAAACTGATAACAATTTACAATATGCGTATAGAAATCTTTACAAAAATTTCACACATAGCACAAGGAAAACCTCATTGGCGTACATACAGTACGCCAATGAGGTTTTCCTTGTGCTATGTGCGGTCTCTTTGCAAATCTTGTCTATACTACGAGTGCAAATTAGTATTATTTGCACTCGGGAAGTGTAAGAATGCACTTTCTCGGGCAAGCCGCCGCGCACGCTCCGCAGCCTGTGCACTTCGAGTAGTCGATCGTTGCGTGGTTGTCGGAAACGGTGATGGCGCCCTCCGGGCACTTCTTCTCGCAGATCTTGCAGCCGATACAGCTGTTCTTGCAGACGTCTTTGGCGACCTTTCCGGGATCCTTGGACGAGCAGCGAACGTCGACCTTCTGCTTTGCGGGGTGAATAACGATCAGGTGGTTCGGACACGCCGCTACGCACTTTCCGCAGGCAACGCACTTTACGGGATTTACTACCGCAACGCCGTTGATTATTGAAATGGCATTTTCGGGGCAGACCGCAGCGCAGTCGCCATAGCCGTCGCAGCCGGTCCGACAGTTGCCCTTGCCGTTGTAGAAGCGCTCCGTTGCCGCGCAGGACGGCGTTCCGATAAAGGTGTAGCGCTCCTCGGTCGCGCCCTTGCAGCCGTTACAACGGACGAACGCGACCTCTTTTTCGGAGGCAAGCGCCTCCTGACCCATTATCGCCGCGATCTTCTCCGCCGCGGCAGCTCCGCCCGGCTTACACTTGTTGTTGGGAGCTTCTCCCGCCGCGACAGCCTTTGCATAGCCCTCGCAGCCCGAATATCCGCACGCGCCGCAATTCGCGTTGGGGAGGACTTCGGCGATCCTCGATACCGTTTCGTCCGTTTCCACCGCAAGGAATTTCGAGCCGAGCAGCAGCAGTCCGCCCGCCGCTCCGCCGATAACGGCAAAGATAATTACGGGAAGAACATAAGTTGTAAATATTTCCATTATGCACCTCCGAAAAGTCCGTCAACCAGTCCGCCGAAGCCGACGAACGACAAGGACACGATAGACGCCGCAACAAGAGTTATCGGCATCCCCGCGAAAGCCTTGGGCACGTTGCAGCGCTCCAGACGTCCGCGGACTCCCGAGAATATCAGCATGGCGATCATAAAGCCGAGACCTGCGCCGAGCGCGTTTACAATGCTCTCCAGGAAGTTGTAGCCCTCGTCGATATTCAGCAGCGTAACGCCCAGAACCGCGCAGTTTGTCGTGATAAGCGGCAGATACACGCCCAGCGACTTATACAGCGCGGGAATGTACTTTTTCAGCACCATCTCAATCATCTGCACAAACAGTGCGATTATGAGGATAAACAGTATTGTGTTGAGATATTCCAGCCCCATGGGAACAAGGAACAGATGATAAAGCGGGTATGTAGCGGCAGTCGCGCAGACCATTACCGCCGTAACCGCGCAGCCCATTCCGAGAGAGCCGCTCGATGTCTTGGAAACGCCGAGGAACGGGCAGATACCGAGGAACTTCGACAAAACGAAGTTATCCGTCAGGATACCCGTGAGGAGAATTATCATCATACTTCTGGCAAGTTCCATTACTTATTCTCCTCCTTCTCCGTTTTTTCGGCAGTGTTTTCCGGTTTTTCAACGCTTATGCAGGATTCCCTGTTCGGACAAGCCGCGCAGCCCGTCGCCTCGGGAGGCTTGCGGTTGGCAAGCTTGTTCACGAGAGCGATAACGCAGCCCAGCACGAAAAATCCTCCCGCGGGCAGAACGAAAATCGTCATGGGCTTGATAGCCTCCTGCGCAGCCTCGGGGATAAGCGGCAAGCCGAACCATGTTCCCGAGCCGAATATCTCGCGTATCGAGCCTACCGCCAGCAGCGCCAGCGTAAAGCCGATTCCCATTCCCGCGCCGTCAAGAGCGGACGCGGCTACGTTGTTCTTGGACGCGAACATCTCCGCGCGTCCGAGGATTATACAGTTTACCGTGATAAGCGGCAGATAAATTCCCAGCGCGTCATAAACCGCAGGAACAAATGCCTGCAATATAAGGCTGATGAGCGTTACAAAGCCCGCGATCACCACGATATACGAGGGCAGACGAACCTGCTTGGGAATAAATTTCTTCAGCAGCGAGATCGCGACGTTGGAGCAGATAAGCACGAACGTCGCCGCCGCGCCCATTCCGATAGCGTTGCTCGCCATGGTGGTGATAGCCAGGGTCGGGCACATTCCAAGCAGCGTTACCAGCGTCGGATTTTCCTTAACTAAACCTTTGGTAAATTCCTTTAAATAGCTCACTGTGCCTCACCTCCTATTGTTTTAAACGCTTCGAGCGCTGTATTTACCGCAGTCGCAACGCCTCTTGACGAGAACGTCGCGGATGTTACCGCCTGAACCTCTCCCGCCGCTGACGGCGCTGTCTTTACAATAGTCGCCTTGTCAGAAATTCCCTTGAAATTGTTGAGAAATCCGGGGTCGTTGGTGTTAGTCCCCAGACCCGGGGTCTCCTCGCCGACGGAAACGATAGCGACTCCCGCGACTGCTCCGTCTTTAACGCCGACCATAATGTCGAAGCCCTTCTTGTAGCCCTTTACAAGGCACTCGAACGCCAGACTGCCGTCGCTCTTATTTCTGATGAGCTTTGCGATATCAAGTCCCGCGTCCGCCAGCTTCTGACCGAGCTCGGTCGGTACGTTTTCGTTATCGTCGTTCTTGACGGTAAGCGGAACGATCTCGTAGTCGTCCTTTGTTCCGCCATAGATAGCCGTTACGGCTGCCGCCTGTTTGTCCGTAAGGATATTCGTGGTGTCGACGTAGGTGAGGTTATACACCACTATGATAAGCCCCGAGATTATCGCCGCAATAAGCGCAAGCACATAAACGGGTTTAAGTTTCTGTATCATTGCTTACCCTCCTTCTTCGGCTTGACCGCACCGAGTGCTCTCGGAGCTGTAAATCTGTCGATAAGAGGAGTAAGGCAGTTCATTACCAGAATGGAGAACGAAACGCCCTCCGGCATTGACGCAAACTGACGTATCGCGAACGTGATAAGTCCGCAGCCTACGCCGAAGATGATCTTGCCCTTTGTTGTAAGCGGAGTGGTCGCGTAGTCGGTCGCCATAAAGAACGCGCCCAGAACCAGACCGCCCGACATAAGCTGGTACAGCATAAAGTTCACGTCGCAGCCGCCGTAGAAGAACGACAGCACCGCGACCGTGCCGATAAAGCAGAGCGGAGTTGCGGGGCGGATAAGCCCGATAAACATTAAGTACAGACCGCCCAGCAGCAGCGCCGCGATACAGGTTTCTCCCAGACAGCCCGCGCGGAAGCCGAGGAACATATCCATCATATCGGGGAGCGTATCGGCGGCAAGCGGAGTAGCGGAAACGGTCGCGTCCACGCCCTCTTTCCACGAAAACGGAGCGGTCCATTTCGTCATTGCGCCCGCAAACGACATCATAAGCACTATTCTCGCGGTAATGGCGGGGTTCGCGAAGTTCTGACCGATACCGCCGAACAGACATTTCACGATAACGATAGCCACAAAGCAGCCGATTATAGCCATATAAACGGGCAGATCGACGGGCAGATTGAACGCTAAAAGCATTCCCGTTACCACCGCCGAAAGGTCGGAGATCGTATCCTCCCGCTTGGTTATCTTGTTGAACAGGAACTCCAGCAGCACACAGGCCGCGCAGCAGATGACCGTCAGCAGCAGCGCCTTAATACCGAATATGTATGTGGACATAATGAGCGCGGGGCAAAGCGCGATAATTACGTTCAGCATTATCTTCTGCGTAGTCCACGCGCTGCGTATATGCGGCGAGGACTCGACAAACAATTTATTCATTTACCCCACCTCACTTTCCTTGTTGTTTTGCTTTGCTCTGCCGCAGGAAGTCCTTGGCGAGCTGATTCTTCTCGGCAAGCGGGCGCTTCGCCGGGCAGACGAAGCTGCACGCGCCGCAGTTCATGCAGAGATTTACCTTCAGCTGCTCCAGAGCCGCCGCGTCGCGGGCGTCGTAGGCGCTTTCAAGCTCGGTCGGCATAAGGTTGACCGCGCAGGCTCTGACGCAGCGACCGCAGCGGATGCACGCGCTCGTCTTGCGCTCCTTGGTATCGCCGAACAGCAGCACGGCGTTGTTGGTCTTACCGAGCGGCGTGTCGGGGTCGAACGCGCACGAGCCCATCATAGGTCCGCCGAGAACGATCCTGTCGGGCTGACGGCGAACGTCCGCGAAGCCCACTATCGAATGAAGCAGCGTTCCCACGGGGATAAAGAAGTTCGCGGGGGAATTCACGATGTCGCCGTCTATCGTGATACGGCGCTTTACAAGCGGAACGCCCGTCTTGATGTAGCTGTAAATAAAGCCCGCTGTGGAAACATTCATAACCATACAGCCAACGTCCGATGGGAGCTTCCCCTCGCCAACTATGCGCCCCGTGAGCGTGTGGACGAGCACCTTTTCCGCGCCCTGCGGATATGCGCTCGGCAGCCGCTGCACGGAAATATTCGGGTAGCGTATCGCGAGCTTTTCCAGCTTCGCTATCGCCGCGGGTTTGTCCGCCTCGATACCGATTATCGCTTTCGGGATCTCCAGCTTCGTCATTACCAGATCAATCCCCGCGAGAACGTTGTCGGAATTCTCGATAAGCTCGCGGTAGTCGCTCGTGATGTACGGCTCGCACTCCGCGCCGTTGAGCAGCAGATAATCTATCCTGACCTTGCTGCGGTCGTAAGCCAGTTTAACGTGCGTGGGAAAACCCGCGCCGCCCAAGCCGACAGCGCCGCTTTCGCGCACAGCCTTGATAAACTCCTCGCGCGTATCCGCCTTCGGAGGCTTGATGTCGGGCGACATCTCGTTTTTATTGTCGTTTGCGATAACGACCGTTTTACACAGCCGCCCTCCGACGTTCATCACATCCTTGATCTCCTTTACCACGCCGCTTACGGACGCATGAACCGGCGCGGACATAAACGCCTCGGTGTCGCCGATCTTCTGACCGATCTTAACGTTGTCGCCTACGGCAACGCACGGCTCGCAGGGCGCTCCGATATGCTGAAGCATACTGATCGCCACCAGCTCGGGAGCGGGGATCTTCCTCGTCAATTGCTCCGCCGAGCCGCTGAAATGCGGCAGCCGAACGGAATGCAGTTTACCCAAAACTCACCAATCCTTTCTTATAGTTAATAGTTAAAATTTTCACACTATCAATAACAGTCTTAAACCGCCGTTCAGAGGCGAAGCGCCTGTGCTTTTCGTCCGCGTTCGGGTGAAAATCATAGGCACTCGCTCGGCGCAGATGACAACACCTGCGCCCTGCTGAGCAGCGGTCTAAGTTAATTATTTACATTTTAATGCTTCCGATATCTCCGCCTTTTGCGGGATCGACCTTGGGGTGTCTGGGAGTAAGCTTGGGCTGATCGGGCATCGTTACTTCCTTGTCGGCTTTCGATCTGAGCTGATTTATCGACTCGGTGGGTTTAAGCTCGGTAACGATCTCCTCGCCGTTTTCATCGTACTCCTTGGGAACCTCGATCGCGGCGGGCTTTTCGGCGGGAGCCTCCGCCTGTGCCTGAGCCGCGGCTGCTTCCTTTATCGCCGCCTCGCGGTTAACAGGAGAGGCGTTATCTTCATACCACTTTGCCGCCATCATGGGACTGAGCACCAGATCAAGCACCTCGGGAACACCGTCGTAAACGGTCTCGGGAACGTTTGATTCGCCGGGTTCAACTATATCGTATGTTACCTGTCTGCGGAATTTAACGCGGCAATACAGGAACTCGGGCGGAATATTGTCTATCTCCGCGATCTCCTCCAGCCACAGGAACGGGGTCATACCGCCGACGCTTATATCGTCGATAAGCCAACCCGAAGCGGCAGCCGCGTCGTTCTGACAAAGGTACAGCGAGAAGTTGAACTTCTGCTCCTTTTCACCGTTCATAAGACCTATCGAAAATTTCTTGACAACGAAGCTGTTGAGCACGCCCGTTTCGTAGCCGCAGCACGGGCAGACGCCGCCGTAGCCGTAGAGCTTTGCGTTTATATCGCGCGCGAAATAGTTGCGGTATGCCTTTACGTTCGCCTTTTCATACGGAGCGATGCGCTTTACCTGCTCGCGAAGATAATCGAATTCCTTGCGCGTGATCGTGGGTACGGGCTTGTAGTAGTAAGGAAGCTGATCGAGCAGCACCAGATTCGGCTCTTCCGTTCCGGAATACAGCGCCGAAAGTCTGTTCTTGTTCGCGCCCGTGATAAGGAATTCCGCGAAGCCCGCATACTGCGGCTTGGACATTCCGTCGCGCAGAATTACCACCTTGGCACTCTTTTCCATATCCTCGGGAGCGATCGGCGCGGACAGGTCAACGATCTTTATAAGCTTGTTGTCCTTATCCAACAGCGCGATCTTATCCATACCGAGGTCGCAGACGTAGGTCTTGGACATTATCTGCTCCACGGCGTCCGCATTGCGCGCGTCGGGAAGCACCGACAATACATCCTGCGTGTCAAAGTTGAAGCGTCCCGCGGAATACGGGAAATCGAATACGCGTTTGTTGAGCAGCCCGCTCTCGATAAGCGCGTAAACGTCGCCGACGATATCGAGCAGCTCCGCGTTGGTGATGTTCGGCGGGATCATAAACTGCTTTCCGTAAACGGAGAAGCGGTAGCGCTTGTTAATATCCAGCGCCAGCGTTACCTCGCCGCCCTGGCTCTTTATCTCCTGGAGGAACTGAATGGTGTCCTTGCCGTTTGTGAACGAGTTCACCATCAGCGTGATCACCTGATTGAAGATCTGGTGGTTTTCAAACCTCATCTCATGAGCCGCCAATGTGTCGTAAGCCTTTTTGAGGTTGCCGATGTTTATCTTGGAGATCTCGAACTGAACGGTCGCCGTACCGGACGTGATGACGAACTGGAAGTACTTCATCGAAATGCGGTAGTTCTCGCCGAACATCTCGTCAATTACCGCGAACGCGTTCGCAAGTGCGTTCTCGTCCGCAACGGAGCCGTTTACTATGCTCTCGTTGAGCTTCAGGCTGATTATGCTGCGGAAGCTCGCACCCAACTCGTAGTCCTTGACCTTGTGACCATCGGAGGACATAAGGTATTGGTTTCCGTCCTGATAGAACGAATACAGATACTCCTTTCCGCCCTCGTCCGTTCCCGCGACAGACCAGTCGTATTTCGCCACGAGAACATGATTGTCGTCCTTGCCGTACCATGTGTTCATCTGCTCAATGTCCTGAAGAAGCATCTTCGCGGCGCTGCCGTCCTCGTGCTCCTCCTTGGAAATGTCGTCGCGCTCGGTGAAGAAGCCGTTCCTGCGCAGACCCTCAAACAACACCGGCTCGGGAGAATGAGGGAAAAGCACGGAAACGCTGTCGCCGAACTTCTCGCGCAGACCCTTTACTATGCCGCTGGTGTTTATGTAATTGTAGAAGAACTCGAAAACATATGCTTTCGGACGCAGCATATAGCGGTCGGGAACATCCTGACGCTGAATAAGCTCCAGCACGAACAGCTTCTTGTACTCCTCGGCAACGGAGAGGATGCCCTGCTCTATCTTGCCCGAGCATTCCTCGAGCGAGTCATGCTTAATGCCCGAACGGTTGTTTGTGATGAATTTATTCGGCACGGAAACGAAGAACGCCGAGAGCTGCTCGTCAACGAAATCAACGTTGTTGGCGCGGACAAAGCCGGTCAGCTCGTAGGTGGAGAAGTAGTTGTACTTGCTCATCAGCACCTTTGCGGCGTCGCGCTTGGCGCCGGAAATTGCGTACGGGATAAGGTAGGTAAAGCCGTCGCGCTCCGCGTGCAGGAAATCCGCGACGCTCTTGCCGTTCTCAAAGAACCTTACCTTGGGGATATCGTTCTCGTTCTTGCGGTAAAGCTGTATCTTGTAAACGACCTCGGGCTTGCCGTAGTTGATTATCGCGATATTGAACGTTCTCTGAACGCACTCCTCCTCATCGACCGCTTTCAGATTCTTCTTTCTGATAAACGCGAAGCAGAGGTCTACCATATTGATATATACGCCCTTTCGGGAGGTGAGCGTGGTCAGGTTCTCGTGGAGAGCCGCCTGCTCGTTCTCGGGCAGCGCGAACACGATCTCCGTGTGCGGAAAATGCTGTCCGTTAAGCTCCAGCTCGCGCACCTTAAGCGTGCCCTCATCGTTTACTACACGCAGTGAATAATCGTTTGAGCGCATTTTGAACCAATCGACGTTCGCGAAAACGCTTTTTGCGCCCAGACCGAAGCGTCCCTCGCGCTTTTTATCGCCGTCGTTGCGCCCTACCGAAAGATAGTAGAACACCTGCGCCAGCGTAAAGCCCGTTTCGTTGTAGGTGAGCTTGACCTGACCCTCGTCGAGGAACTCGATCATTACCTTGATATCGGGCGACTCATAATCGCATCCGAAAACGTTCTGCAAAAGCTCACGTATAATGGACTCCCTCGGATAATCCTTGGCAATTCCGTTTACGTTTATCGCACCTCTGCCGGCATACATATTGTTGAAATAGTCCTTGAAAGGATCGCTGTCAACCTCTCCCGACTTCAGCTTATGCTGAATATCGTCGATGACCGACTTCATTCCCTCCTTGTCGCCCGCTGTGTTTCGCTCAAAAAAGTCGCCGAGCAGCTTTTCCACTGTTTCATAGCTCTCGCTCATTATCTACGCCTCGTTTCTCCGCGCTTTTATAATTATCGGATCGGCTTCGCACGGTGAAGCCATAAACGACTTTGATCAGATACCGTCGTTGTATATCTTGATATAATCCTTGAAGGAGCGGTCGGAATCCTGTTCCTTTGCCCTGTACTTCCATATTCCGTAAAGCACGGGATACTGAATGCAGTCGTTAAGAGAAACTATCTCCTGCTTGATCTTGAGGTGGAAATCGTTGCTCTTGTGAAGCTCGTCGATCTGCGCCTTTGCGTCGGCAAGACCCTTGAGGGCTTCAAGCGCAAACGGCTGATTGGAGTAGCTGTCGTTTGTGAACGTATCGGACATCGCCGCGCAGTCGGGAGCTTTTTTGAGCTGTCCGTCGCGTACTATGCACAATCCGCTCAATCCGTTTATTGCCGCGGAAATATCGTCCTTGGAGGAGCTTTCGCTCAGACCGAACAGCTTGTATACGCGCTCGAGCATATTCTCCGCGAACTCTGCAAGCTGCTTGCTGTTCTGGATACCCTGCGTTTCGGGAATGGAGTACTCGCACTTTACCTTTTTGATGAGGTCAAGGCAATTGTCTATCTCCTTGGCAACGCCGCGTATATATTTCAGATCGTCGATAAGGTGATTAAGGCAGTCCGCCTTTCCGGGAACGTCGAGCAGTATGTTCCTTGCGGGAAGCTTGCCACAGAAGCCGCTCTCGAGCTGTAAGTACAGTACCTTTTCAAGCGCGCAGGTATCGAAGAGGTTGTTGCTGTCGCGGAAGATGATGAAGCGTCTTTCCGCCTCCTTTGCGTTTCCGTGACGCGTCATTCTTCTCTCGAACAGCGCCGGCGACTGCGGCAGCTCGTAATTGATAATGCAGTCAATGCCGCCCATTCCGTTGCCGACCGTGCCGAGATTATCCGTGCCGATAAGTATTCTCGGGTAACTGTTCGCGGCGTTCACGGAGAGCTTTCTCACGATATCGTCCGGATTGGACAGCTCGTCGCGCGCCACGCGGACATCCGCGCCGAACATACAAGTAAGCGCCTTGCGCAGGTACTCGACGGATTCTTTATCACAGCAGTAGATCATCACGCGGCTGTTTTCCTCGGCAAGGACATCGGTCACGCAGTTGATAAGGCTGTCAAGCTTCTTGTCAAACGCTCTCAGATCCTCGACGTCGGAGCGCGTGTAGGACATTTTTATGTAAGCGCGGCGCTCTTTCTCAAACTTCTCGCAATCGTAAGCCTCGAAAACATTTCCGCCGTATTTGTAAACGGGCAGACCCGAACGAAGATCAACGCGTCTGCGGAGGTTCACCATAGTTCCCTCGTCGAAGCCGTAATCCACAAACGAAACCTTGCGCACGAACTTGTCGGAATATGCGGGCACGTCAAAATATCTCATCACCGCAGACTCCTCGTCAAGCCGTGATACTCCCGCGTCAAAGCTTATCTCGTCGGCTTTTTCCGCCTTTTCGCCGCTTGAGAGCACACTCTTGATAAGCTCGGCAAGCTCCTTTTTATCGTCGTCGTTCCTTGCGGGGAACGGGGTATTTATGAGAAGTCTTTCGCCGCACCATATAAGGTTTTCGCGGTACTTTTTGTAATCGGGAACGCCGGGATTCTGCTCCTCGTCTATAATGATAAGATCCCACAGGAAGCTCTTGTTCGCTTTCTTTTTGAGGACGTTATCCCCGAAGAGCGTATCGGAGGACATCAAATACAGTCCCGCGCCGAATTCGTTGAAGAAAATCAGCGAATTCGGAGCGCCCGTTATAATTTTGAAATCCGCGCCAAGCGTCGTCATCATTACCCTGTACCAGCTATAAAGCTCACTGTTGGGCGTAATGATGAGGATATTGGGGTTTTCCTTTTCCGTCAGCACATCGTAAATGCACAGCCCCGCCTTGGTGTATTTCTCCGAGCCGAATTCTCCGCAGTTCACCGCGAACCCGAATCTGCGCAGCTTTTCGGCTGCGGCGAGATTTGCGGCGGACAGGTTCAGACCCGCCAGCGGCATCCATTTAAAATTGCTCAATATATCGCACCTCCAAAATTATGTAGTCCGGAATAAAAATAAAGTACCCACAGGCAGATACCCTCCGCCTGCAAATTTTGTGCATTTATATAATCCTATAGTTTAATTATACACCAAATACTTAATTATTACAAGTCCGACAATACCCATAATTATAGAGAAATATAAAGGGTCAGTTTTGTACACTTTGCACAAAAGTAATCGTTATCACGGTTTTTTACTTAAATTAAGCAAAAAACAACGCTTTGTTTAAGCGTATCGCGGGGTTTGACAGTCGGTTTTGGTAATAAAATCCTTAAAAATTCAACTTGCACAAAGTTTTTTATAAAATTTTGTTAACATTTCACAAAGCAAAAAAATACCATTGCATTTGTGCGGAAAAAGAGGTACAATATATACATATTAAACTTATAAAGGTGATTTTTATTATGTTCAGAGCTGTGCTCTCAAAAAAGGATCTCTCCACGGTAAACGACTACTACGGCTGCGTAAGCGATCTGCTTGACGACAAATCGGTGCTGAGCCTCGGTGAATTCAGACATCACTGTGGCACGACGCGCTTTCAGCACTCGCTGAACGTGTCCTACTACACTTTCCTGCTTTGCCGCTTCTTCCGCCTTAACGCGAAATCAGCGGCGCGCGCGGGGCTGCTTCACGATCTGTTCTTCTACGACCGGCATGATCACGAAAGGATCGCCAACTCCCACCCCGCCGAACACGCGAACATCGCGTTCTATAACGCGTCGCAGATGTTCCCGATAAACGAGCTTGAGGGGGATATGATAATCAATCATATGTGGCCGATGACCAAGCACCTACCGCGTCACCGCGAAACGTTTATGATAACGCTGGTCGACAAGTTCTGCGCGGTCGCAGAGGTAATGTCTTACGCCATGAGGAAGACCGGTTCAAAGGTGCGGCTCGCCGAGAGCTTCGCGCTGATGATGATATTAAGACTTACATTAAGATTATGAATTATGGGGGTTATGCTGTTGCATAGCCCTTTTTATTATGTTAAATTTGAATTTAGCGCAGCAGCGCTGGGAGTAAAAGATTTTTTGTAATCTGTTGCTTGTTGTGGTTTCGTTAATTTTAATTAAAATGTTGTCTCACGGTTGCGAGAGGACACCCTTCGGGGAAGGGGGAAGACAAAATCCGACAAAAATGCG
>CAYWIP010000062.1:0-15980 GCA_964458395.1 uncultured Ruminococcus sp.
ACCTTCACGTTCTCTTTTTAGTGCCTAATCTTTTCAATTAGGAACGTGTCGCACGCTTGGCTTCATCGGGCTCTACATGAAACGGCAGATCGCCGCAGGTCTTCGGCTTGATATTCCCGCCGATGTTAAGCCCGTATGTTCCGCAAATAATTTTTATCAGCATACCGTTCTCCTTTCACCGCCGCTTATGATACTACGTCCGCCGCGTAAATGTACGGGCAATAGGTCTTCGGCGCGGTAAGCGGACGCGCTTTAAGACGCAAAGACCTTGTGTCGTTGGCATTGTCAACGATCAGCTTGGGAACGCGCTTCGCAGCAATAGACTTGAAATCAATAGAACCGTAAGGCATCTGGTCGATACGTCCGTACATCGTATGACCGCACTTCTCGTATGTGACCATAGCCGCGGTTTTCGGGAAATACGGCGTTGTAACGCCCTTCTCGTCTTCGTATGTAGAGGATACAACGTAGATCGTCAGCCAATGCCCCTTGAAATTAAGCGGTCCTATCTGACTTACTCCGGGATAAACGATACGCTCATTTATTGTACCGATGTTAATACCCGAATTCTTATCGAGCATTCTTGCAAGTTTTTCGTCATTATAAAAAACGTCAGTGACGTCGGAACCGACGACAAGATCGGTGGCGTTCAGTCCGCGGCCTGCAAGCATCTCACACATTGCATAAACGTCACCTATGATGTTAGCGTTTTTTGAATTCCACTTATTTGCAACGGTATATGTATGCTCGGAATTTTCCCCATCATAGAACTCCACATAACGGACTTCGCCCTTTGTTTCGGCGTCGATCATCTCCTGCATTTTGCAGAAATTGTTGATCATGGTCTGTGCCGACATCCATTCCTCACGGCGGGAAATACGTTTATTGAGAGTTACCATATCCTCAAGCTGCATACGCAAAGCACGCTCCGCAGGTTTGGTATTGGAATACAGCGCTTCGCCGAATCCGCGCTTTTTAAGGTCGTCCACGGTCAGCGAACGGGAAACGCCGATATGCGCGGGAGCGAACTCCTTGATCTTGTAACCGTTTCTTTCAACGGGAATCGCGCCGATCCTCTCGGAAACGAAAGGTGCCATTTTACGGTCGCCCTTTGTATATTCAACGAGAACCTTATCGGAATTGAAAATATCGCCCGCGCCCGTAGGAAAGTAGCGCGTACTGAAGAAAAACGTCTCGGGCTTTACAAGCTCCAAGGTCGCCATCATTGTATACGAGCTGAAAATGTCAAGTGTATTAGGCATATTAAATATCCCTCCTCATCAGCAGGACAGCGCGGCGGTAAGCTCAATGCCGTACTTCCGCAGCGTATCCTTGTCTTTTTCGGTAATTGTATAACCGTCCGCGACGGTTATTTTGTTGGAGTTGAACTTGCCGCCGATATAAATTGTTGTTGAAACGTCCTCTGCTGTGCCAACCTCAATGTTATCCGTCAGTATACCATATGCCTCCAATGTTTCACCGGTGGCGGCAGTTGAACCGAGAATAACCAGTTTTCCGTCGACGCTTGATTTTGCCATAATCGAGCCGCGTTTCAACAACTGTGCCGCCGCGCTTTTGCGGACTGTCGCGCCATCTGTACGGCAAGGCGGCTGCGTATTGATGACCAAATCATCGGGGCACATTTCGCATACTTCCTGTGAAAGTTCAGTCATTATGTATCCTCCTCTCCAAGCATAGCTCTAACATTAGCTCTCGCCTCTGCCATAAGCTCTTCGTCGGTCTTGCTCGAATCGGGCTTATTATCCGCAGGGGGAACTGCCGCGTTTACAGCGGACGATCCCGAAGCAAGCGCGTCCGACTGCATATCCGCCAGATATTTCCTGCCCTTCTTGGCGTCCTCAACAGCCGCTCGGTAGCTCAGTTCCATTGCCGTGCAAGCCTTGTCACCGTACTTTGCAGCCTCCACCATTTCGGGCGCATAAAGCCCAGCGATCTCGTCAATAGCGGCTATTCTCGCGCGTTCGTCCTCGATAGCCTTTGCCTTTGCCTCATCAGCTTTGGCGGAGATGTCCGCTTCGGCTTTTGCTTTGAACTCTTTTTCGATAGCCGCCGCAAGCGCAGGATTTTCTTTCAGCAGCTCATCATAGTTTGTTGCCATGATCTCATTACCTCCTTCGGTTGGCAATTCTTTATGTGTAACGTCCCCGCCGCTGCTCTGCGGTGAGGGCTGTGTTACCGTCGGTAAATTCAAGGGCAGTGGAGCGCCCATTAAATCGAACACTCTGCCGCCCACCAAAAGCGATTTTTTATCGGCGCAAGCCGCTATCTCCGTTGCTTGTCCGGAGCTTGTAAGCTCGTCCACAAATCCCGCTTCCTTAGCTTCCGCGCCCGTCATATAGGTTTCCTTGCTCATCATTTTGAGCAGCTCCGACTCGGACTTCCCCGTTTTTCGCTTATAGCAGGAGGCTATCACCTTGTCGTACTCGTCCTGAATCTCAGCCTGTATGCGAAGCTCGTCCGCGTTAAGATAATCCTTGGGCTTTGTCATACTGCGGTGTATCATGATAAGCGAAGCCTCGCTTGCCGTGACCTTATCCGCGGCGCACATTATCATAGAGCCCGCGGACATCGCCACTCCGTCAACAATGCAGCTGAGCGCGGTTCCGTTATCCGCAAGCTCTCGCAGACGACTGTAGATCGTCATTGCGACGTGAACGTCGCCGCCGAGAGAATTTACACGGATATTCAGCTTCTTGCATTCCCCGATAGCCTTTAAATCATCAAGGAATTCCTGCTCGACAATATAATTATCCGTTGATTTTGATATTCTGCCATTATCCCAATCAATATCAAGCGGACGTTTTTTGACAACGTTACCGTAAAGCGTAAGCTCCGCGGTTTCCGACCTGCTGTCGGTTTTCATTGCGTAGCAGCCGCGTTCAATCGTTTTCGGCATCTTCATCTTCCTTTCTGTCACTTGTAATGCTGATCTGCGCCGCGGGAGGACACACCTTGTTTTTCAGCTCGTTCTCCTGCTCCAGCCGCCGCATATTCTCCTCCCAATTCTCGCCGTAGTACTCGCGGGTGATCTGCTCATTGGTTTTCCAGCCGTTCTGAACCAGCATTATATTTGCTTCGGCTTCCTTTTTGGGATCAAGGTGCGTTTGTGCCGGACCGTCCCAGCGCGAACCGCACCAAGCCGCTCGGATAAGCGGATCGTTAAAGAAACCGGGAGCTTTTATTCTGCCAAGCGCCACCGCCTCCGCGAGCCACACTTCGTAAACAGGCTGACAGAAATCCGACACGAACCACGCGCGGCGCATTTTAACAGCCTCCCACGCCTCCTCAAGCGCTCCCTTTGAAGCGGAGTATGAGGAATTAAATTCCTTCACAAGCACATCATACGGCATTTCCAGACCCGCGCCGATCTGCTTGATAATCGTTTTGGAGAACGCTTCAAACCCCGCAGTCGGAATATTCGGATTACCCAAAACTACGTCCTCGCCCGGCTTCAGATGAATAACGTTTCCGGGAGCCATCTGCGGCTCTTCATCATACCTGTCCTCTTCCGCGTCCTCGTCCTCCCGTTCGCCAATGATAGGCATCTCCGTTGAATCGGAACCCGTTTTTATCCATGCGGTAAGATATGTCTGCACAAGCGCCGCCATCTGCTCGCTCTCGACATGCCTGCGAAGCTGTAATGTCATCTCAATAGCGGAGGATAAATAAGGAACGCCCCGATACTGATCGGGACGTTCCGCGTCCATTATGTGAAGAATATTCGGCAGTCCCGTCTTTGCGCCGACAGCCTCGATTCGCACCCAATCCTCCGTATTGGCGGTCATCTGCCCCGGATATATGTTGCAGATGTGATATGCGACAGCCTTGCCGCTGTCGTCCACCTCAACGCCGTCATGAATTTTATGACCGTCATGTTCTCCCTCGGTAACGCCCCACAAGCCGCCGTTCACAACAGCGGGCGTACATACGCGGTCGGCTTCGATCAAATGCAGCCGAAGGGTATACGGATTAAGCTGATCGGCCTTTTCGCGCTTCATAACCACAAAAACGTCTCCGCTCATCTGCCACGCCTTGCAAGCAATACCTTGAAGCTCGAAAAAATTGTTCATTCCCAGCGCGTCACATTTGCGGCGATCCTCGCACCACCAACGGAATTCCGCTTCTGTGTGCTTACACCATTCCTTGGCCGCCTCGGGCGATATCCCGAGAGTTTCATAGTCTATGTTGCATTTCAGCCTTAATCCCTTGCCGACAATCTTCGTGCGGTTCGTGTTTATTGCTGCCGCCGCAATAGGGGACGCCATATACAACATTCTGGCGCGCTGCCGGAGTGTGCTGTTATTAAAGTCAATATCCTCTACCGCAGATAACGAGCGCGCTGTAAATGCCCTTAAAGAGCGTTTTTCATAGCTTGCGCCCGCGTCGGAGTAGCCGCTCGCCATAGGATCACTGAATTTCTTCGGCATTTGTTCACCTTCTTTGTAAAAATGTATTTGCAAGAATTCATGAGAATAAATCACACAAATTCGTTAATTTTCTAAGCGGACGCGGCGCGAAAGGAGTAAATTCACCGCTGATCCGCAGCGTATGCTCTTTGAGGCAGCTTCTGCCCAACAGAGCATTTTATAAAAACTCTCTCAACAAGAGAATACGCTCAAAAAAATTTTAAATTTTTTTGAAAAACCTCTTGACACGTAACAAATTACGTGTTATAATATAATTGTAAGGAGGAACAGTAAATGAAAAGTTATTCCTCACGCGAAGTCATACAAATGCTTAAAGCGGACGGCTGGTACGAAGTAGCCTGCGTAGGCGACCACCACCAATTCAAACACCCCTCTAAAAAGGGCAGAGTTACAGTTCCGCACCCGCGAAAAGACATTCCGGTCAAGACTTTGCAAAGTATTTCAAGGCAGTCGGGGCTTACGTTCTAAGCCCCGGCATTGCCGAAATCCCGAAAGGAGAATATATATGTACCATGACAAATACAGATTTATCGCCGTATTGGAATACAGCGATAAGGGAACTATCGGCGTGTATTTTCCCGATCTGCCCGGCTGCATAAGCACAGAGGACACTACCGAAAAAGCGGTCGAAAGCGCTAAAGAAGCACTTCTCCTGCACCTTTACGGAATGGAAGAGGACAAAGAGGATATTCCCGAGCCCTCGGAACTTAAAGACCTTCAGCTTGGAAAAAATGAGCTTCCAATGCTTATCGAAGTCTATATGAAGCCGTTCCGTGAGAAAATGCACAAGCATTTTGTAAAGAAAACCCTCTCCGTTCCCGGTTGGGTCAACGCGATCGCCGAAGAACAAGGCGTTAACTTCTCATCGGTTCTTTTAAAGGGACTAAAGGAAGAATGCCATATACAAGACTAAACAGAGCAACGGCAGTCAATTGGCTGCCGTTGCTTTATTTATCCGTCGGAACTATCCCCACGATCGCGCGTGTAGGCTTACCCTTGAGTATCGCGTCGTAATACGCCTGCTTCTGCACAGCGTCGTCAAGCTCTTGCGACAGCCGCGTCAAATCAAATTTTGTGATCTGCCTGTCGCCGATAGTGTACGACTTCACTCCGCCGCTCGTCAAAGCAGTCTGAGCTTGTATCAGCTGGTCTGTGCGCTCGGTGTAGTAGTTGTACATCTTCCGCGCGGTTTTCTTGCTTATCATTTCAGTCACCTCACCAATCACTGTATGCCGTGTCCGACAACTTTTTCCTTGTCGGTTTCTTGTGTTTCTTTTTTGGTGTGTTTGCCGACGTTCCGCTTAACACCGCTTTCAGTCGGCGGTCGATAGCGTCGAGATCGGGGTCAAGCGCTTCAAACGCCGCGTTCGCGTAATTTCGGCAGTCCAGCGCCTCGTTCCGTTCATGACCGGGGATTTTTTCCCAATGCCACGGATTTTTCAGCTTTTCATTATATGTTAAGCGTTCCGACATATACGACTTAAAGAACGCCTTTCCGTAATCGTCGCGGCGCGGAAAATGGCAGTAGTTTACGCCGGGCGTTTTCACTCGCAGATCGTCAAATATTTTCTGCTTGCCCGCATCAACGCCGATCTCATAAACCCACACAGAACCGATAGTTTTGCCGTTTATCACGATTTTCTGACGCTTCGGCACAGATGTATACGGAATATCGCGGCTGCCCGAAGCGCCCTTGATCGCAAATACATTCTTGCTTTGCCGCTCCCGACAGCGCCTGCGGACTTCCTGCGTAAAGTGACCGCCCTCATCTACAAACGTCAGCGAGATTCCAAGCGACAGCCCGTTCGCAAATGTGAATTTGTGGTCTATCACGTCGTCAAGCCGCTCCCACACCTCATCTGTATCCGGTCTGCCCATAATGATCCCTTTCTTTATGCCCCATTTTTCTTTAAAATGTCCGTATCCCACGACCTCGTATTCCAAGCGGTCGTCCTGCGTATCGACGCCGCAGGTCAGCACCAGAGTGCCGTCCGGAAGCTCCGCGCCGTATTCCTCGCGGCGCGCAAGCATATCCTCCTCGCTGTCCATGTCGCCGCGATTTTCCCACAGCTTGCCGAATTGAGTGTTGTATACTACCTGCAGCTTTGCGGAATCCGTGCCGGCTTGCAGGAATTGCAGTATGATAGACTCCCATGTTGCCCACGGAGAGACCCATGCTGTCAGCCAGAACGAACGGGTTTTGTGCAGTTCCTTTGCCTCGGGCACTTCCGCTTCCCATCTTGACGGCTGTTTTTTCACCTCGTTTTCGGACGAAATGCCGCCGCAAACAGGACAGACGTAAAAAACGGACTTGATGTCAAATATCTTTTCCTCGTCCTTTTCAATGGAATCATACTCAAAACGTATATCCTCGAACTGTATCTCGGAATACTCTCCGCAATGCCGGCACTGCGTTTTCCAACGCTCCATAGTACCGAGGTTGTATGATTTGGCAATGGCAGACGCGCCTTTAACGGTCGGAGTGGAAACCTCTATCAGCTTGCGGTTGTAGAATGTTCGTGTACGAGCGACCGCCAGTTCCCACGGATCACCCTCCGAGCCCGCCGATTTTGCCCAGCGGTCACGTTCATCACCAATTAGATATCGGATAGGCATTGAACACAGATCATGCGGAACGTTTGAACCCGCCAGAACGAGAACTCCGCCCGGGAATGCTTTCTGGCGCTTGGTGTTCGCACCGTCGCGCGTTTTTGGATCGGCGACCTTTTTCTTGAGACACTTTGTTTCGCGTATCATCGGAGCGATACGCATTTCGGAATACTTTTTCGCGTCATCTACCGTAGGCTGTACAAACAATATCGGACCGGGATCCTGATCTATGATGTACCCCACGATATTATTTTCCACCTCGGACTTTCCGACCTGCGAGGAAGCACCTACAACAATGTGCTCTACCTTTGGATCGGTGAATGAATTCAGTATATCCAGCATATACGGTGTGCGGGAGGTGCGCCATTTGCCGATCTCCGCCGACGATTCCGACGTTAAACGGCGGTTCTTATCCGCCCACTCCGCCACAGTTCTGATATCGGGAGGCTTCATTGCGCTCAAGACTTTCGCGATACACGCGTTCAGCTTTGCCTCCCGCTGCTGCTCGGTCTCGTTTCGCAAGTATCACACCTCCGGAAAATGAAAAAACCGCCGGGCGCGGTGGTTATCAGACTTAAAGTATTATTTTCTGTGTCCGTTCCGCGCCGCAGCGGTGCAGAAAAAATCTGCGGTCTGCCGCCGATATTTCAGCGACACATCGCAGATTTTTGCAAGCGATTGCAAAAGCACTTTTTCGTTTAACCCTGTATTACAATTCGCCGTCCAAGTACTTTATGATATCGCGGCGAGCCTCATCAAAGCCGAAACAAACACAAGCAGCGTAGCCGCTCGCCGCAAGCTCCCGAAGCCACTGTTCCTGATAACCGGACACTTTCCCTTTGGGGGCTTTCAGTTCAATAAACAGACCGTGATATTTTCCACGCGCAACGGGCAGAAGAAGATCGGGAACACCCGCTTTCACACCCATTCGCTTAAACCGCGCAGCCTCACGCGCGTCGCGTTTGCCGCCGTTCGGAATATGGAAGAGCAAATTCAGCTCGGGATATTTACCCGACTGCATCGCCGCCCAATCAAACAAATACATCTGCTCGGTATCTTCGATATGCTGCTTGTGCTGCATTGTAATTTCACCTCTTTAAAAGAAACGGCTTGCGTTTTATTACCGCAAGCCGCCGATATTAGGGAGGAAGCAGAACTTCCAATGAACATTCTATTTCGATTTTAATTATAACACAGATCGTTCGGTACAATCGTGACATTCGGTACATTTTTAAAAAAACAAATGCACAAATATCGCATTATGTTATTATCAATATTGCACAAAACGGCAGATATCACTCTTCGATATCATCGTCAATCGGATCGGTATCAAGATTGCGCTTCATACGTTCGCGGACAAGCTCATCATAGCGCTTGCGGTCGTACTTGTATTCGGACAGATCTTTAAGTATCGCGAAAACCTCCCTTTCAATGATCTTCTGTATCTCCGCCGGATCCGATGACGCGGCGCAATCGGTCGCACATCTCCCGGCAAGCGCCAGAAGCGAACCGCGAACATAATACAACAGATCGGCGGTCATTGTACGCACGTCCTCCGAGCGGTGCATTTTGCCTTGGAACTCCGCCGCCTCAAGCTCCGCAACCGTAGCCTTTGATTCCTTCAGCTTGGTTTCCGCCTGTTTTTTACGCAGTTCAAGCGCGGCTGTATCCTTATCCGCACTCTTGGCTCGATCCTCAATGTGTTCGCAATAAGCGCGCACCGTTTCAAACAGGTTGTACAGTGAACCATGATTTGTCTGCGTTTTATGTATAATGCCATCTCCCGTAATTTGGCTTATGCGCGATTTGGTTTTCCCTAACGCCGTACAGATATCGGCTGCGGTCACGAAAATAGACCTTCCTGCTTCTAACAAGTAGATCACCTGCTCCGCTCCGCTATCGGCTGCGCTCCGTTTCCTTGCACCGGATCTGCTCTGCCCCGTACTATTGCTTTTTCTTGCCATATCCCTATCCCCCCTTCGTTATCGAGTTTAGTTTAATACCCCTATTTTTTCGCTTGTCACTGCACGCAATTCGGGGTCGACGAGCCCGCTGTCTCCCCCGTGGGGGCGTCACAGTACCTTTTGTGCAATAGTTCGATGATCGTGTCCTGCTCGTCGGCGTTCACACCAATACTCTCCAATGCCTCACGGGTACCGCAATCGGAACAGATTGAAGAACCATCAACACGGGAGACAGCTGGATAGCCGCTCACCGGTTTGCCGCATTTCGGACAGAGGTCAACGTGAAGCCGCTCGCTGTGTTTGTTCATCATATATTCACGCTCCTTTCAACCGCATTGTCAATAAACCGCTCGTCAAAGCCGAATTCCCTATACCCCTCGCGGCATACGTCAACATAGGCTTGTGACGGCTCACCGAGCGGACGCTCCTCATGCATGACGTACACAAAAGCCGCTCGTCTTTCGACCGTACCGTCCTTAAACTTGATATTGATGTTCATGTTCCTTTTGTAGTAGAACGTCGGGAAACCCTCGTATCGGTCGAGCGCCTTTTCATTCTCGGCGTTCACTTCCCATACGGCAACGGGCACTTTGCCGCCGCGCTTCTTTTCGATCGTAAGGTACGAGCCGCTCCGCGAGCTCTTGAACAGCAGCTCATAATTGCGGATCTCCGCCGTTCCGATAACCTTTGCACCCGGGCAGCGGAAGTGCATTTGCCGGACATTCAGATTACTGCCGTAAGCCAAATATAATCTTTTCATTGTGATATCCACCTTTCCGAGAACATTTAAGCGTTTCTCTACCACCTAAAGCCCGCCGAAGCGGGCAGGTGGTCGGCTGTCAAGCCGTGCGCTCTCTGCGGAACGAGCTGTCGCCGTCAAGCTGTTTTGTAAAGGTCTCGCGCGCGGTCTTGAACTCGTCGCCGATAAAGCCGAGTCGGAGCAGCCAAGTTCTCATTGCGTATTTGGGGTTTTCGGTCTGCTGGGGCTTCGGCGAGGCGCTTTTCGCGTTCTTCGCCAATGCGCTGAGCGCTAGGCAAAGTTGTATGTAGCTTTTAAGCTGTCCCGCATGAAGTCCATTCTGCTTGCCGCTGCTCGGCGCATCAAATTGGAAAAGTCTGAACTCGACCGTCCCCTTTGTAAATGTCGCGTGAAGGTTGAGCATATGGTAGCGGCTTCCGTTGTAATGCTCGTTTCTGCCGTAGTCTGCATTCTGCGAACCGTACCAGATGTTTGCCAAGTCCGCCATGGTATGCGGCTTTTCGCGGTTAAGCTCGTTCAGGAATCGCTCGTCGACCACTCGGCAATATTGCGCCATTCTGCGGCTGTCGAGCCTTAAGGCGCTTGCGAGAAGCCGCTCATGACTCGCCATTATGTTAGCGAGGTTGCGCAGGGTCTGCGCCGTGTGCCCGTTCGCTCCGATGTGAATATGTACTCCGCATCCCCTCGTCGCGTCGCTCTTTGCGCCAGCCCTGCGCAGTCTGCGGATAAGCTCTTGTAATGTTTCAATGTCGCCGTAATTCAGGATCGGCGTTACCAGCTCGCATTTCTGATCGTCATTGCCCGCGATGCTGCAGTCGTACTGAAATTTCCATTCCCTGCCCTGCGGATCCCATGCGCTCCATGCTCTGTAACCGTTGCGGTGTGCGGTGTTTTCGCTGCGCCCCGTGCCGAAGAACTCCGCGGCGATCCTTGCGGCTCTTTCGCGCGTAATGCTGTTCATTTCAACCTCTGCCCCTATGGTCTGGCTCTTGATCTCCGCGATCTGCTTTTCGGTGTTTTTCATGGTTTTTGTCCTCCCAAAAGTGTTGTTTTTGTTTTCGTGACTGTATATTAACTCTTTTCGGAGGATATAGCAATACGATATATACACAAACATTCCGGGGAGATGTTGTGTATATTATGACTGCTGTTTCGGAGATTTGAATGCCGCCGAGCCTTTGAGATTTTTCAGAAGCACTTTCCGCTCGTCCTTATATTCCGAGCCTATAAATCCGAGCCGCAGCAGAAAACACCGAAACTCGTACTTTTCGTTAACTATCGGCTTGGGTTTAGGGCTTATCCGTTTGGAATCAACGGACATTTTACAAAGTGCGGAGATAAAATGTGCGTATGTCTGCCCCTCCTCGGGCGGGAGTTGACGGTCAAACCACGGGAATTTAACGGTGTGCTCAGTGACCTCGATCTGCATTTTATCTAAATCGAGCGCTCTTTTTATAAGTTCGCCCTTAGCCGCAAGCAGATTGTTTATGTTCCCGATATTAACGCACTCCTTCGGCAATTCCACAGTAAGCCCGAAATTTGCGTCCTGTGCGGCGTTTTGCGCTTGTTGGATAACTTCTCCGCCGTCCCCGTTCAAAGCCCTTGCAGCACGATATCCGCGCTCTTCAAGCGATCTGACGAGTTCCGCAGCGTCCGTACCATCGGGGAACTCCAGATCGCCGCCGCGGGTAACGGTGTATTCCCCGACCCGATACGCCATTGTCGGCGCTCCGAGGTACTTAAGTTCGGCGTTCAGCAGCTCCGCGATAGTTTTTACAAACGTTTTCCTAGCCGCTCCGATTTGATTGTAACCGATTATCATAGTTAAACCTCCCATTCTTGATGTACTCACATATTAGCTCTGATCCGCGGAATTATCAACGTCACTAGTGTACAAACATTCCCACAATTTGTTGTCGGAATCGTACCAAGCAATACCCGCAAGCACGAAGAACACGCACGGCAGCGCGACGCCGTTTCCCCATAGCTTATATTCGGCGCTGTCGCTGTACGGATTTTTCAGCCATTTCGCAATCTGCTTGTCTGTTTTCGGCTTAGAGGTTTTGCCGACAGTCTCTCGGTGCTCCTCAAAGATACGCCGCCAACGCTCGATCTCATTATCGGTCGGCTCGTCCGTTCCCAATCCGGCGCACCACCAATCGGGAAAGCCTTGTAAAAGGGCACATTCGCTCGGGGCCAGACGGCGCACGATGTAATCAACATCAAAATCACTTACAATAGGCGGATCTTTATAATCCGTTGCCGTGAGAGTGTTCGCGACCTCTTCGGATATGCGCGAGAAAAACGACGCATGGCTTGACGAGTATGCGGGTATCGCGACCGCTCCCGGGCCTTTGGCGACAATGGTCGGCTCGGTCTCCTGCTCAACGGTAAAACTGTACAGGGCATTCTTGCCTTGATTGAAAGCCGCTCTCCCGATTCCGTAAGACACGACCGCAAGTCCTCCCTGATTTCTGTCGGGGGAATTCTCGCTGCAGTCGAGAGTACGCGCGGTGTCGGTCTTGTAGACGTTTGCACGGACGTTCTTCGTTCCCTCTGAGGTAAACCGCACGTCATAGCAGTTTAACACGAGCGGCTGATTATTTCCGCCCGTTCCGTATGACGCGCTAACCGTTGGCGCAATATCGAGCGGACCCGTTATCCTCGCGTCCTGTGCGTGGTTTTCAAAGACGAGAGCCGCTCCGCCTGACGCTCGAGCGCGGTTTTCAGCAGCGGAGGCAGTTCTTTGCCATGCGCGGAAGCCGCCCGCAGAATATGCAGACACGCCCTCCGACTCAAACAATATTTTTCCGGCGCCGCGGGCATTAAGATCTGCGACAAGAAAGATACGTTTTCTTCTCTGGGGCACTCCCCAAAAACGAGCGTCGAGGACGCGCCAGACGAGGGAACTGCTGTTTCCCACGATCGTTCCGGCTGTCTGCCATTTCGCAGGTCCAAGAACATCGGCGCTTTCGTCTGTGATTTTACAGATCTCCTCGAGGACACAGCGGAAGTCCTCGCCCTTGTTCGAGGAGAGCGCGCCGAGGACGTTCTCCCACACGATGTACCGCGGATATTTACCATTTGTAACACCTCTCATTTCCTTTATTATGCGGATAGCTTCAAAAAACAGGCTTGACCGCGCTCCCGACAAGCCGCTCCGTTTCCCCGCTATCGACAGGTCTTGGCACGGCGAGCCGAATGTGATGATATCAACGGGCGGCAGCTTCGCGCCGTTCAGCTTGGATATATCGCCGTAGTGCCGAACGTTGGGCAGGCGCTTCTCGGTTACCCGAATTGGGAACAACTCGATTTCCGACGACCACAGCGGCTTTACCCCCGCGAGCATACCTCCGAGAGGGAATCCGCCGCTCCCATCAAACAGCGAGCCTAAAGTAAGTTTACTCACCGCGCTCCACCTCCTTGACAAGCTCGGAGTACGGTATTTTCTCGCCGCCGCGCATTACATACACATCATCGGGACGCCCGGTGTACTCGACATACCGCCGCAGAATGACCGACGCGTATTTCGGGTCAAGCTCCATTGTATAACAGGTGCGGTTCGTCTGCTCGCACGTCATAAGCGTTGAGCCGCTCCCGCCGAAGGCGTCAAGCACGATAGCGTTTTCTTGTGAGCTGTTGCAGATCGGGTATGCAAGCAGGTCAAGCGGCTTGCTTGTCGGGTGGTTCTCGTTGCGCTTGGGCTTGTTGAAGTTCCAGACAGTGGTCTGCTTGCGGTCACTGTACCAGCGGTGCTTGCCGTTTTTGAGAAAACCGTATAATATCGGCTCATGCTGCCATTGGTAATCGCTCCGCCCGAGAACCAGCGAATTCTTGACCCAGATACACACTCCCGCCAGATGAAAGCCCGCGTCAACAAAGGCTTTGCGGAAATTCAAGCCCTCCGTATCGGCATGGAAAATATAAGCCGCTCCGCCCTTTTCGAGGTGCGCCGCCATATTGTCGAACGCCGCTTTCAAAAAGTTGTAGAAATCCTCGCCGCCCATAGAGTCGTTTTGTATCCTCAATCCGCTCGACGATTTGAACGACACATTATAAGGCGGGTCTGTGACAATAAGGTTTGCCGTTTTTCCGTCCATAAGGGCGTTCACATCGTCCGCATTCGTGGCGCTGCCGCACATCACACGGTGTCTGCCTGCCGTCCAGATATCTCCCGGCTGTACGAATGACGCTTTTTCCAGAGCGGCGGTGAGGTCAAAGTTATCGTCGGCCGCTCCCGTTTTCTTTTCCTCGGAAAACAAGTCGGCGAGTTCCTTATCATCAAAGCCGAGGAGCGAAAGATCGAAGTTATCTCCCTGAAGATCGGTAAGCTCGACGGCAAGAAGCTCCTCGTCCCAGTCCGCATTCAGCGACAGCTTGTTATCGGCGATTATGTACGCGCGGCGCTGTGCTTCTGTGAGGTGCGTTTCCTTTATGCACGGTATCTTGCGTAATCCGAGCTTCTGTGCCGCGTAGAAGCGTCCGTGACCGCATATGATCGTGTTATCCTCGGCGATAACGACAGGCGCGAGAAATCCGAATTCCTTTATCGACGCGGCGATCTGCGCGATCTGCTCCGGGGAATGCGTGCGGGCATTGCGCGCGTAGGGCAGCAGCTCGGATATGTTGGCGAGGTAGTACTCTGGAGTTTTATCCACCGTAGACCACCTCCCGCATTGTTGCCGTCACCGTCGGACATTTATCCCTGACAAGCATAAGCATCTCGTCGCGAAGCGCTGCGGCTTGCTTTAAATAGCCCTGCGCCATTGCCACATACGGCGACTGCATGGGCGCACCCGTTGTCGGGTGTTTGGCGATGTAGCCGTATTTCGAGATCATCTGCTCCAGATGTACCCAACGCGCTACCGACATTGAGTATTGCTCTGCGATCTGCACGGATACAATGTCTTCACAGCCGTTTGCTTTTAACCATGCGGTCGTCTGCCGATACACATCGTCGGCGCACAACTCCGAGCCGTCGCGCTGCACGGCGGTCAGATACTCCTTCACAGGCGGCATTGCAACCGCCGCATTATGCTCCGCAAAACGCTGCAAATCAACCTTTTGTTTTTTTGACATAATAAACCTCCTCAATCGTTCATGCCCGGGCGAGGGCAGCTGAATCAAGGAGCGCGTTTGCAAAATCAAGATTACAATTTTATTTTACCACATATCATTCGTGACAAACGGAACATTCGTTACATATTTTTTACCCGTTGGCGGACAATGCCGTCAACGGGTTCGAAAATAATCAACCGAACGGATGATTTTCGATATATCTGTAAAAAATCCGTTTAACGCTTTCTTCGGTGTTCCTGCCGCCGAATTTCATTGCTATCTTCCAGAACTTCTCATTACCGTAAATGTGCATCTCGAATATCATTCTGGTGCGGCAATCCTTGATTCTGGATATGTAACGTTCAATGAGCTCGATCTTTTCGGTATCCTCGGAGATCTGCCGTTCGTACCGCTCTATTTCGGACATAGCGTTAATATATCTTTCCTCGGTCGGATTTTTCGCTGAGGGGCTTTTTGAAATGCCGCTCGTATCGAAAATCGGCGATCTTATCGTCCGGCTGCGAATCTCGCGGATCTTATCGCGGCATTGCTCGATATGCGCCTTGAGAATGCCGTATTCGTTCAACTGTTTGAGCGTCATTTCTTTTCCCCCCACTTAAATGTATCCCTTTTCCCTGGCGAACTCGCCGATCTTCTTTATCGTTATCTTCCCGATGCCGCGCGGATTTTCTTCCGCCAGCTCCCGCAGGAAGTTCTCTACCTTGTTTGGCGGTTCTTCCTTGCAAACGGGAGCGGGCTGTGTTTTCAGCCGCTCGACGAGCTGCTCGTCGGATAATTTCCGCAGCTTGACCGCGAGGTCATGTGTTTTCTTCTGTTCCGGCGTCAGATTCTTGATCTTCCCCACTTGTGTTCCTCCTTTCAGGAATGTTCGGTTAACCGCTTATAGCAATACAGCGTCGCCAGAGCGTCAGCGAGGCTGTCGTGAGCGTTGCCGCGCCACTCATAGCCGCAGTACTCCGCGCATTTTACAAGGCTCTGCCATTTGTACCGATTGCGCTTCCAATCCCATTCACCAGCGATAGGCATAAACATCGCCTGAACGTCGATCACCTTTACATCCTCGCGGAACTCGACCTCTGCCATTTGCAGGAACGACAAGTCAAATCCGGTATTATACCC
>CAYWIP010000063.1:0-15909 GCA_964458395.1 uncultured Ruminococcus sp.
TTTTTTATGTACCCGCAAACTTCTTTTTTGATAATTCACTGTACTTTTTCTTAGTCGCCTCTCCGCCGCGGATGTGGCGCTCTTGTTTGTTTTTGTCGAGAACGGTTTTGACTTCCTCATACAGAGCCTTGTTTGCCTTCTCGAGCTTTACGGTAATATCCTGATGAACGGTGCTCTTGCTTATCCCGAATTGACGGGCGGCAGCGCGCACCGTAGCGTTATTTTCAACAATGAATTTCCCAAGTATAACACATCTTTCCTGATTGCTGTCATTGCATTGCTTCAAAGATTTTCCCCCCTAACTGTGTTATTTCCGACAATAAATATTATGTTGACAAGGCGCGGTTTATGATTGCGGACAAATTGTCGGAAAAATAAAATCACGTCTTGACAATAAAAGGGAAAAGGGGTATAATTAAAATAGTTTATTGTTACGGCTTGAAGGGAGAGATTATGAGTAATTTACTTGAGCAGCTGAAGCAGTATTATCTTACGGCAAAGCAGAAGACATTTATATGGTATGACGTTCATGCGAATAATATGCCGCAGAACCCAAAGGACGGCATTTATACATATTTTTGGTTTGAAAAAAAGGATGGCTGGGAATTTCTGAAATTTACCATACAGCATTGTCACCGTGTAGACGAGGATGGGCTTACCCATTCGGAAGAGCCTGTAAAATATTATGTTCTTCACGAGTTCAGGGAAAAATATCCCGAACGGTATAAAATTCCCGAGCTTGACAGAGATCCGCCGTTATCTTGGAATAAGTCCGCGGGAGAGTTTTATCCATCGATTGTAAATGAGTACGGGCGTTTCCGCTATGTGTTTGACGACGAGGAAACGGCAAAAAAGGTAGTGTCGCGCGAGCTGCTGCATATTTTGTATCCGTATCTGTATATTTTGTCCGAGGAGGACAGAAGCGTGTGGAATAAATTTATTGACGAAAATCCGTTTGACGATTGACGGGAAAGAGGAAATTATGTCGGTTTTTGAATTTGATAACAAAATAAATTACGCTGCCGAGGCGGCAATGCATAAGTGCAAGGGGCAGTTTGCCGAGCTGGACAGGCTCTGCGAATACAACGGGCAGCGTGTTCTTAAAGCGTTTATCGACAACCGCGTGAGCGAGATACACCTAAAGGGAACAACGGGCTATGGCTACGACGACGAGGGGCGGGACAAACTCGACAAGGTGTTCGCTCAGGTGCTCGGCGCGGAGGACGCGCTTGTCCGCCACAATTTCGTGAACGGAACGCACGCGCTCACCACCGCGCTTTTCGGTATTCTGCGCCCAAAGGATACGCTGCTGTCCGTTACGGGAATGCCATATGACACTATGCAGGAGGTCATTCTCGGGGAGAACTGCGGTTCGCTGAGAGATTTCGGCGTTAACTTCGCGATGATACCGCTTCTCGACGATGGTATGCCGAATTACGCAGAGATAGCGCGGCGCGCTCCCGAAGCCAAGCTTGCGTATATTCAGCGTTCGCGCGGCTATTCGCTCCGTCCGTCGTTCGATATTTCGACAATATCCAAAATTATCCAAGCGATACGCAGCAGCAACCGTGACTGCGTGATAATGGTCGACAACTGCTACGGTGAACTTGTGGAGGACAAGGAGCCGACGGCGGTAGGCGCCGATCTGATAGTCGGCAGCCTTATCAAGAATTTAGGCGGCGGTATCGCCGAAACGGGCGGCTACATAGCGGGCAGAGCAGACCTTATCGAGCAGTGCAGCTATCGGCTGACCTGCCCGGGCGCGGGCAAGGAGGTCGGCTGTTCGCTTAATCAGCTTCGCGGATTGTATATGGGCTTGTTCCATGCTCCCGAGGCTGTGTGCGCGGCGCTGAAAACCTCGGTGTTCGCGGCGGCGTTCTTTGAGCAGCTCGGATTTGAAGCGTTCCCGAAGTACAACGAAAAGCGCACCGACATAATCGCGGCGCTGAAATTGGGCAGCCCCGAAAAGCTGATCGCGTTCTGCGAGGGAATCCAGAGCGGTTCGCCGATCGACAGCTTCGTCAGTCCCGAGCCATGGGATATGCCGGGCTATGACAGCAAGGTAATTATGGCGGCGGGCGCGTTCACAATGGGCGCGTCGATAGAGCTTTCCGCCGACGCGCCGCTCCGCGAGCCGTATGCGGTGTGGTTACAGGGCGGTCTGACGTTCCCGACGGGCAAGACGGGAATAATGCTCGCCGCGCAGAAAATGGCGGAAAAGGGGCTTTTATGAGCAAGTTCGGAGTATCGGGAATAATCGGCGGTATGAGCAGATACAAGCGCGTTATGTACGCTGTCTCGGCGGCTTCGCTGGTGCTGATGTTCGTTTTCTCGGGAATTTACAAAGCATCGGGCTGGGGAATATTCGCGACGCTCGGAGTTACCGCGATGACGGTGGGCTATCATTTTACGGTAAGGCTCGTTATCGGCGACGTGACTGACGCGATAATGCGCAATGAAGCCGACTGGCGCAAGCCGTGGTTTCGTGAGCGCAAATTCGAGCAAAGGCTATACAAAAAGCTGAAAGTAAAAAAATGGAAAGGTCGTCTGCCCACCTTTGACGAAAACGCGTTTAAGCTCGGTAAACAGCCGATAGAGCGCATTATCGGCGCGACCTGTCAGTCCGAAATAGTCCACGAGCTTGACGTGCTTGCAAGTCTGGCGGCGATATTTTTCGCGATACCGTTCGGGGAAGTCTGGGTTTTCGTTATCACGTCGGCGCTGGGCGCGGTGTTCGATATGATATTCGTGATTATGCAGCGGTATAACCGTCCGCGTTTGTTGAGGACACTGAAAAGGAGAAACAGATGATCGAGATTACAAAGGCGCTCCCGTGCGACGCAGAGGAGATCTACGCGATATACGAATCGCTGAAGGGCTCGCCGGGCTGCACATGGGACGACGAATATCCTACGCTTGAATTTGTCCGTCACGATATCGCGGAGCGCGATTCTCTGTACAAGCTGACCGAAGACGGCGTCATAATCGCGGCGGCATATCTGGGCGATTTCGAGGAACGTGAGATGCCTGAATGCTTTAATAAGTCGGTGAAACGTTGGGGTGAGTTCTCACGCGTGGGAGTCCGCCGCGAATATCACCGAAAGGGGTACGCGGAGAAGCTGCTGAAATTTCTGCTGAACGAGGCGGTCGATCTGCACTACGACGGTTTGGCGCTGCTGGTCGGAACAGAGAATTCCGGAGCTATGGCGCTGTATGAAAAAATAGGCTTTCGTCGTGTCGGCGAGGGCGTTATGTATGAAACGCCTTGGTTTTTCTATGAGCGTAAGCTTGAAAGAAATTATGAAAAAGATTTTCTGAAGCTGTTGAATTTGATTCGCCCGCGTCCGCACTTTTATTTGGGAGCGCGATCGATCACAAGGCTGAGGTGCTTTCTGGACGGATTTTCGGTCGGGTATTCGTACCCGAAAATGCAGCCGATCCTTCCCGGTTTTCAAGACTTTATTGAGAAAAAGTATTCGGAGAGACGGACGATCTCGTGGAACCATATTCTGCTGGAGGCTTCGGGAAACGACGAGGAAAAGGCGCTGGAGCTGTTTTTCCGCGAGTTTGACGAGTTTACGGAAAAGAAAGGACAATAAAGATGATAAAGAGTATGACAGGCTTCGGAAGAGGTCACGAGATATTGAACGGACGTGATATCACGGTGGAGATACGTGCCGTAAATCACCGCTATTACGAGTTTTCGAGCAGACTGCCGCGCGCGTACACGTTCGCGGAGGATAAGCTGAAATCGCTGCTCCAGGGGAAGATATCGCGCGGCAAGGTGGAGGTGTCGGTTCAGGTGCAGAACGTCACCGCCGTTTCCGAGAAGATCACCGCGAATAAGGAGGTCATCTCGGATTACGTTATGGCGCTGCGCGAGATACAGGAGGAGCTTGCGCTGACTGACGATCTGTCGCTGTCGGCAATACTGCGCCTGCCCGACGCGTTCACGGTCGTTAAGGCGGAGGCGGACGAGGAGCAGCTCTGGGAGGATTTAAAAGCGGTCGCGGAGCAGGCTCTCGCGAATTTTATCCGTATGCGCGAAACTGAGGGAGAGCGTATGAAAGCGGATATCTCGGCGCGTCTGACGGCTATCGAGAGCAACGTAAGCTTTGTCGAGGAGCGTTCTCCGATGATAGTTGAGAATTACCGCAAGCGGCTCTACGATAAGATGTGCGAGGTTCTGGAGGGCAAAAATGTCGATGAAAACCGCATATTGCTCGAGGCGGGGATATTCTCCGAAAAGACCGCCGTCGACGAGGAAACGGTGCGCCTGCGTTCGCATATCGCGCAATTCCGCGAAATGCTCGAAAGCGCCGAGCCGATAGGCAGAAAGCTCGACTTTCTCGTTCAGGAGATGAACCGCGAGACAAACACTATCGGTTCAAAGGTTCAGGATATCGAGGTTACGAAAATAGTCGTTGACCAGAAAAGCGAGATTGAGAAGATCCGCGAGCAAATACAGAATATTGAGTGACGGAGAACGCAATGAACTACGAGCGGCAATTATACGAGGCAACGGCATGGCTGCTGATGTTACAGGTTCAGATGAGGGAGTATCCGTTTTCAACGGTGGTGTCGCGGTATATCGGCGAGAGCGCTCGGGAGAGCTGGTCGGACGGCGTTGTCCGTGCCGTTGAAAGTGTTGCGATATTGCTTGCTCTCGAACGAAACGGCGAGCCTATGCCCGCGGATATAATCGACAGTCTTGACCGCAATATCGCGGAGCTTGACCCCGCCGAGTTCCCCGAAAGCGCCGACGATCTTAAAACCGCGAAAAGCGTTTTAAAATGGTATCGGACAACGAGCGGAAAATTAAAGTAAAAATTTATTAAAACCCCTTGACAAAATGGGGCAAAAGTAATATAATGTAGATGTAAGCGAGAGCTTATTAAATATTTTAATCTGTTTCGGGGCGGGGTGCAATTCCCCACCGGCGGTGAGGAACATTTATGTTCCGCAGTCCGCGACCCGGGCGCGTTAAAGGGCGGCAAGGTGCTGTTCGGTGTTCCCGGCTGAATCGGTGAGATTCCGATACCGACGGTATAGTCCGGATGAAAGAACCAGAAGAATTTGATATTCTGCGTCCCCTTGAAAAGGCTTTGCGGCGGTATTTTTCCGTGCACGACCTTTGAAAGGGCTTTCTTTTTCCCCGAGGAAAAGGAGTTATCATGGAAAACGTAAAAATGGCAAAGAGATTCGACGTGCGGCGGCTGGTGTTCACGGCGCTTATGGCGGCGCTGTCGATAGTGCTGGCGGAGCTTATGAGCTTCAAGGTGCCGATTATGCCGAGCTTTATGACCTTCGACTTTTCGGATGTTCCCGCAATGCTCGCGTCGCTGACTATGGGTCCTGTGTCGGGCGTGTCGGTGTGCCTTATCAAGAACATCTTCGGGTGCTTCACCACAAAGACGGGCTGCGTCGGCGAGCTGTCGAACTTCATACTTTCGGCGTGTCTGGTGCTTCCGGCGGGTCTGCTTGCGCACAAAAGCGCAAAGACTCTCCGCGCGGTGATCGGCTGTATATCGGGAGCGGTGCTGATGGCTCTGGTGAGCATCGCGTCGAATTATTTCCTTGTTTTTCCCGCATACAGCATGGCGTTCGGCGCGCCTATTGAAGAGCTCGTCGGTAAGTATCAAATAATTCTGCCGAGCGTTGACAGTCTTATGGACTGCCTGATCATCTTCAATATGCCGTTTACCTTTGTAAAGGGATTCATCGCTGCTGTCGTATCGGTGCTGCTTTATAGGAAGCTGCGCCCCGTTTTCAATGGACTTTATCGGGAGTAATACCGAAAGGGCAATTTAACTTATTATGTCTTTAAAATCGGCGTTCAAGCATTTTAAAACGATAACCAGGCACCGCCACAAGGTGATAGCGCACTGTGCAAGGGCGGGGATATTCCGACAGGGACTTCTTCACGATCTGTCGAAGTACTCGCCGACGGAGTTCCTGCCGGGCGCGCGGTTCTACCTCGGAACGCGTTCACCGAACGAGGGTGAGCGCGAGGCTTATGGGTATTCGCTCGCGTGGATGCATCACAAGGGGCGCAACCGTCATCATTTCGAGTACTGGACGGACTACAACCCGAAAACGCGTCAGGTCGAGCCCGTAAAAATGCCGCTGCGGTACGTTGTCGAGATGTTCTGCGACAGGGTTGCCGCGAGCAAAATTTATCAGGGGAAGAACTACACGGATGCTTCCGCGCTGCAATATTTTTATCACGGAAAGACTCACCGTAAAATTCACCCCGAAACTTCGGCGCTGCTGGAAAAGCTGCTTGTAATGCTCTCCGAAAAGGGCGAGGATGAAACGTTTGCCTATATTCGGCGACTTATAAAGGACAACAAGGAATACTGAAACAAAAAAGCTACACGTAGATAAGTGCAGCTTTTTTTATATCCGGAATTAAAATGAAAAAGCACCGTCAGTCCTTAATATTTGGCTTAACGGTGCGATTTATGGTGATCCACCCGGGAATCGAACCCGGGACACCCTGATTAAAAGTCAGGTGCTCTACCGCCTGAGCTAGTGGATCAATTGTGCAACGTTGATATTATACCAAAAAAAAAGCGATTTGTCAACCCCTTTTTCCAAAAAAATAATATTTTACTCGAAATTCAGGCAAATTTTTGAAAATTTTACGGTACAATATTGCAAATCGGACGACAATGTGTTATACTATATTATGTATGATTATGTGTGAAAGGGGCGATATTGTGGATATTAACGTAGGCGATATTCTTGTGATGAAGAAAAACCACCCCGGCTGCGGCAGCAACCGCATGAAAGTACTTCGCGTGGGCGCGGATTTCAAGCTGACGTGTATGGGCTGCGGGCATACGTTTATGACCGCGCGGTCAAAGTGCGAAAAGAAGATAAAGTCCGTTATCCGCGAAATCGCGGAGGAAAAGGGTTAGCAACGTTTTTCTGCTGATGATTCTTAAATTTACGGAGGATAATTATGCTGGAAAAACTTGGTTTGGCGCAAGCCCGGTACGACGAAATAAACGTAAAGCTCTCCGACCCGAAGGTGGTCGCAGACAATAAACAGTACACGGAGCTTATGCGAGAATATAAAAACCTCACGCCGCTTATAGACAAATATAAGGAGTATCTCGGAGCGGAACGGAGCTGCGCCGACGCGAAATCCGTTCTTGACGACACGTCGGCGGACGCGGAGCTTCGTGAAATGGCGGAGGAGGAAATGCTCGCCGCGAAAGCCGATATGGAGAAGCTGGAAGAGGAACTGAAGATTTTGCTTCTTCCGCGGGATCCGGACGACGACAAGAGCGTTATCGTGGAGATACGCGCGGGCGCGGGCGGCGAGGAGGCTGCTCTTTTCGCGAATTCGATGTTCAGAATGTATTCGATGTACGCGGCGCGGCAGGGTTGGAAAATAGACGTTATGAGCAGCAATCCCACCGAGCTTGGCGGTTATCGCGAGATAAGCTTCGGGGTAGAGGGCGAGGGTGTATATGCTAAGTTAAAGTACGAAAGCGGAGTTCACCGTGTCCAGCGTGTTCCCGAAACGGAGTCGCAGGGACGCATACAGACCTCGACGGTGACAGTCGCGGTTCTTCCCGAGGTCGAGGAGGTCGACGTGAACATCAACCCCGCCGATCTCACGATACAGACGTTCCGTTCAAGCGGCGCGGGCGGTCAGCACATCAACAAGACCGAGTCCGCGGTGCGGATAATTCACAATCCGAGCGGTTTTGTGGTTGAATGTCAAGAGGAGCGTTCCCAGATGAAGAATAAGGACAAGGCGATGAAAATGCTGTACAGCCGCCTTTATGAAGCGGAGCAGACCGCGCGTGACAGCGCGATTGCCGAGGAGCGCCGCATACAGGTCGGCACGGGCGACCGCTCGGAGCGCATACGGACGTACAATTTTCCGCAGTCGCGCGTTACCGATCACCGCATAGGGCTGACGCTGTACAAGCTTGACGACATGATGAACGGCGGCTGCGACGAGGTATTTGAGGCGCTTCGCGTGGCGGATTATTCCGCAAAGCTGCTGAAACAGGGGTAAGAAAATGGAGTATGACATAAGGCGCGAACCGGTTTTCGGGTCGATGACCTTCGATAAAACAAGGCTTGTGCCGTACAACAGAGAGAGCGTTCTCGAAGCTGCCGAGTTGCTGAAATACGGCGAGCTTGTCGCGATACCGACCGAAACGGTTTACGGTCTCGCGGCGGACGCGCTGAACGAAAGCGCCGTGCGGAAAATATTCCTCGCCAAGGGCAGACCGCAGGACAATCCGCTTATCGTGCATATTTCGAGTATGAAAATGCTCCCGCCGCTCGTTAGGGAGATCCCCGACACCGCGAAGGCGCTTGCGGAGCGGTTCTGGGGAGGACCGCTGACAATGATATTTCCGAAGTCGGACAAGATTCCGGGCGTTACAAGCGGCGGTCTGGACACGGTAGCCGTGAGAATGCCCGCAAGCGAAGCGGCGCGCGAGATAATACGCAAGTGCGGGTTTCCGTTGGCGGCACCCTCGGCTAACCTTTCGGGGAAGCCCAGTCCCACGACGGCGCGGCACGTTTTCGAGGATATGAACGGCAGAATACCGCTGATAATCGACGGCGGCGAGTGTGCTGTCGGCGTGGAAAGCACAGTCATCTGCTTTAAGGGCGATAAGATACACATTCTGCGTCCCGGAGGAATTACGGCGGAAATGCTGTCGGAATTCGGTGAGGTAGAGGTTGACAAGGCGGTCATGGCGCAGCCGGAAAAGAACGAGCGCGTTCTCTCGCCCGGAATGAAATACAAGCACTATTCCCCGAAAGCGGATGTTTACGTTGTCAATGCTCATGGCAAAAAGTTCGAGGAGTACTGCGCCAAGCGTGCGCGGTACGAGAGTTCACTGTTGGCTTTAGGCGCGGGAGCAGCCGAGCGCGGAGTTTTTCTCGATTACGGCAGTACACCCGATATACAGGCGCAGCGCCTGTTCGCGTTATTGCGCAAGGCGGACGAGCTGGGCGCAAAGACCGTTCTCGTTGAAATGCCCGAGCAAAGCGGAATGGGGCTTGCGGTGTATAACCGGCTGCTTCGTGCGGCGGGATTTAAGGTCATAGAAATTGAATAAAGGGTATAATAATGGTAAATTTGCCAAATATTATGATAATAGGCTTGACGGGGCAGAGCGGCGCGGGGAAGTCCACGGTCTGCAAGGTGTTCGCGGAAAGCGGCTTTGATATTATCGATTGTGACGTTATCGCGCGGAAAACAGCCGAAAACAGCCGATTTCTCGGCGAGATATCACAGCGCATTTCGGAGAATTTATTGAATTCTGATGGCACATTGAACCGCACGGCGACCGCAAAGCTCATCTTCACCGACGAGGAAAAGCGCGCGCAATATCAGCGGATAATTTTCCCGTACATTATAAATAAGATAATGTGCGCAATAAAGTCGGCAAAAAGTAATGTTCTGCTGGACGCGCCGACGCTGTTCGAGAGCGGACTTGAAATGGTCTGCAATAAGATCGTGAGCGTTACGGCAAACACGGACAAATGCGCGGAGCGTATTATGGAGCGTGATAAAATAACCTCCGAGCAAGCGCATGAGCGGCTTTTCTCGCAGCATAGCTCGGAGTTTTTCAAGGAGCGCTCAGATTACAATATAGAGAACAACGGCACTCTGCGGGAGCTTATTGACAGAACCGCGGAGATCATAGACAAAATGAAAGGCGACAAATGAACAGGCGCAGACAGACAAGACGAAAGCGGAGCGCGGCTCCGGTAATTATAATAATACTGATAATGGCGCTGATACTCGGCGTAATCGGATATTTCGGGTATCGGTATTATCTTGAAAAAACGTATCCGTTAAGGTATAGCGATTATGTCGAGAAGTACGCGGCGGAAAATCATATCAATAAATATCTGGTGTATGCGGTGATAAAGACCGAGAGCGGTTTCCGCTCCGACGCGGTGTCGGACGTCGGCGCGCGCGGGCTTATGCAGATAATGGAGGACACGTTCGACTGGATTAAGTTCAAGTCCGACGATGAGGACACGGTCTACTATGAAATGTACGACCCGAAAACAAATATCGATTTCGGGTGCAGGCTGCTGGGCTATCTCTATGAGGAATTCGGCAATGTAGAGGCTGTCGCGGCGGCATATCACGCGGGGCGCGGAGGGGTCAACGAATGGCTTGAGGACAGCCGCTATTCAAAGGACGGCGTTCATCTGGATGTTATCCCGATACCCGACACCGCACATTATGTCGATAAGATAACTAAAGCTATGGATATGTATATCAAGCTTTACGATAAATGATTGAAAGGAAGATTTACTATGGCAAAAAAGGAAACCACGGCGAAAGAGCTTAAAGAGCAGCTTTTCCTGCAAAAGAAGAACGCGTATCTGCGTATGAGCGACGCGGAAATAAAGAAGTGCGACAAGTTCTGCGAGGGCTACAAGGCGTTTCTCGACGCGGCAAAGACCGAGCGCGAGGCGACCGTGTTCATTGAGCGCGAGGCTAAGGCAAAGGGCTTCGTTCCGTTCGACAAGAACAAGACCTACAAGGCGGGCGACAAGGTATACTATGTGAACCGCGAAAAGTCGGTAATACTCGCGATAATCGGCAAAGAGCCTATCGAGAACGGCGTAAATCTCGTTGCGGCGCATATTGATTCTCCGCGTCTTGATATGAAGCAGAATCCCCTTTACGAAAAGGACGATGTAGGCTACTTCAAGACCCACTACTACGGCGGTATCAAGAAGTATCAGTGGCCGACAGTTCCGCTCTCTTTGCATGGCGTTATCATAAAGGCGGATGGAACCAAGATAACCGTAACGGTAGGCGAGGACGATACCGACCCCGTATTCTGCGTTTCCGATCTGCTCCCGCACCTCGCGAACGCGCAGTATAAGCGTCCGACGACAGAGCTTATCCGCGGCGAAGAGCTGAATATAATCATAGGCTCGCGCCCGTTCAAGGATGACGAGGCAAGCGACCGCGTAAAGCTCAGCCTTATGATGATATTGAACGAGAAATACGGCATAACCGAGGGCGACTTCCTCTCGGCGGAGCTTGAAGCTGTTCCCGCGTTCAAGGCGCGCGATATCGGCTTTGACAGAAGCCTTGTCGGAGGTTACGGTCAGGACGACAGAGTGTGCGCGTACACCGAGCTAATGGCAATTCTGAACGCGAAGTCGGTCAAGAGAACGGCGGTAGCTATCCTCACCGACAAGGAGGAAACAGGCTCGGACGGCAACACGGGTCTTCGCTCGGCGTATCTTAAGTACTTTATTGCCGACCTCGCGGCAGCGTTCGGCGCTCGCGGCAGGGAGGTACTCTCCAATTCGAGATGTCTTTCCGCCGACGTTAACGCGGCATATGATCCGACATTTCCGGACGTATTCGAGAAGAACAACGCCTGTGTGCTGAACGGCGGCGTGTGCGTTACCAAGTACACGGGTTCGCGCGGAAAGAGCGGCACTTCTGACGCGTCCGCGGAATTTGTCGGCGAGGTTAGACGGCTGCTCGACAGCAAGGGCGTTATCTGGCAGACGGGCGAGCTCGGCAAGGTCGATATCGGCGGCGGCGGAACGGTCGCGGCATATATTGCCAATCTCAACGTTGACACTATCGACGTAGGCGTTCCCGTAATGAGTATGCACGCGCCGTTCGAGATAACAGCGAAGACGGACGTGTACGCGGCGTTCAAGGCGTTTGAGGTCTTTATTAACAGTTAGAAAACCTGCGGATTTTTTCGACAAACGAAGTTTGGCGAAAAAAACGCTAAAACATCGCGAAGCGATGTTTAGGACAAAGCCATAATTCACCTTTTTCCTTAATAAACATAAAATAGGGGAAGGGGTGAGTTGTGATGACTAAAACGCGCAGATTTTTCCGCAGACTGGGCTTGAAGCTGATAGCTCTCGCGCTGATATTGATAGGACTGTTCTTTATCGCCGACCTGAGCTTCCGCCCGATAGTCGAAACGGTGAACGCCTACGAGTGCCATGAAACGGTCTCGCGCATTATCAACAACGCGGTTCTCGCCGAAATAGACCGCGTCGGCGCGGAATATTCAAGTCTTGTCAATTTATCGACAAATAACGACGGCGAGGTCATTTCCGTTGAAAGCAATGTAATGAACATCAACCGCCTGAAAACCGAGGTCGCCGAGCGTGTTGAACGCGAGATAGAGCGGCTGTCGGCGATAAATATTGAGATTCCGATCGGTACACTCACGGGCGTTCAGCTTTTGCACGGCAGAGGCTTCAACGTCGGAATGAGCGTTCAGCCGCTGGGCTACGCGACGACCTCGATCATCAGCGAGTTCACCTCCGCCGGGATAAACCAGACCCTGCACAGAATAGTTATCGAGATAAACGCGGACGTTGACGCGATCATTCCGGGGTTTTCCACGCGCGTTCCGGTTTCGACAACGATAATCGCCGCGGAAACGGTCATAGTCGGCAGAGTTCCCGAGGCGTACACTCATGTCGTTACCGAGTCGGGAGATCTCGCGGGAACGCTCAACGATTTCGGCGCGGTCATAGATTGAAAACAGGAGAGATAATTTTGGAAATAAACGAAGCTAAAAAACGTATAGACGAGCTGAAAATTCAGCTTGAAAAGGCGAACCACAACTATTACGACTTAGACGCGCCGACCCTCGAGGACGACGAGTACGACGCGCTTATGCGCGAACTGCGCGGTCTCGAACAGGAATTCCCCGAGCTGCTGACGGAGGATTCGCCGTCACAGCGCGTGGGCGGTACGGCTCAGAACACGTTCGCAAAGGTGCGCCACGAGGTTCAGATGGGAAGTCTTCAGGACGTTTTCAGCGAGGACGATGTTAGGGAGTTTGTAGAACGCGTTCAAAAAGAGGGCGCGGACGAATTTACGGTCGAGCCGAAGATAGACGGCTTGTCTGTTTCGCTCGAATACCGCGACGGTGTGCTGACGCTCGGCTCGACGCGCGGCGACGGCTTTATCGGCGAGGATATCACGCCAAACCTCAAAACGATCCGCACTATACCGTTAAACATTCCCGAAAAGCTTTCGCTTATCGAGATCCGCGGCGAGGTGTATATGCCAAAGTCCAGCTTCGCGGAGTTGTGCGAGTTACAGGAAAAAAACGGCGAACCGCTCCCGAAAAATCCCCGGAACGCGGCGGCGGGCTCTCTGCGGCAAAAGGACAGCAAGATAACCGCCTCGCGCAAGCTGGACATATTCTGCTTTAACATTCAGCGTGCGGAGGGCAGGGAGTTCAAGACCCATTCCGAGTCGCTGGAGTACATTGAAAGTCTGGGATTTCACGTTATCCCCGATGTGCGCGTGTGCCGAACCGCCGACGAAATAGTGCGGCGTATCGAGGAGATCGGACAAATGCGCCGTTCGCTCCCGTTCGATATTGACGGCGCGGTCATCAAGGTGAACAACATAGCGCTCCGCGCGGAGATAGGCGCGACGTCCAAGGTGCCGAAATGGGCAGTAGCGTTCAAATATCCGCCCGAGGAAAAGGAGACTACCCTCCGCGAGATCGAGATAAACGTCGGCAGAACAGGCGCGCTTACTCCGGTTGCGTTGTTCGACCCCGTTCAGCTTGCGGGAACGAGCGTTTCAAGGGCGACGATGCACAATCAGGACATCATCGCCGAGCGTGATATCCGCGTAGGCGACAGGATAATCGTCCGTAAAGCGGGAGACATAATCCCCGAGGTAGTCAGGTCGGTATCTCACGCGGAGAACTCCGAGCCGTATTTCATTCCCGATATATGCCCCGTGTGCGGCGCAAAGGCTGTCCGCGACGAGGATGAGGCGGTAATCCGCTGTCAGAATCCCGACTGCCCCGCGCAGCTTCTGCGTTCGATAGAGCATTTCGCCTCGCGCGGCGCGATGAATATCGACGGTCTTGGTGAAGCTATTGTTGAGCAGCTTGTGCAGGCTGATCTCGTTCATACGGTCGCGGATCTGTACACAATGAATTTGCAGGATCTGACGGCTTTGGAGCGTTTCGGAACAAAGTCCGCGCAAAATCTGCTTGATAATATCGAAAAGTCCAAGACCAACGAGCTTGACAGACTTATCTTCGCTCTGGGAATACGCGGAATAGGTCAAAAGGCGGCAACGCTGCTTTGCCGGAAGTTCGGCGATATGGACAGGATAATGGCGGCAGAACCCGATGAGATCGCCGCGATAGACGGCTTCGGCGATATTCTCGCTCAGTCGGTCTATAACGCAATGCGCGAGCCGCACAGAATGGCGCTGATAAACCGCCTTAAAGAGTTGGGTCTGAATATGAGCTACTCCGAGCAAAAGGTTTCGGACAAGCTGGCTGGTCTGACGTTTGTGCTGACGGGAACGCTCCCGACCTTAAAGCGCGACGAAGCAAAGGAAATGATCGAAAAGCGCGGCGGCAAGTGCAGCGGCTCGGTATCGAAAAAGACAAGCTACGTTGTAGCGGGCGAGGAAGCGGGCAGCAAGCTCACCAAGGCGAACGAGCTGGGTATCACCGTGCTCACCGAGGAGCAGTTTTTAAATATGATAAACGAATAGAAAGGAATATAAATATGGCTATTGATGTACAGCATTTAGCAAAGCTCGCGCGTCTGCGTATCGAGGATGATAAACTGGCGAAATTCGAGAAAGATATGGAGAGCATAGTTGCAATGGTGGAGCAGCTCCCCGAGGTCAGCGGCGACGCGTCGGGTCTTGACCCCGAACACCCTATGAGGCTACGCGAGGACATAGAAGGAACGGACAAGCTCACGCGTAACGAGCTTCTGGCGAACGCGCCCAAAATGCAGGCAGGCTGCGTAGTCGTGCCCAAGACAGTAGAATGAGAAAGGAACACTGAACAATGGAACTTTACGAATATTCGGCTCACGAGCTGTCGACAATGCTTCGGGAAAAGAAGTGCAGCAGCGAGGAGCTTACCAAGTCCGTACTCGACAGGGCGGCGGCAACCGATGAAAAGGTCGGCGCGTATCTGACGGTATGCGGCGAAGAAGCGCTGAAAAAGGCTCGCGAGGTCGACGAAAAACGAGCAAAGGAAACGCTTCACCCGCTGGCGGGAATTCCGATCGGAATCAAGGACAACATCAGCACAAAGGGCTTGCTGACGACCTGCGCGTCGAAAATGCTGTATAATTACGTTCCGCCGTTTGACGCGTTCGTTATGAAGAAAGTCAACGCCGCAGACATGGTGGTAACGGGCAAGCTGAACATGGACGAATTCGCAATGGGCTCGTCCACCGAGAACTCATACTTCAAGAAAACGCATAATCCGCATAACCTCGACTGCGTTCCGGGCGGCTCCTCGGGCGGCTCGGCTGCGGCTGTCGCGGCGGGCTCGGCAGTTATCTCGCTCGGCTCGGATACCGGCGGCTCTATCAGAATGCCCGCGTCCTATTGCGGAGTAGTCGGCTTGAAGCCTACTTACGGCAGCGTTTCGCGCTACGGACTTGTGGCGTTCGCAAGCTCGCTCGACCAGATAGGACCGCTTGGCAGAAATGTCACCGATACTGCAATGCTGTACAGCGTTATCTGCGGTCACGACAATATGGACGCGACCTCCGCAGACCGCGAATATCCCGACTTCACCGCGCTGCTCAAGGGTGACGTTAAGGGTCTGAGAATCGGTATCCCCGAGGAATATTACGGCGAGGGCGTGGACAATTCCGTTAAGGAAACCGTAATGAACGCAGTCAAGGAGCTTGAAAAGCAGGGCGCGGAAATTGTGAACATCTCGCTTCCCAGCACGAAATACGCTCTGAACGCGTACTACATCATCTCCTCGGCGGAGGCAAGCTCGAACCTCGCGCGCTTTGACGGCGTAAAGTACGGCTACCGCACCGAGAGCTTCACCGACCTCACCGATATGTACGAGAAAACGCGCAGCGAGGGCTTCGGCGACGAGGTAAAGCGCCGCA
>CAYWIP010000064.1:0-15810 GCA_964458395.1 uncultured Ruminococcus sp.
GTTCCTGTGTGGCACGCCAGGAGGGATTCGAACCCCCGACCCTCTGGTTCGTAGCCAGATACTCTATCCAGCTGAGCTACTGGCGCATATTGTTGCCGGACATCCTTAACAACAGTAATAATTATAGCACTTTTTTTATTATTTGTCAAGGGCTTTTTTAAGAAAATTCCTCCAAAACGAAAATTTCTCAAACGAAGCAAAAGTGTGAAATATCGTGCTCAAAAACTTGCAGAGCATTGGAAAAAGTGATATAATAATAAAAAAAACAAAAGGATGACAGATTCTCCCTGTTTTTGCGAACCTATTTACAGAAGGGCAGAAAGTGATTTGCCCGAAAAACGGTTTATCGAACGGGGAGTGGATCCTCGATAATGGCGGCAACAGCGAATTGCGTTCCGAGAATGATGAAGAGTCAGCGCCCAAAAGCCGTGTTCCTGACGCGGTTTACGACAGAGAGAACGCAATGATCGCAATTGATGCGGAATTGCCGTTCAAAAACGAAACCGTTATACAAGAAGAAATTCTGATAAACTAAGACCGGAGGTGAACGAATGGACGACAATACGATAGTTCGGCTTTTCTGGGAGCGCAACGAAACGGCACTTTACGAGATCTCAAAAAAATACGGCGGGTATTTTGTTTCGCTTGCGGAAAGGATATTGTACAATCACGAGGACGCAAAGGATTGCGTAAACGACGCTTATTTCAAAACATGGGACGCGATCCCGCCCGCTCGTCCCAACATTCTTAAGGCGTTCGTGGGGAAGATAGTAAAGTGTGTTGCGGTGAGTATGCTCCGCGCAAATACCGCAGCCAAGCGCGGCGGAGGTGAGATCACGCTCATTTACGACGAGCTGGAGGAATGTATTTCCGACAACAGCAGCGTTGAAAGTGAATTTGAAAACAAGCAGATCATTGAGAAGATCAACGAGTATCTGTGGAAGTGCGGCGAGCTCCACAGACGGGCGTTCGTGCTGAGATATTGGCATTGCGAGAGCGTTTCGGCTATCGCGGAGCGGCTGGGAGTTCCCGAAAACAAGATATCCGTGTCGCTTTACAGAACGCGCCGCAGACTTAAAGAATATCTGGAAAAGGAGGGGTTTGAGCTGTGAGAGCGGACAAATTGTTTTTGCTTATCAACGAAATAGACGATAAGCTTATCGACGACGCGGAGCGCACGGACGATTCGCCAATTGAGATAGAATACGCGCCCCGCCGATCCCCGATAAAGGAGATAATCGCGTTAGCCGCATGCGCCGCGGTGCTGGTCATCGTCGTTTTCACGGTGGTGAAGCTCCGTATCGGCGGTATAGATACCCCGTCAAGCAGCGGTGCAAATTCCGAGTCGACGGGTTCATCGGATATCTCCGAATCAAGCGATATCTCCGAAACCGGCGAAGCGGAGCTCACCGTTGACCGGGAATTCCCCGACATAACCCAGATAAAGCTGCCCGCTGGAAGCTTTGAGGACGAATTGCGGCATATAATGTTAAGCGCGCAGACGGTCGAGGAGCTTGAAAGCCGTATCGCGGAGATAAACGACGGACAGATTTCAGAGGTGAGCGTTACCAAAAAAACCGACAAGATCGAGTATTTAAAGACGGGAGAACCCGTTACCGAGGGCGCTATCGAGCAAGATATGTTCATAAAAGTCACGCTGGAGGACGGCGTTTGGTATAGGTATTACGTGGGCACTCTTTTTGAAAATTCTTGGAAGTTTATAGGCGAAGGTCCTTGCAGTGATTTTTCGGTAAGTCTTGACAGTCTTGCACACGAATCCGAAACTTTCGGCGATTTTATATCGAAAATCGCGAAACACGACGATTATAAACGCATGAATGAAATTCATCTATACCGCAGTAAAGACGATTATAATAACAACATTGAGTGCGTCGGCGACGATACCGTTCTGGAAGACGGTATGCTTATCCATATCATTTATGACGACAGACAACGCGAAACGACCTTCAGCATATACAAATAAACCAAAACGCACCCGTCAGGCAGCGGGTGCGTTTATTCATACCGTAAGCACATACCTGTCCAGAACGTCGCCGAGCGCTATCTCCCGTACCTGAGCGTCCCGGGCGCCTTTGCCCGACGCGCCTATGAAGTACTCGTCAAAGTCAATAGCCGTAGTATCCGGCAGCTCAAGAGAGTTCACGCCCCGCAGGTCACGCGTTATGCCGATGCCGAGCCGTTTCAGAAACGCCTCCTTCTGCACCCAGAACCGCAGAAAATCTCCGTTCGAGGTCATGTGGAACGCCTCCTCATCAGACAGCACACGCTTGTACATGACCTCGTTGACGCGCCTGTCCTTGCGCTCAACGTCAACGCCGATCTCCTCCTTGTCCGAGAACGCCGCGCATATCGCTCCGCCCGTGTGCGACAGCGAAAACTGCACTCCTCCGCTTTTCAGATAAGGCTTTCCGTGAGTGCCGAACTCGAACTTTATCTTCCGCATGGGCAGCCCCGTCCGCCTGGTAAGCTCCGAGAGCAGCAGAAGCTGAGAGAGCAGCGCGTTTATGCGGTCGCCCTCGCACTTTTTCTTCAATATCCCGCGGCGGCGCGCTCCGGACAGACAGCCCAAATAGCCCTCCAGCTCCGCCCATGTAAGCTTTTCGTCAACTTTTAGCAAAATTATATCCATAATGTAAGCACCTCTTTATCTAAAATGTATCTCCCGTATCGGATTTCCGCGCCGCCTTGAAGCGCGGATCCTTCTTTGTAACAAGCTCGGTCGAAACGCCGTTTTCCGAGCATATTTTCAGCGTGATCTTTCCCGGCTCGATAAACGGTCGGCGAAGTATCCGCCCCGTACACAGCAGAGCGTTCTCCCTCGCGGCAGCGAGAAAACAGAACTTCTCGTCCTCATAGGGAACATCCGCGCCCTTTAGCTGCTTGTGTATCCGCGAACGCGCCGCCCTCGCCGTAAAGTGACACCAGTCGTCCTCGGGAAGCGGACAATCGCCGTTATGCGGACACGGAGCGGCTATCGTCATTCCGCATTGCAACAGCTGCCCGCGCGTTTTCAGCATACCCGAAAACGCGTTCGGAGTACCCGGCTCGACGATAACCAACAGCTTTCCGGCCGCGTTCGCAAGCTCCGAAACAACAGCCTTGCGCCGCGCTTCGGGAAGCTCGTTCAGGCAGTAGGAGCATATCACCAGATCGGCTTTTTCGGTAATGCCCCGGGAAATGTCGCGTTTTATCCATTCGCCCGAAATACCCATACACCCGAAAAACTCCCGTCCGAGCGATATCATATTCTCCTCGCGCTCAACGCACGTTATCTCCGCGCAGTCCGTAAGCAGCGAAGCCGCTATCGCTCCCGCGCCCGTGCCCGCGCCGACGTCCAGAAGCGAATGCACTTCCCCGTCAAAGCACTCCAGGGAAAGCTCCAGCGCACGGCTCACGGCGGCGAACGTCGCGGGCATTCTCACCGCGGCGTATGCCAGAATATCGAGCCGCTCCGTGGCTGAGCGCTTTCCGCCGCCGCGCTCGTCGCGGTAGCGCAGCGAGAGCCGTTCCGCCGCCTCGGACAGCTCGCGCATATTCTCTTGCTCAAGCAGCGTATTTATTTTATTCCGCAGTTCAACGGGAAATTCCATTTTGTTTACCTGTACCGTTCATGATTGTGTTACGGGGCTTTCTTATGCTTAATTATAATTATTATACCTAAACAGCCAATTCTTGTCAATAGATTATTTCTTTTTTCGCCGAATTTTTATTTTTTGTTCACAAAGCCTGCAGTGCCCGTCAAATATACATTCGGTAATATTTGTGTAACGCGTTACAAACCTGACTTCACCGAATAAACAAAATTGACAAACGCAAAACCTCATTTATGTACAATTATGTGGAAAAAATCTCGCTATGCTCCAATATCCGTATTTTTCCTTGACTTTTCTTTGATTTTATTGTAAAATAAATATAATTATAATTATATTCGCCGAAAGGAAATATACAATGAAAACCTTAAAGTTAACGATAAACCCGCTCGACATAAGGAGCAAAATACATAAAGAAATATATTCCAACTTCTCCGAGCACCTCGGAAGATGTATCTACGACGGCATTTATGTCGGCAGGGACAGCGATATACCGAATATCGAGGGTTACCGCAGGGACGTTATCGAGGCGTTCAGGCAGATAAAGCTCCCCGTGCTGCGCTGGCCGGGCGGCTGCTTCGCGGACGAGTACCATTGGCAGGATGGTATCGGCGAGTTGTCGGAGCGCAAGAAAATGGTGAACACCAACTGGGGCGGAGTGGTCGAGGACAACAGCTTCGGCACGCATGAGTTTTTACGCTTCTGCGAGCTTGTGGGCTGCGAGCCGTACATAAGCGGAAACGTCGGCAGCGGAACCGTCGAAGAGCTCGCAAAGTGGGTGGAATATATCACGTTCGACGGTATTTCGCCAATGGCGGAGCTTCGCCGCAAAAACGGCAGGGAAAAGCCGTGGAAATTGAAATATCTCGGCATTGGCAACGAGAGCTGGGGCTGCGGCGGCAATATGACCCCCGAGTTTTACTGCGACAACTACCGCCGCTACGCGACATTCTGCCGTGAGTATTCGGGAAACAAGCTGTTCAAGATCGCGTGCGGACCGAGCGCCGACGACTACAACTGGACGGACGTCTGCATGAAAAACATCGGCACTTGGGGAATGCAGGGACTTTCTCTGCATTATTACACCGTTCCGACCGGCAATTGGGAGCGCAAGGGCAGCGCGACCGAGTTCACCAATGAGGAGTACTACGACACTATCCGCCGAACGCGCCATATCGAAACGCTGATAACGCGGCACAGCGGAATTATGGATCGCTACGACCCGCAGCGCAAGGTCGGGCTTATCGTTGACGAATGGGGAACGTGGTACGACGTCGAGCCGGGAACCAATCCGGGCTTCCTCTATCAGCAGAACACCATGCGCGACGCTGTCGTGGCTGCAATAAATCTGGACATTTTCAACGCGCACTCCGACCGCGTTTATATGGCGAATATCGCGCAGGCGGTAAACGTGCTTCAGGCGATACTGCTCACCGAGGGAAAGGCGACGGTAAAGACCCCGACTTATCACGTTTTCGACCTATACAAGGAGCATCAGGACGCACAGCTCATCTACAGCCACGTCGAGAACGAGACTGCGGACGGCAATATCCCATGCGTTTCACAATCGGCAAGCATAGCGGAGGACGGCACGGTGACGTTAACTCTCTCCAACTGTTCGCTTGACAAATCATTTAATGTGGATATCGGTACGGCGTTCGGGGAGATCGCGGCGGCAAGCGGACGGATCCTCACGGGCGAGGTTCACGCGAAAAACGATTTCAAAAACTCCGAAAACGTTGTTATAAAGCCGCTTGACGTTAAAACGGAAAACGGCGGCGCGGTCGTTGAATTATCTCCGTGCAGCGTCGCGGCTGCTGCACTTACATTGAAATAATCAAGCACATAAATTATATAGATAGGATTCGGATTTACATGGAAAACGATCACTCTTTGATAGAAAAGCTCGCCGACGAGGCGTTTGACGGATACGGAATATACAGGCTTGTGGACGGCAGGCTTGAGCCTCTGCGCGTCAACGAGAGCTACAAGCGCGTTATGGGTTATACTCCCGAAAGCTTCAACGAAAGCGGCAATGTGTGGAGCAGGATACACCCCGACGACGCGAAGCTCTCCGAGAAAGCTTGTATGCAAGCCTCCGAGAGCGGAAAGGCAGTCCGCGCGACCGTCCGCAGATACGGCAGAAACGGCGGGATACTCTATCTTGACGGAACTCATATCGCGCTTGGAAATTCGGAGTTCTGCATAGCTTTCAACGACGTTACCGAGCACTATGAAAACAAGGCGAAGCTGGAGGCTATCGTCAGGAACTTCGACTGCGGCATCGCGCTGATAAGAACATCCGGCTCTTCGGTCGAAGTCGCCTACGCCAACGACGGATTATATGAGATACTTGACGTTCACAAGGGCAGCAAGCGCTTGCCGTCAATGCTCGCTATGGTGATCGGCGAGAATGTCGAGCAGCGAGATATTCGCATAAAATGCTCGGACGGAAGCCGCAGGATTGTCCGTATCCGTCTTATCGCGACAAATGTCGGAGGCAGCTATGTAGTGGCGGTAAACGACGTTACCGGACAGCGCGCCCTTGCCAAAAACCGCATTGCCGAGCGTATGGCTAACGCTGCGGCGGGTCTTTACGATGAGGTTTTCGAGCTGGACTACCGCATGAGAACAACGAAAATGGTATCCAGCCGCCGCTTTCCCGACAGAGCGCAAAGTGCCAGACCGCTTCCCTTGAGCTATGTTACGTCGGAGTGGGCGGAGAAATATGTCCACCCCGATGACAGAGGACTTCTTAACGAGGTATACGGCGCGCCCTCCGCCAATCCCGACTTCACCGATTTTTACGGCGAGATCCGTGTTCTGGACGCGTTCGGCGACGGCGAGTATCACACCTTCGGCATGGTCATGGTGCGCTCGGGAAACGATACTTGTATGCTGTTCAGCCGCGATAAGGCGAGGTTTGACAACTCGCTTACCTCGGCGCAGGTCGCGGAGACCGACCGTCTTTACAAGCTCGTTGCGGAGCAGACGCACACCACCGTCATTGAGTCAGACCATATTACGGGGAGAACGTTCTGTTCGCCGTCTATCAAGGAGTACTGGGCGGCGAGCCTTAACGACAACGTATTTGTGGACGCGAACGAGTTCCGCAAGGCGCCTATAGTTCACCCGGACGACAAGAGGCTGTTCTCGGAGTTCCTTGAAAGACTGTACGTCTCCGACGGCTCGGAATCGGTAATTCTCCGACTGAAAATGGCGGACGGCAGCTTTAAATGGTGCAGGCTTACAATAACGCTTACCCGCACGAAAAACGGAAATATCACAAAATCTCTTTGTACGATAAATCTTGTTCATAATGAGGTCACCGCGAGAATGAAGGCGGAAAAGACCGACGAGCTTCTCCGCAGAACGGTGCGTCATATCCCGATAGGAGTGGGCATTTTCCGTATAGAAAACGGCGAACCGGTGCCCGTATACCTCAGCGACAACATCTTTTCGATATTCAGAATAAAGAACGGCAGCTTTGACGCGGCAGAGTTCTCCATGCGCGAGTTTGTGCAGAACAACAGCATGGAAACAGGCACGGAGGGCGAATATACGTTCAACAGTCTGCGGGCGGACGACACGCGCTTCTGGCTGAATACAAAATATCGTATTCTCGAGGAGGACGGGGAAACGCTTATGTACGCGGCTATCTCCGACGTTACCGAGAGAGTTGAAAATCAGCGCCGCGCCGCGGTTCAGGAGCAGATGTATCAGGTGCTTCTCGAGGAAACGGGAACTATCGTATTCAACTACGATCCAGCGAAAGACGAGCTTTCCTATCTGCGGCACAGCTATGCGAGCGGAAACGAGTTTGTCGCCGTGGAGCATATCGGCGAGAATCCCGACGGCTTCACGCTTATTCAGCCGAGCTTCCGACCCGGATTTGCTTCGCTGCTGAAAACTCTGTCCGAAAAGCCCGGCACGAGCGAGATACCCGTTAAGATAGACGCCGACGGCTACCCGAGGCGCTACAAGGCGTTCCTCAAGAGCTTGTGCGACACGGACGGAAACGTTTTCGAGATAATCGGAAAGATCGAGGACGTAGACGACGAAATGGCGCGTCTTGACGCTATTCAGGCAAAAGCAATGTATGACTCGCTCTGCGTGGACATTTACAACAAGGCGACCACCGAGGAGCTTATCAAGGCGGAGCTTGAGCGCAGCACGGGCGGCGCGCTGCTGATGATAGACGTGGACGACTTCAAGAGCATAAACGACAGTCTGGGGCATATGTTCGGCGACGAGTTCCTGAAAAAATTCGCGTCTACCGTTAAAAGCACGTTCCGTGATACGGATATCGTCGGGCGGTACGGAGGCGACGAGTTCTTCGTGTTTATGCCGCACGCGACCGCGGCGCTCGCCGAGAAAAAGGGCAGTCAGATACTCGAGCGCGTTACGGAGATAGAAGTTCCCATGCCGGGCGGCGTGAAGAGCAGCGTCGGCGTAGCCGCGGTAAATCCCGACAACCGCAGCTATCGTCAGCTTTTAAAGCAGGCGGACAGCGCGCTTTATCAGGCGAAAAACCATGGCAAGAACTGCGTGGTGATGTTTGACCGCTACACAATGGACGAGGGCAGCTACCGTACCGAGGAAGCGGTAAAGCAGGGCAGAACAAACGTTGTGCTGAGCAGCAATCCCGAGGGAGCGGCTTCGGTGATAATGCGCGTTTTCAGCGCCCTGTACACAAGCGCGGATATTGACGAGGGAATAAATCAGATGCTCGAGCTTGTCGGAAAAACCTACGACGTAAGCCGTATGTACATTTTCGAGGACACCGAGGACGGGAAATATTGCTGCAATACGTTTGAGTGGTGCGGCGAGGGAGTAGATCCCGAAATCAACAATCTGCGAATGGTATCCTACGATGAGGATCTCGGGGGAAATTACCGTGAAAATATGAACGACGACGGGATTTTCTACTGCCACGACATAAACGAGCTTGGTCGGGAACAGTATGAGATACTTGCCAGACAGGGCATAAAGTCCATGCTCCAGTGTTCTATAGTCGAGGACGGAAAGTTCAAGGGCTTTGTCGGCTTTGACGAATGCCGCAGCAATCGTTTCTGGACGCAGGAGCAGATAGATTCGCTGGTGTTCCTGTCGAAGGTGCTGTCGTTATTCCTGCTGAGAGCGCGCACGAGAACACAGACGCAGAATTACGCAAACTCGCTCAAATCCATTCTCGACAACTATCCGCAGGCGCTGTATATCGTCGACGCGGAGACCGAGAAGCTGCTCTATCTCAACAAGATGACCGAGAGAAGCGTCGGCAAAGGCAAGCTGGGAATGAAGTGCAGCGACGCTATCTGCGGCACGATGAAATTCCCGAGATGTCCTATCCGCGAACTCCGCGAAACGGGCAGAAGCCGCGCCATTGAAATGACAAGCCCCGTGACCAACAAACGGATAAGCGCCCAGGCGACCGAGGTCGAGTGGGAGGGCAAAAAGGCGTATATGATAAGCTGCACGCCGCTTGACGATTAAAGAATTATCCCCGGACCGCCGCTTCGGGGATAATTTTATCGCAACCGTCCGCGCCGCCGTGCCATTCGCGTTTTGTGTCCTGTACATTTTAACGAATATCCGCTATAATATTCTTGTGAGGTGATGGTTATGGATACCGTAAAAACAGGAAAATTCTTATCGGCGCTTCGTCACGAACGCGGATTGACGCAGGAGCAGCTCGCGGAAAAAATAGGCACGTCGAACAAAACGATCTCGCGCTGGGAAAACGGCAACTATATGCCGCCCGTGGAAATGCTTATGGAACTGTCGGAGTTCTACGGGGTAAGCATAAATGAAATTCTGAGCGGCAAGCGTCTGGAGCAAGGCGAGGAAAAGCGGGCAGCCGAGGAAAATCTTAAAGCCGTGCTGGATGAAAGCCCTTTCTCTATTGAGGAAAAGAAGGATTACTTTACCAAAAAGTGGAAAAAGGAACACGCCTTTGAGATGACCTTGCAGACGGTGGTGTGCGCCGTCCTTGTGGTACTCGGGCTCTGGCTTAAGGAAACCATTTTGACGATTGCCGCGCAGATCGGATTGACGGTGATATGTATTTTCAGATATAACCGTATGATGGCTTATGTTGAGCGGAACGTTTATGCTGTGGAAAAAGATAATACTAAAAAATCGTAAAACCCCTTGAAAAAATTCCCGTTATATGTTATAATAAATAATAGCGTTTATCGCAATTTATTTGAAAGAGGTGTTCCCATTGAAGCACATAGTAACTATCAATAAGGCAAACCTGAAGGCTTCCGCCGAAAAGGGCGGCTGCGGCAAGTGCCAGAGTTCCTGCCAGTCCGCTTGCAAGACTTCCTGCACGGTTGCCAATCAGAAATGTGAATCCGTTAAGTGATCGCTTTTCGGAAAGATCTTGGGCGGGGTTTCTCGCCCTATTATTTTGATTTGTTGAGGTTTATAAATGGTTCATAAGTTTAAACAGTTGGGATATAATATAGTTCTGGATTCGGACAGCAACGGAGTGCATGTGTTCGACGACTGCGCTTACGATATGCTGGATCATATAAGCGCGCCCATGCCCGAGGAAATGCCCGCGGAACTTCCCGCAAAGCTTTCGGCTTATCCCGAGGAGGACGTTCGTGAAACCTATTCCGAACTATACAAATTGTATAACGAAGGCTCTTTATTCGCGAAAGATGATTACGAAAAGTATTCCGAAACTATGGTGAAAAGCCCCGTCAAGTCCATGTGCCTTAACGTCGCGCACGACTGCAATCTCCGCTGCGAGTACTGCTTCGCGCAGACGGGCGATTTCGGCGGCGAACGCTGCATAATGCCGCCCGAAATGGGCAAAAAGGCTATCGACTTCCTTATCGAGCGCTCGGCAAACCGCGAGAATATCGAACTCGATTTCTTCGGCGGCGAGCCGCTTATGGCTTGGGATACCGTGGTTCAGACCGTGGATTACGCGCGTTCGATAGAAAAGCAGCACGGCAAGAATTTCCGCTTTACGATAACGACGAACGGCGTTCTGCTGGACGACGAAAAGATCGGCTACATAAACCGTGAGATGTCAAACTGCGTACTGTCGCTGGACGGACGCCGCGAAACTACCGACCGCATCCGCAAGACGCTCAACGGCAAGAGCGCGTATGACGTTATCGTGCCGAAGTTCCAAAAGCTGGTAGCGGGGCGCGGCGATAAGGATTATTATGTCCGCGCGACATTCACAAAGTATAATCTTGACTTCACCGAAGACGTGCTTCATATGCGCGATCTGGGCTTTGAACAGCTTTCCGCCGAGCCGGTAGTCACCGACGAAAAGGAGCCGTATGCGCTCACCGAAGCGGATCTTCCGCGCATTTTCGAGGAGTACGACCGTCTTTGCAAGATAATGTCCGAACGCACAGAAAAGAAGTTCAACTTTTTCCATTTTATGGTAGATCTTGACCAAGGTCCGTGCGCGATAAAAAGACTGCGCGGCTGCGGCTGCGGAAACGATTACGTTGCCGTTGACCCTCACGGCGACATCTACCCGTGCCACCAATTTGTGGGAATAGACAAGTGGAAAATGGGCAACCTAAACGACGGAACGTTCAACGACGAGATCAAGACCTACTTCGCGAAAACGCACCTCTACTCCAAGCAGGGCTGCGCGGACTGCTGGGCGAAATTTTACTGCTCGGGCGGCTGCAACGCGAATTCGTTCATTTACGAGGGCGACTGCCGCAAACCGCACAGGCTCTCCTGCGAGCTGCAAAGAAAGCGGCTTGAATGTGCCTTGGCGCTGGCTGTGGACAAGATAATCAAACAGGAAAAATAAGTAAATTAAAATCATTTTCTTTTAATTATTTATTCAAAATAACTTCACGCGTTATTCACAATAGGGGGCTATAATCTAGACATAACAGGAAAACAACAGCATAGCCTGTTTTATAGGAGGAATTGATATGAACGATTTTAATGAATTTGACAATGTACAGAAATTTTCCACCGAAACGACCGATACGCAGCCCGAGGTGCAGGCTCAGCCGGTACAGAAGCAGCCCCCCAAAAAGCACAAGGGCGCGACGCTCAAGGTCATGGCTATGATAGCCGCAGTCGCGATAGTTGGCGGCGGCGCGGGCTTTGGCGGAGCGTTCCTCGCGGGCAAGTCCATGAATTCGGCGATAGTTTCCGGCAATGAGAATCCCGGCAGCTCCGACCACATATCCCCCGTTAACTCGGACAACAGCAACTCAACCCCCACGCTGAACGAGCTTCAGCAGGGCGTTTCCATAAACCACAACGTAAACTCCGAGGCGGAGTTCAATTCCGACGGAACATATAAGTACACCAGAGATCTGGTCAAGGCTGTTCAGGACAGCATAGTCTACATTGAGGTGTTTGTCCAGTCGCGCGGCAAGAGTACGCTTTACGGCTCGGCGAGCGGCATTATCATCTCCAAGGACGGCTACATTGTGACCAATAACCACGTCGTTGAGGACGTTGATTCATACACCGTAAAGGTCAACAGCACCGATCCGCAGACGGGGCTTTCCGAGTCCGAGACCTACGACGCGGAGCTTATCGGCACGGATAAGGATACCGATCTCGCCGTGCTGAAGATAAAGGCGAACGACCTCACCGCGGCAGTTCTCGGCGATTCCAATCAGCTTCATCTCGGCGACGACGTTATCGCAATCGGCAATCCTCTCGGACTGGAAACCTCCGTTTCCAAGGGAATTGTTTCCGGACTTAACCGTCAGATATCCGACAGCGCGCGCGGTCTGTCCTCTATCCAGACCGACACCGGCATCAACAGCGGCAACTCGGGCGGCGCGTTGTTTAATATGTACGGCGAGGTAGTCGGCGTTGTAAATTCCAAGTATGTTGAGAGCTATGCCGAAAGTCTCGGCTTCGCGATAACCATCAACGAGGCGCGCGACGTTATCGACGATCTGATAACCAAAGGCTACGTTTCGGGACGCGCCGTGCTCGGTATCTCCTACAATCCCATTAACGAGTACACGGCTTCGTTCCGCGGAATGACGGCGGGTCTGCTGGTTGCGGAGATCAACCGCGATATGGCGGTTGCCAAGAGCGGTCTTGTAGTCGGCGATACCATAGTCGCGATCGACGGCGAGGACGTATTCGACGAGGACGGAACCACCACAACGATAAGCGAGATACTTGCGGGCAAGAAGCCCGGTGATATCATTACCGTTACCGTTGTCAGAACCGACAGCTTCGGCAGAGAAAGGGAAGTTGACATAGAGATCGAGCTTTCCGAGTATAAGGGCAACAATAACTGATAACCAAATTATGGCGGTCCGTGAGTGAGCAGCCCAATAATCAAGAGGTGTTCAGAAATTTATAAAAAAGGCTGTGCAGAGATCTGCACAGCCTTTATCTATCCGAAGAAGCTCCTCCAAGCTCTTCGTAAGGTTTCCTTTGCGCCGTATGACCTGTGAAAGATTCAATTCGGAGCGTTATCCGCTGCCCCTTAGTATGTCGATTATCCAATCGGTTTCCGGAAATCTGTCGTTTTCCGACATTTCGGGCGCGGCGGCAAGCCTTTCCATAATGCCTTGTATGCTGCTCCAGAATGTGAACGCAAGCAGGTATGGATCGCCCTTGCGGAAGTAACCATATTGCTGCCCGGCCGCTATTACCTCCGCCGACTGCTCGATCTGATCGACACTTTCGGCGATTTCCTTGATGTGCTGAGGGATTCCTTCGCCGCGCTGTATTCTGCCCATTATCACAAACAGATACATTGTGCGCGGCTGCTCCTTGGCGTATTGGAACATAACCTTTAAAAATCCCTCAAAATAATCAAGAGGGTTTTCAAAGTTCATTTCCCGCGGAGTGTTCGTCGCATTTGCGCCATAGCGGACTATCTCCTCGAAAAGCTTTTCCTTGGACTCGAAATAGTGGAACATCAGCCCCACGCTCATATCGGCAGCCTTTGCAATATCTCCGATTTTTGTTTCCGCATACCCTTTTTTCGCGAACAGCTCTATCGCTTTGTTGAATATCAAAACGCGCCGCTGCTCCTTCTGCTCGTCACGAATCGTCATATGATCACCTTGTTAAATCGAGATTCATTGAATTTGTATTCGATATTATAACACAAAATAATCTTTTTGTCAAGGGGGGTAAACTTTTTTGCGCTTACCTGTATGCGGGATAAAATATCGGAAAACAGCTTAGGGCTAGAGGCGTAAAATGAAGGAACCGCACGGAAAAGCGTGCGGTTCCTATATGGGGTATTATTATGTTTGAGGAGTCTTCCGAAAAATGAATAATGATCGCTTTGGCGTTATGGCGTTATGAATAGCTGCAGCACACAGAATATACCGTAATGCTGCCATTCTTTGCCCCGACGTTTATTCTGTTGAGCTTGCCGAAATCGGAGCCAAATGCTTTTACCATGTCATTGTAGCTGTATTTTGCGTAGTAATGACCGTTTGCGGAGCCGTTCTCGAATGATTGAACCTTTGCCCATTCCGCGCCGCCGGACCAGCTTTGCAAAATCAATTCGATCTCATTTCTCGATCCGGAGTATTCAACATAGAAATGGCAATTGGACGTGATCGAATTTGTGTTGAATGAGCCGCCGCTCTTTGCGGTATCAATGCATACTGCCTGCTCCCAAGCGCCGCAGCTTGCCTTGCCCCAGAATGCCGATACATAAGATGAGCTTCCGCCCTGACTGCCGCTTGACGAAGAACTGCCGGAATTTCCGGAGCTGCTTGTGCCGCCGCATTTTTCGAGATACCAGAGCTGATTGTTGTTGCCGAGATATTTCCACTGATTAACATTTGCGCCGCTTGATTTGCTGTGTGCGTAAACCTCAATAGCGGAGTAGCAGTTGGATATTTTGGTCTTTATCGCATACGCGTCGCCGATTTTTACAAGCTGGAATTTCTGATGATCGCCGCCGCGGTTTGACCATTGAATAATATTCGCGCCGTCGGCTTTGCTGGCATTGGTAACGTCCAGACCGCCTTTAAAATCGGTGCTGCCCGTAAGTATGCTGTAATAGCCGTTTCCGTCGCTTACCAGCTTGAATTGCTGCGCATGGCAGCCGTTAAAATCATGCTGCTGAATATTTGTACCGTTGTCCGCGCTTCCGTAGTAAACATCGAGATATTTACCGCTGTTTTTGTTCTTTATGTAGTAAGTGCCGTCCAGACCGAGCACGCCGCCGTTATTATTTGTGTTTGAGGAAGATGATCCATTTGTATATACGGAGCATTTTGAAGCTGTGCTCTTAATTCCGTTGACGCTGTTAAAAAGGGTGTTGCCCCAGTCGGTCAGTCTTTTGCCGTCGCGGTCCGCCGCAAGGTCAAGATAGCTCCAGTCAGAACCGTTGCCGATCCATGACCAGCCAAGGTATCCAACGCCCTTGCTCTTGCAGTAGCTCATGATAGTCATTTCATCAACATCGCCGTTAGTATGATAGCAGCCGAATTCGCCGATGATTACGGGAACGCCGATGTTGAGGGAGTTGTTGATATTGTTTTTAACGGTCGCCGCATCTCCGCCCGCATACTCATACATATGAATGGAGAATATTGTGTTCTTCTCGCTGTCAGCATTGAATACGTCCTTGCCGTAGTAGCGGATAGAATCGGGGTATTGTCCCCAGCCCGCGCAGTCAACGATCAGGGTGTTCTTGATACCCGAGCTTCTCAGTGTGCGAACTGCGTTTTTGTTGCCCTCTGCCCAAGCCGCGCCATTCCATGTTCCGTACCATTCATTGGCAATGTTGAGAAGAACATACTTGCGGTTGTTGTTGAGCAGGTCCTTAAGACTTTTCCAAAAATCTACCGCTTTATTAAGTTCCGAGGTGCTGTCGCTGCCCGTTGCATCGTGAACCTCAAGAATGCATACAAGATCGTTGCTCTTGCACCATTCCACAATATTTGCCACTTCGTTGTAGGACGTCTTGTTGTATTTGGCACCATTGGAAAGAACAACTCTTACCGTGTTTGCGCCAAGGTTAGCCGCGGCTTTGATGGAAGCCTGTGTGTCCGAAGGAAACCATGCGTGCGCGATATTTACGCCGCGCATTATAAACGCATTTCCGTTTGCGTCGCGGAGGGTCGTTCCGCTTACATAGAATCCCGCTGCCGATGCAGCGTACGCGTTGGCGTTCAGCGCTCCCGAAGCAAAAAACATTGAATAGCGATAGGTAACTCTTTGATATAATCTCCAAGTTTTCCCCCGCTCCACACCG